>JBNMJK010000018.1:0-38711 GCA_050873765.1 Sodaliphilus sp.
CTGCTGATGCGGCGCGTGAGCACCTGTATGATGTAGCGCACGCCGCCATTGTAGCTGATCACGCCCAGCAGCCCCGCCGCCAGCAGGGTGACAATGATGAGGTCGCTCATGTCCTTGATGCCACTGCCCATATATCCGCACATTTCAATCAGGCTCACGTCGGCAAGGCCGCATAGGGCGATGACGATACACGAAATGATGCCCAGCGTGAGCACGATAAGCACATTCACACCGATTATGGCCGAAAATATCACAATTAAGTAGGGCAGTATGCTCCACCACGATGCGGAAGAAAGCTGTGGTTGAGCCGTGGGCTGAATGCCACCCACAAAGATGTACACACCAAGTGTGATGACGGCGGCAGGCAGGGCTATCCATAGGTTGGTCTTGAACTTGTCGTTCATCTTCACCTTCTGGCTCCGTGTGGAAGCTATGGTGGTGTCGCTGATAAACGAAAGGTTGTCGCCGAAAAAAGAGCCGCCCAGCACCACCGACACCAGAAAGGCCGTGTCGGTGCCAGTGCTTTGAGCCAACTGGCAGGCGAATGGCGTGAGCGCAACGATTGTGCCTACCGACGTGCCTATCGACATGGATATGAAGCACGCTGTGACAAACAGACCCGGCACAATGAATGTGGACGGCAGCGACGCCAAGGCAAGGTTCACGGTGGCATCGATGGCACCAATGCCTTTTGCAAGTGCTGAAAACGCGCCAGCCAGGAAGAAAATCCATATCATATAGAGCACATTACTGTTGGCCGCGCCTTTTGAAAATATCTCGATGCGATCAGAAATGCTCATCTTGGGCATAAAGAGCAGCGCCCACATGGAGGCGATGATGAAGGCTATGGACAATGGCATTTTGTAGAAATCGCCAATAATGACCGACACCACCACATAGAGTAGCAGAAACACCACGATGGGCGACAGGGCTAAAATACCTTTGGCAGTGCTGATGTGCTGTGTGGCTTTAACGTTTTCCATTTGCTTGCTAATATATTTTGCTATTTGCGTGAAATTCTGTGCAAAATTACTGCTAAAATATCATTCTGCAAAATTTATTTCTTTTTCTTGTAAAAAACACAGCGTGATTGTTGGTAATCTCCGCCATTCTCGCTAACTTCGTATATTACAACATTAAAAACTGAAAAATGAAGCTACGAAACACCGTATCGGCAATAATATTGGCAATGGGCACCATTTTTGCTGCCACAGCCCAGCGATTTGAATCCAATGGCATTAGTTACACCATCAGCACCGACGGCAAAGCCTCGGTAGTGCTTGGCGACACCTATTACACGGGTAAAATAGTTGTACCCTCAGAAGCTGGAGGTGCGCCCGTAACGGTGATAGGGTTTGGCGCATTCAATGCGTGCCATGGCCTCACAGGCGTGGAAATGCCACAAGGCATCGTGGAGATTGGCGGCTATGCCTTCAATGCGTGCGATTCCCTCACATCGGTAAAAATTCCCGAGTCGGTGACGCGCATTGGTGATTTCGCTTTTCACGGCTGCTCGCGGATAACCGACGTGGCTTTGCCCGATGCAGTGACGAGTGTGGGCAGTGAGGCGTTTTTCGGCTGCTCCGCTTTGAAAACCGTGAAGATAGGGAAGAACGTGACCGAAATAGGAGAGCGCGCCTTCCAGCGCTGCACGCAGCTGAAAACGATCACCGTTGACCCGGAAAATCCGGCGTATTGCGACGTTAATGGCATTTTGATGACCAAAGACGCGCGCACAATCATAACTTTTTCACGCAAAAACGCCTCGTGGCGCAGTTATACGGTGCCCTCAACTGTGACCCGCATATCGGCCTTCTCATTCTATGGCTGTGATGCGATGAAGTTGGTCACCCTGCCCGACGGACTGGAAGACATTGGTGAATGGGCATTTGCTGATTGCTCCATTATGGGCTCATTCAGCTTGCCTGCCAGTGTGACGCACATTGGCGCAAACGCCTTTTTCGGAATGAAGAACTGCAAGAAATTCTACTGCGCCACGGTGGATCCACTGCCCCTGCGCGAGGTGGCATCGCCGTTTGGCATGTTTACCGACCTGTCTGGCTTCACGCTGTATGTGCCCAATTCAGAGGCTGTGGCAAAATACGCTGCCGCGCCTGTATGGAAGGAATTTGGCAGCATTGTGGCCTACCTTGGCGATGTGAATGGTGATGGCGTGGTGAATGTGGGCGACGTGACCACCCTAATCAACGCTATTTTAGGCGAGACGGAATGTGACACCAAAACGTGCGACATCAATTGCGACGGCGTGGTGAACGTGACCGACGTGACTGCACTTATCAGTACAATACTTGAACAATAACACACTGTTTTAAAAATGAGTTTTCAACCATTGGCAGAGCGGCTGCGTCCAAAGTCGCTCGATGAATATATTGGACAGCGGCATTTAGTGGGCCCCGGCGCGGTGATTCGGCGCATGATAGAGAGCGGCAACATTGCCTCATTCATCTTGTGGGGACCTCCAGGAGTGGGAAAGACTACCCTCGCGCGCATTATCGCCGAGCAAACGAAGGTGCCGTTCTACACTCTTTCTGCCGTCACTTCGGGTGTGAAGGAAGTGCGTGAGGTGCTCGAGCGTTGCAAGGCAGATGCCCAGAGCGTGTTCACAAAAGGCCGCCCCATTCTCTTTATCGATGAAATTCACCGGTTCAACAAGTCGCAGCAAGACTCGCTACTTGGCGCTGTGGAAAATGGCACCGTCACTCTCATAGGCGCCACCACCGAGAATCCATCGTTTGAAGTGATTAGGCCGCTGCTGTCGCGCGCCCAAGTGTATGTGCTTCAGCCCCTCGACAAAGACGACCTGCTTCAGCTGCTTGACCACGCCCTCAAAACAGACCCCATTTTCCAAGACCGCGAGGTGAGAGTGGAGGAAACCGAGGCTTTACTCAGGTTTAGTGGCGGCGATGCCCGAAAGCTGCTCAACATTCTGGATTTGCTACATCAGTCGCTCGACGACAAAGAGCCTTTTGTGCTCAACGACAAGGTGGTGACTGAGCGCCTGCAGCAAAATCCGATGGCTTTCGACAAAGACGGGGAGATGCACTACGACATTATTTCAGCTTTCATCAAGTCGGTCCGAGGCAGTGATCCCGATGCGGCAGTCTATTGGTTGGCACGCTTGATAGCGGGAGGGGAAGACCCTAAGTTTATAGCCCGCCGCTTGTGCATTTCGGCAGCGGAGGACATAGGGCTCGCCAACCCCAATGCCTTGCTGCTGGCTAACGCCACATTCGACATTATCAATAAAATTGGCTGGCCAGAGGGTAGAATCCCTTTGAGCGAGTGCGCCATTTATCTTGCCACATCGCCCAAGAGCAATTCGGCCTACTGTGCCATTAATGATGCGCTGCAGCTTGTGGAGCAGACGGGCAACGCCCCGGTGCCGCTGCATCTGCGAAACGCCCCCACCAAACTCATGAAGCAGCTTGGATATGGACGCGACTATATGTACGCCCACGACTATCCGGGCCACTTTGTGCGGCAGCAGTATATGCCCGACCAGCTGCAAGGCCATCAGCTGTGGCAGCCTCAGGACAATGCGGCTGAGGCTCAAATGGCGGCTCGCCAGCAGGCACGCTGGAATCCCCAGCCCCCAAAAACCGAAGAATAATTCCATGCGCGCATAATGCGCTACAAGCGCTACAAAATAAAAGCAGCCCACCGGTGCTAAAATCGGTGGGCTGCTCTATTTTTTATGATGAGGATGTGTTACTTCTTGTGAGCGGCAATCCAGTTCTTAGCGTTGACAAAAGCCTGAATCCATGGAGTCACCTCATCGGCATGGCGCGCCTGTGGGTAGAAGCCACACTGCCATGGGAAGATGGCGCGCTCCAAGTGAGGCATCATGGCCAAGTGGCGGCCGTCCTTAGAGGCGATGCCGGCAATGCCGCGTGGCGAGCCGTTAGGGTTGGCAGGATAAGAGCGGTAGTTGTATTGTGCCACCACATTGTATTTATCCACGCCTTCAGGCAGATTGAACTTGCCTTCACCGTGTGCCACCCAAATGCCGAGTTTAGAGCCACCGAGGTTGCCAAACATCACAGAGTTGTTCTCTGGAATGGTGAGGCCCACGAAGTTGGATTCAAACTTGTGGCTGTCGTTGTGGTCCATGTGCGGCTTGCTGCTGTATTCAGGGTTGATCAGGTTGAGCTCAATCATCACTTGGCAGCCGTTGCAAATGCCCAGACTCAGCGTGTCGGTGCGCTTGTAGAAGTTTTCGAGGGCTTTTTTAGCCTTGTCGTTCCACACGAATCCGCTTGCCCAGCCCTTGGCAGAGCCAAGCACATCGCTGTTGGAGAAGCCGCCGCAGAACACAATCATGTTCACGTCGTCGAGTGTTTCGCGTCCGCTCATCAAGTCGGTCATGTGCACATCTTTCACGTCGAAGCCGGCATAGTAGAGCGAATAGGCCATCTCGCGGTCGCCATTCACGCCCTTTTCGCGAATGATGGCGGCTTTGATGCCCGTGTGGCCATGCTTAAAGCCCTCAATGCCAAGGTCGGCGGCTTTGCCGGTGAAGCCGGCTGGCATACGCCAGCGCAGTGGTTGCTTTTTATAGTTTTCGAAGCGTGCTTTAGCCAGCTTGTCGCCGCTTTGCTTGCAGTCGAGCAGATAAGAGCTCTTGAACCAGAGGTCGCGCAAATAGTCGATGAAGAACATGTATTCCTTGTCGTCCTTGCTGACGGTGACAGTGCGCTCGTCGGAAGGCTCGCCAATGCAGATAAATTTCACGCCGTGCTTAGCCAATAGCCGCTCCACCTTGCCGCATTGGTTGTTGGCCACCTGAATCACAAGAGCCGGATTCTCGGCAAAGAGCGTTTTCACAATGTCGGTCTCGCTCATACCGTCAAGGTCGAGGCTCACACCGCCTTTTGTGTTGGCGAAAGTCATTTCAAGCACGGTGGTGAGCAGGCCGCCGGCGCTGATGTCGTGGGCAGCTAAAAGCATCTGCTGCTCCACCAACTCCTGCACAGCATTGAAGGCCGTGGCAAAATAGAGGGCACTTTTCACACCGGGGGTCTTGTCGCCAAGCAGCCCCATCGACTGTGCCAGCGCCGAACCGCCGAGCTGCAGTTCGCAGCCGGAGAAATCAATATAGTAGAGTTTGCTCTTCTTTTGCTGGAGCACAGGGCTCACGGTTTTCTTCACATCGGTCACTTCGCCGCCGGCAGAGATAATCACAGTGCCAGGGGCAAGCACTTTCTTGCCATTGCCGTATTTCTGCGTCATCGACAGACTGTCTTTACCCGTGGGTATATTGATGCCCAAGGCGCAGGCAAAGTCGCTGCACGCCTTCACGGCGCGATACAGAGCAGCGTCTTCACCCTCGTTGCGGCACGGCCACATCCAGTTGGCGCTCAGCGACACCGCTTTCAGCCCGCCATTGAGGTTGGCGCCCACAATGTTGGTCAGCGCCTCGGTAATCGACAGCACCGAGCCGGCAGCCGAGTCGATAAGCCCAGCCTGTGGCGCGTGGCCGATAGAGGTGGCAATGCCGCTATGGCCGGTGTAGTCGAGTGCCACCACGCCGCAGTCGCTCAAAGGCAGCTGAATTTCGCCTTGGCACTGCTGGCGTGCTATCTTGCCGGTCACGGAGCGGTCCACCTTGTTGGTGAGCCAGTCCTTGCAAGCCACGCCCTCAATTTGAAGCACGGTCTCGATATACTCGTTGAGCTTCGAGGCGTCGGTCTTCACGGCCTTATATTTGTGAGTGACGGTTTTGTCGGTCATGATAGTCTTAGGAGAACTGCCGAACATGTCCTTCATGCCCAAGTCGATAGGCTTCACACCGTCGGCCTGCTCAAACACAAATCGGTCGTCGCCGGTGGTTTCGCCCACCACATAGAATGGGGCACGCTCACGCTCAGCGATTTTCTCAATCTTGGGCAAGTCCTTTTCTTCAGCCACAAAGCCCATGCGCTCCTGGCTCTCGTTGCCAATGATTTCCTTAGCCGAAAGGGTAGGGTCGCCCACAGGCAGCGCCGCCATATCGATGTGTCCGCCAGTTTCCTCCACCAGCTCCGAAAGCGCATTGAGGTGTCCGCCGGCGCCGTGGTCGTGAATCGACACGATAGGGTTGGTGTCTTCCTCGGCCAAGGCTCGAATCACATTTGCCACGCGCTTCTGCATTTCGGGGTTGGCGCGCTGCACAGCGTTGAGTTCAATGGCATTGGCGTATTGGCCGGTGTTCACGCTCGAAACCGCGCCACCACCCATGCCGATGCGGTAGTTGTCGCCACCCATCAGCACCACTTTTTCGCCAGCTTCAGGCGTGCCCTTGATGGCGTCGCGCTTATTGGCGAATCCCACGCCGCCGGCAAGCATGATCACCTTGTCGTAGGCCATCTGTCGCTTGGCTTCCTCGTGCTCAAAGGTGAGCAGAGAGCCGCAGATGAGAGGCTGGCCGAACTTGTTGCCAAAATCGCTGGCGCCATTCGACGCCTTGATGAGGATTTCTTCAGGCGTTTGGTAGAGCCATGGGCGTGGAGGCATGGTGCAGCGCTCCCAGGCGCGGTCGGCCTCGGTGCGAGGGTAGCTGGTCATATACACAGCCGTTCCCGCCAGCGGAAGGCTCGCGCGGCCACCGCCCAGACGGTCGCGGATTTCACCACCCGAACCGGTGGCGGCGCCATTGAAAGGCTCCACGGTGGTGGGGAAGTTGTGTGTTTCGGCTTTGAGCGATATCACAGAGTCGATGTCCTTCACCTCAAAGAAGTCGGGGCGGTCGGGGTTGACAGGGGCGAACTGCTCAATCTTGGGGCCATCGATGAATGCCACATTGTCCTTGTAGGCCGAGATCACCTTGTTGGGGTGCTCCTTGGTGGTTTTCTTGATGAGGCTGAAAAGGCTGGTGGGCATTTCCTTGCCATCGATGATGAATGTGCCGCCAAATATTTTGTGACGGCAGTGCTCGCTGTTCACCTGCGAGAAGCCAAACACCTCACTGTCGGTGAGCGGACGGCCCAGACGCTTGGCAAGGCCTTTGAGGTAGTCCACCTCTTCGGGGCTGAGAGCCAAGCCCTCAGATTTATTGTAGGATTCGATGTCGTCGATATAAACGATAGGATCCGGCGTACGAGTGATGGTGAAGGTGTCGCTGTCTAAAGTGTGGTAAACACGTTGCAGCATTTTGTCGTACTTGGGATCCTTTTCTTTTGTGGTGGTGAACTCTTCGATTCGGCTGATGCCCGTGAGCGCCATGTTTTGGGTAATCTCCACGGCATTGGTGCTCCACGGCGTTATCATTTCCTTTCGAGGCCCGATGAAAGTGCCTCGCAAGGTGTGGTCCTTAACTTGGGTGCCTCCGAGCAGCCATTCCAATTTCTCAATTTCTTTGGGAGAAAGAGTGTGGTCAGCGTCCACCGCATAGATGGTTTTTACGCCTTTTTTGAAGAATGTAATCATAAAAATAGATAAGTGGATTATCTGTAAAACCTAAATTCTACTACAAAGTTACACCAAACGCACCGCACCACAAAACAAACCCAAGTAATTTTAAAGAAATTAGAAGTTAGAAATTAGAGATTAGAAGTTAGAAATTAGAAGTTAGAGATTAGAGATTTTTTGTTGGGGGCATCACGTAGGGACGTAGCATGCCGAGAGCACTGAAAAAGTGAAACCAACTTTCAAATTGACAGTTTTAAGGACATAATGCCCAATTAGTGGGAGGGGACGCTACTGATCAGGCTGCGAGCATCGGAGATGCTCTTTTGTGGTTAACACCAAGCTGCGTTCGCCTTCGGCTCACTTGCATGGTGCTAACCATAACAAGGCATCTCCGGTGCCACATCTAAAATTATGCCATGATCCATCTCTATTGAACACGCTGCCAAGGGAAAACGGTTATAAATTATAAAGATTTTCAGTCTCGCCTCTGTAAAATGGCCATTTTTTTCAGTGCTCTCGGCATGCCACGTCCTCTCCAAATCAGGCCCACCTCAAAACACATTCCCCCCAAAACAAGCCCACCATAAACAGGCATGCAATCCTTGAAACCAAATATTATGAGATGCCTATACACATTAATATATAATATAAGTGATAGGAGGCAATACCAAGAAGAAAAACTAAACTCCACGTTGTGTATCAGTGCCTTTAAATGGCTCTGATTCCCTTAAAAAGATTGATGTTGTAATACCCACTCAAAATGTGGGCTTCGACAACGTAATGCACCTTTATAATGTGCATTTTGGGTTGTAATACCCACTCAAAATGTGGGCTTCGACAACTGAGTGATTCTAACACGCGTAGATTCAATGAAATAAGTGTTAGATGTATTCATAATATTCAGAATTATTAAGGTGATATTGCACTACAAAGATAAAGCCTTTTTTCATTATTTAGAAAAAATAGAGCGAAAAAAATGAAAATGACGAAAAATTTGGCTATCTTTACAGAACATAATATTAATTAACTTTATAGAATACAAAAAAGAATAGGAACACAATGAAAATCCCACAAATTATTGAAGACCACAAACAATTGTTTGGCACATATTCTGCAATGGCACTCTCTAATATTCGTAATATCCTTGACCATATAGCCACTTTAGGCAGCATTGAAAATAACTTCAATCCTGACAGCGACTCGTATTGGGATCATCCCACTGTGGCAGTGATAAAGCCTAATGGTCAAAATCATGATTCCGCTAAAGAGGCTTTTGTGATGGAGAAACTGTACCGATATTTTCCATTTCTGCCAATTATAGCCGAAGAAAAGCGGAAAAATGATGCGGTGTGGGCTAAAAAACAATATGACTGGGCAAGTAAAAACAGGGATTTCAAGCGGCAGCAGGAAATGCTTGAGAGGCAAAAAAGAAGTTTGACAGTGACTGCCGAGTGCGTATATTATGTGCTGAAGATGGTGTTTAATGTGCTGAAAGCCTACCGCGACCATTGCGCCCACTATATGATTAACGACCCCAATTTCTTGGACGACAGTGTGTTTCTCAAGCAAAATGAACAGCCACTAAGCAAAATTCTGAATGCCTATTTTACTGTGGCACTCCGCGACAGTGCTAAAAAATACTCCTATTCAACCCAGAGCCTTGGCTTTATTCAAGATTTCAGATATAAAGCAGAGGGGAGGAAAAAAGTAATTGACACCTCATTCTTTTTGAGCATCGTGAGCAATGATGCCAACAATCCAAAGATTCATCACATTTCTGGCGTGGGAATGGCAATGCTCATCTGCATGTTTTTGGAAAAGAAATATGTGAATGTGTTTCTGCAGAAACTTCCTATTTATAGCTCCTACAAAAAGCAATCGGAAGAGGCTTGCATTATTCGGAACACATTCGGTATTCACACCGCAAAACTGCCTAAAGACAGGATTGTGCCTGAGAAAACAGACTTTTCGATAGCGTTGGATATGCTCAATGAACTGAAACGCTGTCCGAAAGAACTGTTTGCCACACTCTCCTATCCCGACCAGAACGCATTTCGCATCGTGTCGTCGGATATGAACGATGTGCTTCAGGTGCGCCATACCGACCGCTTCGCCCAGCTTTCGCTTGGATATATCGACTTTCGCAACCTTTTTAAGGATATCCGCTTTCAGGTGAATATGGGGAAAATGCGCTATCTGAAGACAGCCGATAAGCATTGTATTGACGGAGTGTCGAGAGTGAGGGTGCTGGAGCGTAAGATCAACGCCTTTGGCCGCATTCATGAAGTGGAGAAAAAAGAAGGAATGAAGGATTTGAAATTGCCCACATTCATAGGAAAGTTGAGATCCGTGATTTTGAGCATGTAAGGCGTGATGATGCCAATCCAGAAAGCTATCCATACATAGTTGACACCAACACTCGCTATATAATAGAGAACAACAAGATTGGTATGCGCTTTGGTGATTACACTCCCGACCTTGTGAAATATGAAGATGGAAGTTTTGGTGTATATAATGAGTTCCCTACATGCAGAATGAGCGTGTTAGAGCTTCCCGCTATGATGTTTCACATGATGCTATGTGGCAGTGAAGCAACCGAGGCGCTCATTAAGAGCGAGGTGGGCAAGTATCAAAAATTGTTTGAAGCAATGGCTCAAGGCAAACTGTCAAAGGCCAATATTGGTACGTACGGCATAGCAATGGCTGATATTCCGCAGAAGGTGATTGACTGCGTGAATGAAAGAACTTCAGGCAAGAATGTGAACGACCAACTTGCGAAAATGGTGGACGATGCACTAACCGACACTGGCGAGAGAATTGAACGGCTGAAATCGGATAAACGCAGCGTGAACTCTGCCCAAAACAAAATGGGAAAACGAGGCTTCCGATCAATCCAGCCTGGTAAACTTGCCGACTGGCTCGCCGCTGATATTGTGAAGCACCAGCCGTCGAAATACAGTGGCGACTCAGAGGAGTATGGCACCGACAGGCTGACAGGCATGAATTATCGCGTGATGCAGAGTATGATTGCCACGTTTAATGGCGGTGACACGACAAGCCAGTCGCTTGACGAGCTGAAAGCGATGTTTGCCAAGGCGCAGCTGATACAAAACCGAGAAAAAGCGCATCCATTCCTTGCTAAGGCATTGAATAGAAACCCTCAAACCACTGTGGATTTGTATGAACAATATCTTGTGGCAAAGCGAGCTTATTATCAGCACCTGCGTGGCCAGCTTCAGAATGGCGAAAAAGTGACTTTACCTTACTTGAACCGCTGTCGTAATAAATGGGAGCACCGAAATGCGTCGTTCTATAAAAAGATGGGTGAAATCTACACATTAGATGTGCCTATCGAACTACCTCGCCAAATGTTTGATGACGCGATTAAAGCGGCTCTTAAAAAATTGCCATCGATGAGTGGGGTTGATTTTGAGCATAGCAATGTCACATTCTTGATAGGCGAATATCTGAAAAGGGAGCTAAAGGACGATTTCCAGCCGTTCTACGAATGGAAGCGTAACTACCGATTTACAGATATGATGATTTGTCAGGAAAACCGCGCCACAAGGGCATTGAGTTCGCAGTTTATACCGCTGATGCTGCGTGAGGAAATATGGGAAAAACGTGGCAAACTAAAAGAAGATTATAAAAAATGGGCTATAAGCCGCTTAGACAGGAACCCTGATACCCGAAGACTTTCTGAGGCAGAGAAGAACGACTTGCTGGATACCAGAATCGCGAAATGCCGTAACGAATATCAGAAAAATGAGAGGGCCATACGGCGATATAAAGTGCAGGACGTGGTGATGTTTATGATGGTGAAAGCCATGTTTGCGCAGTTGGGATCAGCTGCCGACAGCAAACAGTTCTCGCTTTCACTCATCATGCCAGATGCCGAAAGAGGTATATTGTCGGAAGTGATGCCTATCGATTTCACTTTTAATATTGATGGTGAAAAGTACACGATTCACTCCAATGGCATGAAACTTAAGAATTATGGCGACTTCTTCCGGCTCATTAATGACAAGCGTATGAAATCGCTGGCAAGAATCCTCACGAACCACACTATTGACAAGGATTTGCTCGACAAGGAATTCTGCACCTATGACGACCGTAGGCCAGAGGCTATAGAAATCATTTTCCAATTAGAAAAAGCGGCTTATGCAAAATACCCGGAATTAAATGAGCGATTGCAGAATGAATACCGTTTTGATTTTAGTGATTTGCTTAATGTGCTGGAAGGCAATAATGATTTGGCATCAGGAGATGCCTACAAATTGAGCCAGATAAGAAACGCATTCTGCCACAATGCATATCCACGGACATTAAATATCACCAGTAATATTCCTCAGGTGGCACAAGATATGATAAAAGTGCTTAAGGCTTCCGATCCATTTGAAAACAACAAGCTCAAATAGCCACGATAAATACCATTTTCTTCTGGCATGAGATGCGTTATCCCCCCAGTTCCTTCCCGTGCGTTTGTGCGGAGGAGTTGGGGGGGCTTTTGGGCATGCCTCTATCTGCTAAATTTGCGTATGGGCAATTTTGGGGGCGGTTTTGCGTTATTATTGGTGAGATTCATTAACTTTGCAAAAGAGTAGTTTATTTCGTGAAGTAAGGGGTGGCTACTTGTTTACAAATTATGACGATGAAAAAGTTTCAAATATCTAATTTTGGCCCAATAAAGAATCTTGATGTGGAACTTGGAGATTTAACGATTCTCTTAGGTCCGCAAGCAAGTGGAAAAACGCTGTTCTTGCAACTGGCGAAACTTGTAGTTGATTGCAATTACATTGCTCAACAGTTGCAAAAATATAATTATGCAATAGATGGCAATCCCGACAAGATTCTTAATTACTACTTTGGCGACAGACTTTCTTCAATGTGGGGAAGTGATACTGCTGTGAAGGTTGATAATATGGTGTTTGAAAAGCGCTGTCTGCTCAACATGAAGAATGTGGAAACCAATGAGAAACTTTTCTATATTCCAGCCCAACGCATACTTTCGATTTCGGATGGCCGACCGAAAAATTTTATGGAATTCGACATCACCTCGCCATATGTGTTGCGAAATTTCAGCGAAACACTCAGGCTGTTTTTTCAGAATGACATTGAAGATGACAACGTGGTGTTTCCTTTGAAGAGGAGCAGCGATGAAGGACTTGAGCGTATGTTCAATGACACGATTTTTCATGGTGGAAAAGTGGTGATTGATGAACAAGCAGGCCAGAAGAAAATGCGAATGAGGGTGGGCGATACGAGTTTGCCTTTTATGACGTGGAGCGCTGGTCAAAAGGAGTTTATGCCCTTGTTGATGGCTTTTTATTGCCTGACAGAACATGCGACAAAAAGCGCCAATGGCAAGCGGTATGAATATGTGGTGGTGGAGGAACCCGAAATGGGGCTACACCCAAGAGCTATTCTGTCGGTGATTATGCAGATTCTGCAACTTGTCAAGATGGGCTATAAGGTAGTGGTGTCCACACATTCACCTATGCTGTTGGAATTCGCTTGGACTTTTAAAATGCTTCAGCAGTTTCCGCAAGAAGTCAGGGAGCAGGCACTGTGTGAGCTTTTTGACGCTAATCGGAATAGCTATGTAGGTGAAATCATTAATGGCGTAGTAAATCGGGATTTGCGCACATACTACTTTTCACACGCTAAAGAGGGTGTGGTCACAGATGAAATTAGTGCTCTTGACGTGGCGAGTGAAAACACTGATGAGGCTGAGTGGGGTGGATTGTCGCAATTTGCGTCAAAAGCATCGGAAGTGGTTTCAAAATATATGGCTAAATATGGCGAAGACTGATTTTCAATTGGCCATAGAGCAGACCGCAGATGTGGCGGAGGCGTATGAATCTGGGCTCCGTGCTCTAAAAAAGGCGGAGGGAGGAAAAGTTGTAGTATCAGATGGAAAGAGATTGAATGGAAGTTTAAATATAGATGCTGCAGTGGCTCACCTTTATCCGAATGAAAATCGGTGGGATTATGCAGTAGGGTATGATGAGAAGGTTTACTTTGTGGAAATCCATCCAGCTTTCACTGGCGAAGTGAACAGAATGATAGCAAAACTCAATTGGCTGAGATTATGGTTGAAAACAAAAGCTCCAAAAATTGACGCTCTGCCCAAGGGAACTCCTGCTTTTCATTGGGTACAGTCTGGAAAAAGTGCTATTTTGCCTCAATCTCGTGAAGCTAAATTGCTTGCAAAATATGGTTTGAAACCTAAGCCTGCGTTGAGGCTGAAGTGATAAATCGCTCTATAACTGCTCCAGGGAAAGATTATGTGGGGGCAATTTTGGGGGCGGTTTTGCGTTATTATTGGTGAGATTCATTAACTTTGCACCGGGGAAAGCGGCTCTCTGTGATGATTCTGTGGGGCGGGCTTTCTTGGCGTGCGTACGGCACGCGCACGGTTGCTTTTAACTTTTTGCATGACACAATGATGAGATATTTGCTTCTTACAATAATAGCGATTTTGGCTCCGCTCACGGGGTGGACGCAAGTGACGGTGGTGGGCAGCACACATGATGTGTTCGACCTGGTGCCGGAAAAGAATACGGGCTTGAACCACGTGTTTGTGATCTACGACACTCAGGGCGTGGGTATGCAGTATCGTGCATCTACCGATGAACCTGTGGTGTGGTATAGCTTTGGAAGCCAGGGCGGTGGCTATGCCGAGGAAGTGACTGGAATCCAGACCGAGGGGCGCACCACTACGCTTGCGCAGGTCGGCCCAGGGCAAGGCTACATTATAGAGGAAGGCACCAAGCGCACCTATGTGTGGATTGTAAACTATGCCGACCATTATCTGCGCTTCAACAGTATTTCGGCTCTTGCGCCAGAGGAGTGCGGCACCGCCACGCTGAACATCGACGGTAAGGCCGATGATATAGCGTATTTCACCATTACGGGTGTGAGAAGGACGCTGAGCCGTGAGATAAAATTGGCTTATCGCACGCTTGTGTGGGACGAGACGGCCGTGCAGTGGACACCGGTTGACACGACGGAAGTGCTGGCTTCCGTGAAGCCACAGATGGTGATTGCCGCTCCGCTGTGCAACACCACATTCCACATCAGTGGCGACCGCTTTCTCCAGTTCTGGAACGAGGGGGTGGAGATGGAGAGTGATACCTACACCACCACTGCCGTGGATGTGCGTACGACGGCTGTGAAGCAAAAAGGCACGGACAGCAGCGGCAGCAGCGGTGACGACGACGACACCTCTGCCGATGGCAGCACCAGCAGCGATGATGGTGATGAACTGGGCGGATCGGCGCCTGCCACGGTCACATTTAGGGCGTATTGCACCGATGCCGTGGACCACAAAGAGTGGCAGAAGGCAATGGATGCCGAATTTCAAAACATAGAGGCCCGCTTCAACGATGAGGAAGTGGAACAGACGTTCACCACCACAGGCACCTCCTACTGGCGGTTTGTGGGCACGAATTTGCAGAGTGGCTGTGAGGCGTATGGCCCGACCTACACGGTGCATATCGGCGAGAGCGAATTGGTGTGCCCCAATGTGTTCTCACCAGGATCGACTGAGGGCGTGGGTGATGTGTGGAAAGTGAAATACAAGTCGCTTGTGGAGTTTCATTGCACCATTTTCAATACCTGGGGCAACAAGATTTGTGAGTTTACCAACCCGGAAGAAGGGTGGGACGGCAAGTATCATGGCAAACTGGTGCCAACGGGAGTGTATTATTACGTGATTCAAGCTCGTGGTGCCGACGACAAGGTGTATAAGCTCAGCGGCGACATCAATATCCTGCGCTACCGCAAGAACACCACAGGAGGCAGCACTATTGTGGAATAGAGGCGAAAGGGAATAAAGAATATAACAAGGCTGCGCAGGCTGTTTTTATTGCCTGCGCAGCCTTTGTTCTGCCTCAATCGTATGAACTTCGCCACTCTAATCCTTGTATGTGCTTTATTTTGAGTGGAAAGTATTTTGTAGCGTGTGCAATTTTGCGGTGGACGTGCAATTTTGAGGCGGTCCAGATTTTTTTGGTGGGGATGTGTTTTGATATGGGTGCGATTTGTGGAGGTGATTTGGTGGTGGGTGTGAATTTGGAGTGAATGTGTTTTGTGGAGGGCATAATTTGGGGCGGACGCGGCATGCCGCATCCATACGTGATGCCCCCAACCTCTAACCTCTAACCTCTAACCTCTAACCTCTAATTTCTAACCTCTAATCTCTGATATCCAATTTCTTTTTTGTAATTTTGCAGATTATGATTTTTGAAGGGAAAGATACGGAATGTGTGAGCGTGCTTGGCGCGCGCGTCCACAATCTGAAAAACATTGATGTGGATATTCCACACTATAAGCTCACCGTGATTACTGGGCTGAGTGGCAGCGGAAAATCATCGCTGGCGTTCGACACTATATTTGCTGAAGGGCAGCGTCGCTACTTGGAAACTTTTTCCGCGTACGCGCGAAACATGCTCGGCGTGCTCGAACGGCCCGATGTGGATAAGATTACGGGGCTGAGCCCGGTGATTTCGATAGGGCAGAAGACCACAAACAAGAATCCGCGCTCCACGGTGGGCACCTCTACGGAGGTGTACGACTATCTGCGCCTGCTTTATGCGCGCGCTTCCGATGCTGTGAGCTATGTGTCGGGCGAGCGTATGGTGAAATATTCTGTGGAAAAGATACTTTCCCTTATCCTTGATAAATATGACGGCAAACGAATATACATTCTGGCGCCTTTGGTGAAGAACCGTAAGGGCCATTACAAGGATCTGTTTGAGCAATACCGCAAGAAAGGATATATCCATGTGCGCGTTGACGGGGAACTGCGCGAAATCACCTTCGGCATGAAGCTCGACCGCTATAAAAACCACACAGTGGAACTGGTGATCGACCGCCTGAAGGTGGCACGCAAAGACGAGAAGCGCCTTAAAGAGACCGTGGAGCTGGCTTTCCGCCAAGGCAAGGACCAGTTGCTTATTCTTGACGCCGACACCGATGAGGTTTCCTATTACAGCAAGACGCTGATGGACCCCTCAACAGGACTGTCGTATCTCGACCCTGCGCCACACAATTTCTCGTTTAATTCGCCACAGGGCGCTTGCCACAAGTGCAAGGGGCTGGGGTATGTGAACCTTATCGACCGCGAGAAAATTATGCCCGACATGTCGCTGTCGATAAAAGAGGGCGGCATACTGCCATTGGGCAAGTATAAGAATTCACTGGTGTTCTGGCAGATTTCAGCCATCTGCGAAAAGTATGGCTGCGATATCAGCACACCACTGAAGGATTTGCCAGAGGAGGCTCTCGACGATATCATGAACGGTACCGACGAGCGTCTGAACATCAAGACGGAGACGCTGAGCACCAACAATTATTTCCTCACCTACGACGGGCTGGTGAAGTATATAGAGCTTCAGCAAGACGAGGCGGCTGGCTCCAAAGCACAGAAATGGGCAGGGCAGTTCTTCTCGCGCTGCGTGTGCCCCGAATGTGGCGGCGCGCGCCTGAACAAGGAGGCGCTCCACTTCTTCATCAACGGAAAAAACATCGCTCAACTTGCGAGTATGGACATCAGCGACTTGCGCGACTGGCTTGCCGACCTCCACAACCACATGGAGCCCAAAAAGTGGAAAATAGCCGATGAAATCGTGAAAGAAATCATGAGCAGACTGAATTTTATGCTCGATGTGGGGCTCGACTACGTGTCGCTCAACCGCTCGTCGGCATCGCTCTCTGGCGGTGAAAGTCAGCGTATTCGCCTTGCCACACAAATTGGGTCGCAACTGGTGAACGTGCTCTATATCCTCGATGAACCCAGTATTGGCCTGCACCAGCGCGACAGCGAGCGCCTGATAGCCTCGCTGAAAAAGCTGCGAGATGAAGGCAACACCGTGATAGTGGTGGAACACGACAAAGATATGATGCTCAATGCCGACTATATTGTGGATATAGGCCCCAAAGCGGGGCGTAGAGGCGGCAATGTGGTGTTTGCGGGCACTCCTAAGCAAATGCTCAAAAAGAGCACGCTCACGGCCGATTATTTAAGCGGACTGAAGAAAATAGAGGTGCCAAAGGTGCGCCGCACAGGCAACGGGCATGTGATAAAGCTGCGTGGCTGCCATGGCCACAATCTGAAAAATGTGGATGTGGAATTTCCGTTGGGCACATTTATCTGCGTGACAGGTGTGAGCGGCAGCGGAAAGTCGTCGCTGGTCAACGCCACGCTCCAGCCCATCATCAGCCAAAAACTTTATCGCTCGCTCACGGAGCCGCTTCCCTATGAGAGCGTGGAGGGCCTGGAATACATCGACAAGGTGGTGACCGTGGACCAGTCGCCATTAGGGCGCACGCCTCGCTCCAATCCCGCCACCTACACAGGCGTGTTTACCGACATCCGCAACCTGTTTGTGAACTTGCCGGAATCGAAAATCCGCGGCTACAAGCCAGGGCGCTTCTCATTCAACGCAAAAGGCGGCAGATGCGAGGTGTGTAATGGCAATGGCTATAAGACGGTGGAAATGAATTTTCTGCCCGATGTGCTTGTGCCTTGTGAAGCCTGTGGCGGAAAGCGCTATAACAGAGAGACTTTGGAGGTGAAATTCAAAGGAAAATCAATTGCTGATGTGCTCGACATGACGATAAACCAAGCGGTGGAGTTTTTTGATGCCATTCCTGCGATTCTCAACAAGATAAAAGTGCTGCAAGAAGTGGGACTCGGCTACATCAAGCTGGGCCAGCCATCGAGCACGCTTTCCGGAGGCGAATGTCAGCGTGTGAAACTTGCCGCCGAACTGTCGAAAAAGGACACGGGCAAAACGCTCTACATTCTTGACGAGCCCACCACCGGTCTCCATTTTGAAGATATTAAGATACTTTTATCTGTGCTTGATAAATTGGTCCAAAAGCGAAATACGGTAATTACCACCGACCATAATTTAGATGTGATAAAATGTGCCGATCACATTATCGACCTCGGTCCGGAGGGGGGAAGAAACGGCGGACAAATCGTCGCTTTTGGCACTCCGGAAGAGGTGGCAGAGAACCCTAATTCCATCACCGCTCGCTTCCTTAAAAAGGAGCTTTCTGAAAAATGACACGGTTTTTGCGTCAGAAAAATCAAAAATCACCGATATTAATGTAGTTTTAGGTGTGCTGGAGCGCCTTTCACCCCCTCTTTAAGGTGGTGTGGCGTGTGTTTACCCCCAAAAACCTACCAATTTCCACTTTTTTGATGTACATAGCCTAACACAAATAATCTCATCTGGAGCGATGGCGTAACTTATTTGAAGCATAATAGGTTACGCCATTGTTTTGTGCCCTGGTTTAATCATTGAGAATGGCTCAGAATTTCGTATTCCACAGCGTGATTCAGAATGGAGGAAAAAATAGGCAAGAAAATGAGTTGAGCGAAAAAACCGAATAAAATGGTAAAATTACCGCCCTTGGTTTCGGTTTTGAAATTCACAAAACCATCGAGTAGTTCGTGTATGAATGTTGCGTTTTGCAAAATAAAATCGTGAGTTTTCGTTTGTTTTTCTGTTTGTAAATGTTTGTGCGTTTTTGTGTACGGTTGCATGTGTTATCATTTGTTTACAAATGCATCAAAATAGACGTTTAACATTTGATTAGATATTGTGTAAATCACGAATAATCAGATATTTATAACGAAATATATAAAGTGACTATATAAGTGTATGGGCTAATAGTGCCACATATTGCCTAAAATTATAAATTTTATATATAAAATGCATTGTGTTTCAGTTATATAGATAGGTGATGTTGAATATGTAAATTAATACTGATTGAAGTGCTTGTGTATGCGTTTGCAAACAGGATGTTTTATGGTTTAAATTCACCGATTTCTCCGTTTGTTTTTGCAAATACCGGGTTTGCAAATGTGATATTTAAATTTACGTCAATAAATTTGTGATTACAAACAATTGTTTGTACATTTGTAAACTCAATTTTTTATGAATTTTCACCGTTTGCAATTATGGATATAGTATCTCGCTTAAAACTCTTTCTAAATGATAATGGAATTTCTAATTCCACTTTTGCCGATACGTGCGACATACCTCGGCCCACGCTTTCGCAGCTACTTAATGGCCGCAACAAGAAAGTGAGCGATGAACTGATCACTAAAATTCATAATGCCTATCCAGCGCTTAATGTGATGTGGCTTATGTTTGGCGATGGAGATATGTTTGTTCCAAATGCGAACTTTATACCCTCGCCCACTTCGGCTCAACCCTCTGAGAATGTAGAAAAAATTTCGGCATCTGACGAGGCTTCAAATTCTCGTCAGTCAGTCATGACCTCTATCTCCTTTAGCGACGATGAGCCGCCATTCCAGCCGTCGGCACCAGCATCAACGTCAGCGCCAACTCCCGTGTCCACGATATCGGCAGCATTGCAGAATATGGCTAAAAAATCATCGCTATCAGCACCTGCGCCCACTAAGGGGGCGGGCACTGGCACCGTGGTGCGCCGCGTTACATCTATTATGGTGTTTTATAGCGATAACAGTTTTGAGGAATTTGTGCCTCGCGGATCACGTTGATAGGCCCTATAAACGTTGATAGGCCCTATATCAGCCTTAGCTGCCATAGCCTTTTCATGATAATGTAAAAGCAGTGTGATAAAGGTCTGTGTTTGCGATAGGGGGGGATTTAGATAAGATAAACTTGAATGCAGATTGCATATAATAAAAGAAAGGCTCAAAAGCATGGCGCTTTTGAGCCTTTCCTTGTGCTGGAAAATGAGTATTTTATAGATAATTTGGCCTCAGTGGAAATTTAGTGGGGATAAGAATTGACTCTGTGCCGCAGAGTTTTCGCTGAGAGAACAGGGATATTATTCAGCGTAGCGCGACGCACGAGCCGTGCGTCCGCACTGTCTCTATAATTATCGTATGCTGCCCTTTGGAATATATGTTGCGCTATAAGGGTGCTTTTAAGCCCGTGAGGCGCTTCTAATGGAAGAGATGGGTTACTGCTCCATTGCGCCAATCAAATCGCGCACACGGTCGATTTTATGGCGTGTGAGGTAATCCTGAATGTAGTCGATAGCCTTAACGGTGACTTGTGGATCGATGAAATTGGCGGTGCCAATTTCCACCGCAGTGGCTCCTGCGAGCATAAACTCTATGGCATCGCGCCCGTTCATAATGCCTCCAAGCCCCACCACGGGCACCGTTACGGCCTTTGCCACTTGCCATACCATTCTCACGGCAATGGGGCGAATACACGGTCCCGACAGTCCTCCGGTGATGGTGGAAAGCATGGGGCGCCTCTTCTCCACATCGATGGCCATGCCCAGGAATGTGTTGGTGAGCGACACCGCGTCGGCACCAGCGGCTTCTGCGGCAAGTGCTATTTCGGCAATATTGGTCACATTAGGGGTGAGCTTCACAATCATCGTGCCATTGTAGGCCTTGCGTACGGCGCTGGTCACGCTTTCCGCTCCGCTGCATGTGGTGCCGAATCCCATTCCGCCTTGCTTCACGTTGGGGCAAGAGATATTGATTTCCACAGCGGCCACTTTGTCAAGGTCGTTGAGCTTTTCGCACACGGCCACATAATCGTCGATGCAGGATCCGCTCACATTCACAATCACTTGCGTGTCGAGGTGCTTGATGCGAGGGTAGATGTGCTCAATGAAGTAATCTACGCCCTTGTTCTGCAAGCCCACGGCGTTGAGCATGCCGCTTGGAGTTTCGGCCATACGTGGATAGGGATTGCCCTCGCGGTGGTGAAGGGTGGTTCCCTTCACAATGATGCCGCCAAGGCGGTTCAAGTCGATAAAATCGGCGAATTCTTCGCCATATCCGAAAGTTCCCGAAGCAGTCATGATCGGGTTTTTCAATTTCAGTTTTCCAATTTCTACGCTTAAATCTACCATTTCAATCGATTTATATTAAACACCGGACCTTCTTTACATACACACACGTGGCCACTGTCGGCAGTGTCTTCCACGCAGCACAGGCAAGCGCCCAAGCCACATGCCATCACATTTTCGAGCGACACCTCGCAGTCTATTCCTTTGCTCTTGGCGATAGCCGCCACGGCCTTCATCATGGGCTGTGGCCCGCAGCAGGCTATGTGATGGACGGGCGTGTTGAGCACAGAGTGCTGGGTGACGAATCCTTTTTCGCCCAGAGAGCCGTCTTCGGTGGAAACGTACACCTCGCCCCAGCGCTTAAATTCGTCGATCAGCAGGAGGTCGGCAGCAGAGCGTGCTCCGAGCAGAAATCTTACCTTCTTTCCCGCCTTGCTCAGCGTCTTGCCTAATTGCAGCAGCGGCGCCACGCCCACACCGCCACCTATCAGCAGCATTTCGCCTGAAAATGTGGTGCTGAATCCATTGCCGAGGGGCAGTACGAGGTTGAGGCTTTCGCCCACTTTGGTTTGCAGGAGCGATGCCGTGCCATTGCCGGCGCGGCGTATGAGCAGCCACAGCTGGCCTCTGCTCTCATCAATGTGGCAAATGGAGATGGGACGGCGCAGGAATGTGGTTTTTGAGTTAGGAACTTCCACCTGAACAAACTGCCCAGGGCGGGTGTCAGGCAAAACGCCTGAACTTGGCGTGAGCTTGAGCAGTCCGTATAATGGGGAGATGCTCAGATTTTCGCTCACAGTAAAATCCATTTCTGTCATTATCTTGAATGCGTAAAAATATTGTAGTTGCAGCACAAAATTACGAAATACTTTTCATACAGCCACTATAAAAGTGCGTACGCCAAGATGTGCGATTCTCGCTGGCTCCATAAAAATGATAAAAGCACGGAGCGCTGGCTTATGCCTTAGCTGATTGTCAATAATCTAAATGTCAATCAGATAACGAGCCAGTGTGCCGCGCCTTTATCGCTTAATGGTGCAAGAATGGGTGAAAATTATTCGGCTGATATGCTATGCCAATGTGATTTTTTAGTGAGGGGCGATAATAATTTTAATTGTTTAAAATAACTTGAATGAAATGGCTGCACGCCCCATGCCGGTGCCCCATTACTTACTTGTATGCCTTCTTTATCTTGTCAAGAGATATACACTTGATGCCCATATTGGCCATATCAAACACATTGGCCTTCGCCACTTCTTCAGTTTTGGCAGAGCAGGCATCGGTGCAAATCACTGTTTCGTAGTCATAGCTCATGGCATCGTTGGCTGTGCCTCTCACACAATTCGGGTATTGCGTGCCAGCCAAAACCACCGTTTTCACGCCCATTCTCCGGAGCATGAGATCGAGATTGGTGTGGAAAAATGCCGAATTTCTGAACTTTGGCAGTATGATGTCGTCTGTTTCTGGTTTCAATCCGTCGGCAATAGCTCCACCCCATGTGCCTGGCACGCAATAGCTGTTATTGCCGTCCACGAAAAGAGGAATTCGGGGAGCGTCCACATCAACTCCTGATGCTCTGTGGTCACGAACAACCCACACCACTTTCCAGTTTTTACTCTTTCCATACTTGATGAGGGCGTTGATGGCGGGAATGGTGGCTTTTGCGCCAGCCACGCATAGTTTGCCATTTGGGTCAACGAAGTCGTTCTGCATGTCAATAACGAGAATAGCGGTTTCGTGTTTCTCTACTTTTGAAGTTGCGTACTCGCGTTGGGCATTCATAAAAAGGAATGTCAATGCCAGTGTAAACATTAGAATCACTTTTTTCATAATTCTTTTTTTTGAAATTGATTAATTGAAATTGCTATTTAGTGTGCAGCAAAAGTAGGAGCTAAATTTGAAGAAAATTTGAATTATCATTTTTGTTGTATCTTTGCACAAAGAAATTCTTACAAGTAAAATTTATTTGAGCAACTATAAAAATGAATAAGAAAGCAGTATTATTATCGGTAGTGAGTGCTGTGGCACTTGCTTTGCCATCGGTGATGATGGGCGAAACCCGCGAAGAAATCGCAGAAATCGGGCATAACGTGGGCCAAGAGGGCAAATTTTCTTACTGGACGGAAGGCAGTGTGCCCTTGGCTAAGCTGAAGAGTTTTGTGGAGAATGTGACCAACCCGAAGAGCCCCGGGTTTGTGCCAAAGGCCGACCGTGTGGCGGTGTTTGACCTTGATGGCACACTCGTGTGTGAAACGGCTCCTTCCTACTTTGAATGGATGATGTATCTGCACCGTGTGTTTGCCGACAGCACTTTTCTCCCCACCAAGGAGCAGCTCGCCACAGCCGAGGTGATCAAGAAGGCCGTTTACGCCCGTTCTGTGCCCGGCGAGATGATGTGGACGGAGGCCATTGCCCAGAACGAAGTGTTCGCAGGCATGACTCCAGAGCAGTATCGCGACTATGCCGACAATTTTATGGAAGCTCCTGTGGAGGGAATGAAAAACCTGAAGTGGGGCGAGGCCGTGTATCTGCCCATGGCTGAAGTGGTGGGCTATTTGGCGGCAAACGGTTTCACCACCTACATTATTTCGGGCAGTGAGCGCCAGGTGACACGTGCCTACGCCGATGGTGTGCTGGCATTTGACCGTAACCACATTATTGGGTCGGACATCTACACCTACGCCACTTCACAGGGCAATAAAGAGGGCTGGGACTATTCCTTTAAGCCCACCGACGATGTGGTGCGCGGACAGATGTATGTGAAAAATCTGAAAATGAATAAGGTGAGCGCCATCGTGCGAGAAATAGGCATTAAGCCAATTTTAGCATTTGGCAATTCATCGGGCGATTTCAGCATGTTTGAATACGCTGTTACGAAGAATCGCTATCCAAGCATGGCGTTTTGTGTGCTCGCCGATGACGTGGAGCGAGAATTTGGCAATCCCGAAAAGGCTGTCAAGATGAAGGCCTCGTGTGAGTCAAAGCAGTGGGTGACCATTTCGATGAAAAACGACTTTAAAACTATCTACGGTAAAAAGGTGATTAAGCAGTAGCCTTGTCCACCCGTGGCAATGGGTGAAAACAATAATTAAGCAGAATCACCGTTGTCATTTATAAAAAAACCGCTCTGAAAATTCATCGTTTTCGGAGCGGTTGATTTTTTGTAAAAAATGTTTTCTTGAAATGTGTGAGAGCGTGTTACCCCAAATATGACTTGAGGAGTTTGCTCTTCTGGCCCTTGAGGCGGCGGATAGCCTTTTCCTTGATTTGACGCACACGCTCGCGCGTGAGGTCGAATTTAGCGCCAATTTCTTCAAGGGTCATTTCTTGGCAGCCAATGCCGAAGAACATCTTCAAGATGTCGCGTTCGCGAGGGTTGAGCTGTTCGAGCGCGCGGTTCACTTCCTTTGATAGCGACTCTTGATTGAGCGAAGAGTCGGCCATAGGGGAATCTTCGTTAGGAAGCACATCAAGCAGGCTGTTGTCCTCGCCATCAACGAATGGCGCGTCAACCGAAACGTGACGGCCCGACACCTTCATTGTGTCGGCAATTTTTTCAACGGGCACATCGAGCTGTTCAGCCAATTCAGCTGGCGATGGACGGCGCTCATTCTCTTGCTCAAAGCGCTGAAACGCCTTGCCTATTTTGTTGAGCGAGCCCACCTGGTTGAGCGGAAGACGCACAATGCGCGATTGCTCTGCCAGAGCTTGAAGAATGGATTGGCGAATCCACCACACGGCATAGGAGATAAACTTGAAGCCACGAGTTTCATCGAATTTCTGGGCTGCCTTGATGAGGCCGAGGTTACCTTCGTCGATGAGGTCGGGAAGACTCAATCCTTGGTTTTGATACTGCTTTGCCACAGACACTACAAATCGAAGATTCGCACTTACAAGTTTGTCGAGAGCTGCCTGGTCACCTTGTTTAATCTTTTGAGCGAGCTCCACCTCTTCGTCCACAGTGATAAGGTCCTTACGGCCAATTTCCTGTAGGTATTTATCCAGCGAAGCGCTCTCACGATTGGTGATCGACTTTGTAATCTTAAGTTGTCTCATTTATAGTAAATAGAGTTTTTGGCGTGCAAAGGTACAAAAAATATCTGAAAGCGTGAGTATGCTATTCTGTATTTTTTCTTTGTCACAGATTATTTTTTCTGTTATTTTGAGGATTTAGCTTGAATTGAAATGGGTGGGGCGATGCTTAATGTGCGCGCCCCGCCTGGTAGTAGGGGGAGCATTATGCCCCGATGAAGGGGATCAGGTTGGCGCTTTTGCTGCCACGCAAGCGGCGCAAGGCCCGCTCCTTGATTTGGCGTACGCGCTCACGGGTGAGGTGATAGTGGTCGCCAATTTCCTCAAGGCTCTTTTCCTGACAGCCTATTCCGAACGACATACGCAGAATGCCCTGTTCGCGTTTGGTGAGCTGACGCAGCGAATGGCTCACCTCCTTCGATAAGTCCTCTTTCTGCAGGGAGGCGTCGGTTGATGGTGCGGCATCGTTGGGCAGCACGTCGAGCAGGCTGTTGCTGCTGTCGTCGGCATCGGAGAAAGGTGCATCTACCGACACCTTTTTGCCCGAAGAATTCATGGTGTACTGAATTTTGTCAACGGCAATGTTGAGCAGCTCGGCCAATTCATCTTGCGATGGACGGCGCTCATGCTTCTGCTCAAAGGCAGCGATGGCCTTGTTGATGCTGTTGAGCGTGCCCACCTGGTTCATGGGCAGGCGCACCAGCCTCGACTGCTCTGCCACGGCCTGAAGAATCGACTGGCGGATCCACCACACGGCGTAGGATATGAACTTAAAGCCGAAAGTGTCGTCGAATTTCTGGGCTGCCTTAATGAGGCCAATGTTGCCCTCGTTGATCAAATCGCATAGGCCCAGTCCCTTGTTTTGATATTGTTTCGCCACCGACACCACAAAGCGGAGGTTGGCATTGACAAGCGTTTTCATAGCATTCTGGTCGCCTTGTTTGATTTTCCGTGCGAGCTCAGCTTCCTCTTCGATGGTCACCATCTCAATTTTACTGATTTCTTGCAGATAGGTGTCGAGAATAGGCTCGCGCACGGTGATAGAGTTACCAATTTTAAGTTGTCGCATTTCTGATGAAAAATAAAGGTTAAAGTGTAACAAAAAGATGACTTGCCGCCACATTCAAGTTGCTGCAACGGCTGTGTTACCATAAAGAGCCGTGTCAAGTAAGCCTTTTTGTGATTTTTCTGGGTGGTGATTACACCTTAATTTTCTGAATAGATTGTGCTTCGACACGCCTATGCAATTGGCATTCATATATATAATGTTTCAAAAAGTGTGCCAAATTGCATTATTCGCCACAATAGCGGTAAGAATTAAGTGTATTTAACCAAAATGCAGCGTGGTGTGACGTGGAAGAGGTGCTAAAACGAAGAAACGCCGGAGCGTGCTGCTCCAGCGTTTCCAGTGCTTATAGTGAAATATATATAGTTTTGATGGTAAAAACTTGATTATTCGTCGGCTATGTTCACAGCAATGTAAACTTTGCGGCCTGTTTCATAGAAGCCCTTGATCACCATCACCTTGTCGGCGTCGCTCGACTTCATGATAGAATTGTAGATTTCCTCCACATCGTCGCTGCTGTTCACTGGCTGGTCGTTGATAGCAGTGATCACCAGTCCGTTCTTGATGCCGTTGGCCTTAAACTTGCCATCTTTCAATCCGGTCACCTTCACTCCGTTGGAGATGTTGAGGTCCTCCTTTTCCTTGCTGGTCAGCGACATGAATGCGCAGCCGAGCGAAGTGAAGTCGCTGCTCTTGGTGATGCTTGTGGTGCCCTGGTCGTTTTTGAAAGTAACGGTTGTGGTTTTGAGCTTATTGTCGCGGTAGTAAGAGATTACAGCCTTGTCGCCGGGGCGGAGCTTACTCATCTCCTCCTGCATTTCACCGCTGTTTTTCACATCTGCGCCATTGAGCTTCACAATCACGTCGCCCTCCTTGATTCCGGCTTCCATAGCGGCTCCGCCATCGCTCACCTTAGCCACGTAAATACCGGCCTTGGTGGCTGTGATTTTGTGGTCTTTAGCATTTTCGGCGTTGAGTTCCTCGTAGCTGATGCCCAGCACAGCGCGCTGCACGGTGCCATACTGCTTCAAGTCGGTCACCACTTTCTTCACAATGTTGCTTGGCACGGCGAAAGAAATGCCGGCATAATTGCCCGTTTGTGAATAAATCATCGTGTTGATGCCGATAAGGTCGCCGTTGGTGTTCACGAGCGCGCCACCACTGTTGCCGGGATTCACGGCAGCATCGTGCTGGATAAACGACTTGATGCCCACGCTGCCTTCACTCACGCCACGGCCCTTAGCGCTGATAATGCCGGCTGTGACAGTGGAGTTGAAGCCAAAAGGATTGCCCACAGCCACGGCCCATTCGCCCACCTTCACGTTGTCGCTGTTGCCGAAAGCGATAGGGTCGAGCGTCTTGCCTTTTTCCGGTGTGATTTTTATGAGTGCCAAGTCGGTGTTAGGGTCGGTGCCAATCACGCGTGCGCTGTATTCATCGTTGTTGTTGAGCGTCACGGTGAGCTTGTCGGCGCCGTCCACCACGTGGTTGTTGGTCACGATGTAGCCGTCGGCGCTGATGATCACGCCAGAGCCTGAACCGCGAAGTTGAGGTTTGCCCTCGCTTTTTTGCTTGGGCTGCTGTTGCTGCTTTCTCTGCTGTCCCATGCCTGGGCCAAAGAAAAATTCAAAAGGGTCGAAGCCACCGCTCCAGTCCTGGAACTGCTGCTGGCGTGCGTTGGCATAATTCTTAATCGACACTACAGAGTTGATGGTGTTTTCAGCCACTTCAGTGAAGTCGGGCTGTCCGGCCAGGCCACGGCTTGCGGTGTTCACAAAGCCGGTGGTCTGAGGGTTGGAGGAGATAAACACATCGTTCATGGTGCCCCTTGTCACGCCATAGGCGGTGGTGGCACTAAGTAAAACTGAACTTGCAATAGTTGCGAAAGCTAACTTTTTGTTCTTTTTCATATCGAATTTGTTAATTTTGTTCGTTATTTAAAATTTCAATAGTTAAAATTTAACTTTTAAAAAGTTGCTCAAAAGTACATCAATAATTCAAAAAGTCAATACCTTTTGCTGTGTTTTTAAGCTAAATTAATACTCTAAACCACACTTTTCAATTTCATTAAAAGATGAGCGCACAAATTGCCATATTTTGCGGTGTGCATAGTGGGTGCGGCGCCTTGGTTCGCAAACTAAAAAAAATGAGGCGAGGCAAACTTTTTCAAGTTCATCTTGCCTCTCCATCAATTTTCACTCGTTTGCTGAAGAATTAAAATTGAAAGGATTTGCGTGTTTTAAAGTCAGCTTTGTGTGAATAGCCATGGGCTGTGGCAAAACTATTTCATTTCCTTGGGCAGTTTTTTCACAGGACGCTAAATGGTTTCATTTATTTTTATTACATAATGAGTATGATAATTGTATCCTTCAGATTGAAAGCCGAGTTCTACACTGATTTACAAATAATATTTTAAAGATGCTGAAAATGGTGATAATTTTTACTAATTTTGGGGCGGAAAATTTGTTTGAACTGAAGTTATGAAAAAAATAGTGATAATAGGTGTGGTGGCGTTGCTGCTGCTGCCATCGTGCTCCAAACTTGAAAAAGTGCCATGGATTTCACGGATTATTAACCATCTGAAGACCCCAGAGCAGCTTTACGACGCACAAAAGTCGGGTGTGGTGATGGTTATCAATAAGTATTATTATGAAATGAAGCTCCCTTCGGGCGACATATTCTACTTCACGGGGCTTGACAGCGATGGCACTATAACTGGCTTGACGGCTGATGTGGCCGATGTGAAGAAGAGTCCTGCCGTGGGGTTTGGCACCGCTTTCTTTATCAACGACAAGGGAGAATTGCTGACCAACCGGCATGTGGCATCGCCACCGATCGACAAGGAGCAGGTGAAACAGAATTTTTCCGCTTTTATCAGCGAAATTCAGCAGCGTGCGCGCGACTACATGGAGCAGTTGAGCGCAGCGTACGCGCAAGCGGAGGACGAAGCCAACTCAATCGTATTTTATGATGAGTATGGCAATTTGGTGACGAGCGATGAGGACCGGCTGCAAGAGTTGGCTGCTTCTGCCGAGCAGATGAAGCAGGAATATGAAAATGCGCAGGAGGCTGTGGCCAGACTGGAGCAGATCAAGGACCCGACTGGAATTGTCATCAACCCGGTGTGTGAACTTGGCGTGGCATACGACGGCGAGAGCCCGAAAAATGAAAACGAGTTTCTGAAAAGTCACCCATGCAAGGTGGTCCGCACCGCTGGCGACCAGGAAACCGACTTGGCGCTGCTGAAACTCACGAATGAACTTACGCCAACTTCCGCCTACGTGTTTGACCCGTTTGTGGCTGATGATGATTTGAAGATAGGTGATGCACTCTATATGATCGGCTACAATGCCGGGGTGGAGCTGAGCTACACTAAAAACGGAATTCTGTCGCAGCTTACCAAAGGCGCGGTGACCCAGAAACCCGACGGTGCCCGCGTGCTCTACGACATTGCCACCGTGCAAGGGTCAAGCGGCAGCCCTGTGCTCAACACCGATGGCGAACTTGTGGCGGTGAACTTTGCCAAATATGCAAAAAGCGACAATTTCAACCTCGGTATTCCCTTGGTGAAAATTCGCAAATTCTTGAAAAATTAAAGGAGCGACGAGGCACCACGTTGATTTCCGTGCACGCACGCGCTCCCTTGATCTTGATGATGCTTATTAAGCGGTTTTGATGCTTAATGGGTGCTGGTCTTCATCACCTCCTCAAACAGTTCACAGGCGTCGGCCACACACATCGGACATTCGCGTAGCACTTGGCCAGTGAGTGCGCCTTTGAGCGCCTTGCACTGCGTGGCGTGGTTGCGCGCTTGAAATTTTGCCATGATTTGCCTCATGCCCATCATCGCCTTAGCCTTGTCGGCTGTGGCCATGCCCAGAACCATGCCGGCTCCTACAAGCGCGCCACATGTGCCCTCCATATTTCCCATGCCAGCCGCAAAGCCATTGCAGAGCTTGCGGCTTGTGGCCTCGTCTAAGCCAGTGAGGTCGGGGTAGGTGCAGAGCACCGCTTGCGCACAGTTATACATGCCGCTGGCTTTCTTCTGTGCGGCAATCGTTTTTCTTGATTCCATATCTATAATAATTATGATAATGTTTTTTTATTTTGTGGCTTGACTGTGCTCAGCTTCTGGCGGCACGTACGAGCAGTTGAAAGGCAGTGCCTGTAACTCCTTCAACATTCTTTTTCCCTCGGGTTCAAGGAAAAAGCGCTGACAGCGGCTGTCGTTGCGGCAGGTTTGCCGGCGCAGATACCCTTTCTTCTCCATCGCCACAATCACTTTTGAGGCATTCGATTTCGACAGCCCCAGTGCTGAGGCTATGCGTCCCGACAGCATACCATCTTTTTCGGAAAGCTGGAAAAGCACCATCGCCTCATTGATTTTCAAGCCTAACTCTTGCTGAAGCTGCATCTCCACCATGTTGATGGTTTGGAACATATTCCTGATTTTATAGAAACACGATTTATCCATTGCCGATGATTGGTTAAGAGGAATTGCTGTCCGTACACTATTTGAGCAGCACCGACTTGATGATTTTTTCGAACTCCGTTTTTGGCATAGCGCCCAGTTGCATGGTGGGAGTGCCCTTTACAGGAATGAAAAGAAATGTGGGCACGCTCTGAATACCAAACACGGCGGCAAGCTCAGGCTCTTTGTCGATGTCGATTTTATAAAAATCAATCTTGCCTTGATAGTCCTTTGCGAGCTGTTCAACAATGGGCGATGTGATTTTGCAAGGGCGGCACCAAGTGGCATAAAAGTCGATTACGGCAGGGCGGCTGCCTTCGAACACCCACTCCTGTGGGTGCTTCTCGTAGTTCATCACCTTTTTCTTGAAGTCGGCAGTGGTGAGGTGGCTGACTTTTCCGCTGCCTGCGTTGGAGTCGGGCTGTGCCATTTCCGTAGTGACGCTTTTCGCATCGTGCTGATTGTCCACGCTTGAGGCAGCTCCGCTGTTTTGCTTGTTTTGTGAACACCCCGTGGCAGCCACAGTGATTGCCACGAACATAACCATAAATAGTCTTTTCATTTTCTTGATTTTATGCTTTTTATTTGTTAGTGGATTGATATGAATGAGTTGTGAAACTGATGCAAAGGTATTTGATAGTTTCCATATTCACAAGTTTCTTATGGAAAATAAATTACCTTTAACCAATTTAAACACAGCAGGAACGGACGTGGTAGCGATAGTGGAAGGGGTGTGTGATGAGACGTGACTGATTGGGGATATATAATGTGTAAAGAGAGAGATGCAATGTTCCATAAATTAAAAAAAATCATTACCTTTGTGGCACAAAAACAGTATGGTGGTCTGTCGCTCGTGTTTTCTTGCTTATGGCGGGAAATATCGAGAGGAAAGTCCGGGCAACGAAGAGCATCACACTTCTTAACGGGAAGCTGGAGGCGACTTTGGGGTAAAGGTGACAGAAAACTACCGCCCACGCTTTATTGTGTGGGTAAGGGTGAAAAGGCGAGGTAAGAGCTCACCGGGCATCGTGGCGACATGGTGTGCCGCACCACCTGTGAGTTGCAAGGCCAAGTATATCGGCATTTAAGGGTTGCTCGCCCATTGTCGAGGGGTAGGCTGCTATATCGGTATGGCAACATACCGGACAGATAAATGACAGACGGCCGCTTCACTTTTTTAGGGAATCGGCTACATAACCCGGCTTATAGCCGTACTGTTTTTTTCTTTTTTAAAACTAATCCATCGCGCAAGATATATGAAGAAGAAAGTTTCGGCAATGAACGCCCCGAAGGAAATAGGCGCCTATAGCAACGCCATCAAGGTGGGCAACATGATTTACGTTTCGGGCCAGCTGCCTGTGAATCCCGAAACCGGAAAGATTCCAGAAGGAATTCAGGCACAGACCATGCAGGTGATAGAGAATGTGCGTAACATTCTCGCCGATGCAGGTGCCACGCTCGACAATGTGGTGAAAACCACAGTGATACTGTCGGAGATGTATCCTTTCAGCGAAATGAATGAAATCTACGCCAGAGAGTTTAAAGAGCCCTACCCAGCGCGCACAAGTATGGCTGTGAAGGAAATTCCACAAAACACCCTTATTCAATTCGACGTGATTGCGGTGCTGGATTAGTCCCGGCCGTAAACTTATGGCTGAGGCTTCATGGCTTCTGCAAGCACATACATGCTGCCGCCGATGTAGATGAGGTCGGTGGCTGCGGCCGAGCGTATGGCGACCGATTTAGCTTCATCTACAGTGGCGAATGGCTTTCCGTGCAGGCCGTGTGTTGCAGCTTTTTTGCAGAGAACGTCGGCCTTCATTGCCCTTGGCGTTGCCGCTTGGGTGAAATAGTAGGTGGCGTGCTTGGGAAGCATGGCGAGCACATTGTCCACATCTTTATCAGCCATAAAGCCCATCACCATGTGCAGACTGGTGTAGCGCTCCTGCTTCAACTGGTCGGTGATGTAGGCAAAAGCCCCCACATTGTGGCCAGAATCGCAGATGATGCGAGGATTGTGCCCAATGGTTTGCCATCGTCCAATCAGCCCGGTGTTTCCGATTACGTGAGCAAATCCTTCTGCCACAGCCTTGTCGCATATATTGATGCCTAAACGCTTCAGCTCCGCAATAGCCACCAGCGCCGTGTTGCTGTTCTTGATTTGGTATTCACCGCCAAGCTCATTGATTAAAGTGCCATAGTCAAGGGTGCTGATCAAGCAGTGGCCGCTTTCGCACCGTCCGCTCGTAACTATCGGAGAGTCTTGTGCAAAAGTGATGGGCGCATTCATCGCCATAGCCTTTTGCTCAAACGTGGCGCGCACCTCGCCCTCGGCTTCACCAATCACCACAGGAGTGTTCTTTTTGATGATGCCAGCTTTTTCTGAGGCGATTTGTGCAAGCGTGTTCCCCAAAAATTGCGTATGGTCGAGGGATATGTTGGTGATGACGCTCAAAATTGGCGATATGATGTTGGTGCTGTCGAGCCGTCCGCCCAGTCCCACTTCCACAACCGCAAAGTCAACTTGCCGCTTTTTAAAGTATTCAAATGCCATGGTGGAGGTGAGCTCAAAGAAAGAAGGGTGCCCCTTGTAGCCCGACTTCAGAAACTGCTCAGTGAAGTGAATCACATCTTCCTGGCCGATTTTCTCGCCATTCACCCGTATTCGTTCCCCAAAATCGACGATATGCGGCGAGGTGTAAAGCCCCACTTTATAGCCCTGTGCCTGAAGCACACTGGCAATGAGGTGGCTTGTGGAGCCTTTGCCATTCGTGCCAGCCACATGAATGCACCGGTAGGAGCGGTGAGGGTGTCCGGCCATCTGGTCGAGGTCGATGCTTGTTTGAAGTCCTGGCTTATAGCCAGCGCCCCCCTGACGCTCGAATGCAGGAAGCTGGTGAAACAGAAAGTCTAAAGTGTCGTGATAGTTCATAAGCAGATTAAAAAATGATGTAGCCGATAATTCCGGCGGCAATAATCACTAAGATAGGGTGGATTTTGGTGAAATAAACCGTGCCGAGCGAAGCCGCACAAATGGCCACACTCTTCACCACATCAATGGTGGTGGATCCAAAATTTTCCTCATTCATTAAAAGTAGCGCAGCCGAGGCAATCAGCCCCACCACCACAGGGCGAAGCCCCATAAACGATCCCTTAATGATGGCGCTCTCTTGATGCCGCGCAATGAAATGGCTGGCATAGAGCACTAAAATGAATGGTGGAAGCACCACGGTGAAGGTGGCCACGATAGAGCCGAGCACACTTCCAGTGGCCACGTAGCCAATGTAGGTGGCGCTATTGATGCCGATAGGGCCAGGTGTCATTTGTGAGATGGCTACAATGTCGGTGAAGGTCTGTGTGGTGATTTGCGGGCACCAGCTTTTCCCTACCACAAGGCCTTGAATGAGCGAGAGCATGGCGTAGCCGCCACCGAAGCCAAACAGGCCAATTTGAATATATGCCCAGATTAGGCGCAGATAGGTGGTAATCATACGTTACCCTCCTTTCTTTTCTGCATTTGCTGGTGGCTGAAATAGAGATAGCCGCCGATGGCACCGAGAAAAATGAAAATCACAGGGTTGGAAACGACGGGCAAGCCCGAATAGATGAGCAAAGCCACTGCCACCGGAATGATGACCGTCTTTAGGTTGATGCCAGCAGATTTTGCTGTGGTAATCACCGGGGCAATGATGAGCGCCACCACCGCCGGGCGTATTCCTTTGAAAATGGCGGTGAGGGTAGGGTTGTTTTTGATGGTGTCGGGAGTGAGAAACATCGCTATCAACAGTATGATGATGAAAGAGGGGAGAATGGTGCCAAAGGCGGCGGCGAGGCTGCCTTTCACGCCTTTAAGTCTGTCGCCAATCACGGTGCTGATATTGACGGCAAAAATGCCAGGCATCGACTGCGCGATGGCCAGCAGGTCGAGAAACTCCTCTTGCTTGATCCAGTGGTGCTTATCCACCACTTCACGCTGGATAATGGAAATCATAGCCCAGCCACCCCCGAAAGTGAAACTCCCGATTTTGAAAAAGGTGGTAAAAAGCTGATAATACGTGTTCTCTTTAATATTGATGCTCATAGCTCACAAATCATTTGACGTGCAAAATTACAGATAATTTTGTTAACATCGTTTTTTTCTGAAAGGTAGTTGATGATTTTTGAGGCAAAAATTCTTATCTTTGCATCAATTTTGATTGTGAAAGAGCAAAATGCAGTGGGCATACATTGCTTTTTTGGGTTAGAATAATTAGTTATCGATAGTAATCTTAGCCACAAGCATTTTTTTATCAAAAAGAGGTTGATGATTTGTGTGAATAAACACCATATTGCACAACTTGTGGCTACTGATACATTATATTTTATATCATAAAATGAAGCGTTTTGTCGTAGCACTGAGTTTCGTACTGATGATCGTGGGCATAGCAAAAGGGGCAGTTCTTGCTCCCGACACGGTTGTGTCCGCGCCTGCCGAAACCGCTGCAAAGGCACCGCACGCAGTCAAAAAATCGTTTGTGCACAAAGTGCTCGACTATCTCTCGATTGACGGAGGCGGATCATCGGAAAGCACCAATGCGTTCAGCATACTGGGTGGACCGCACTACAATTCAGTGTCGGGGCTGGCCCTGTCGGTAGTGGGAGCCGCTTCGTTTCGCCTGCATGGGTGCGACAGCTTGAGTCAACTTTCAAACGCCCAGTGCTCAGCCACCTATACCACAAAAAATTTCTGGTCGCTGAATGTGACGAGCAACATATTGCTCCCCAACAAGGCAAGACTCATTGCCGACTTGGCTTTTGAGTATGAGCCGCTCTACTACTGGGGTATGGGCTACGAAAATGGCAACAATTCCGCCAACAAGACCATGCAGAAAAAGTATTTGGCAAAAATGGAAGCGGAATTGCTTTTCGACGTGTGCAAAGAGCTGCGCTTTGGACCGAAATTACAGTTCGACTATGTGAACAGCGACACCATAGCCAAGCCCGAACTGCTGAATGGCCAAGCCTTGGTGCTGCGCAATTACGGCTTTGGCTTTGCTGTGGAGTATGACACGCGCGATATGGTGACCGACGCAAAAAAAGGCTGCTATTTTCACCTTTCGCAAAGTTTCCGCCCTAAATTTCTGTGGAACCGCTATGCATTCTCCACCACCGACATTAAAGCGAATTACTATCGTGCGCTGTGGCGCGACTGCACACTCGCCCTCGATTTTTGGGCAATGTTTAACTTCGGCAACCCGTCGTGGGCAAAACTGGCCCTCTTGGGCGACACCCACCGCATGAGAGGCTATTATTTGGGCCGCTATCGCGACAAGCACACCATCAATGCCCAAGTGGAGCTTCGGCAGCACATTTGGGGGCGGCATGGCATGGTGCTGTGGGCAGGCGCCGGCAATGTGTTCCATAACGCCGACGGGTTCAAGCATATTTTGCCCAATTTTGGTATAGGTTATCGTTTTGCCTTTCGCAGGCGTATGAATATACGTTTCGACTACGGCTTTGGCAAGTCGGGACAAACAGGATTTATGTTTAGTTTAAATGAAGCATTTTAATACAATATTTAGCATATTCAAGAGTCAGACCACCCTGTTTTGGACCTTTTTGGCAATGTTGATTTTGCCAAATGTGATGATGTTTTTCACCGAGTCCACGTCTATGATAGTGCGAGCGTCGAGTGTGGTGTTGCCCTTGGGGCTATACTGGCTGGCGTTCACCCTCAGTTCCAAGCCCGGAAAGATGTTCTGGTGGCTATTCTTCTTTGTGTTTGTAGATGCATTCCAAATTGTGCTGCTCTACCTCTATGGCGAATCGCCAATAGCGGTTGACATGTTTTTGAACGTGACTACCACCAACCCCACCGAAACCACAGAGCTGCTCTCCAACTTGCTGCCGGCTGTGCTGTTTGTGGTGGTGGTGTATGTGTCGGGCATAGTGCTGGCCATTGTGTCGATAATCAACAAAGAGAAACTGTCGGCGCAGTTTAGGCATTTTCAGCGCAAAGTGGCTTACGGCGTGACCGCTGTGGGCGTGGTGCTTGTGGGGCTGTCGTTTGCCGTGGATAAGAAATTCCAGTTTGAAGACGACATATTTCCTGTGAACGCCTGCTATAACTTGGCCCTCTCGATCGACCGCGCCACAAAGACGCTTAACTACGACAAGAATGTGAAGGGATTCACCTACCATGCCACATGCACACACTCCGACAGCATTCCTGAGGTGTATGTGCTGATTATCGGTGAAACGGCACGTGCCGACAATTTTGGCATCTATGGCTATAAGCGCAACACCACACCGCTGTTGGGCGCCATGGGAAAGGATATCGTGGCCTACTACGATGCCATCACCATGAGCAACACCACCCACAAGAGTGTGCCACTGCTGCTCACCCCAGTGGGAAGCGAGGACGACTTCGACGGTGTGTATTACGAGAAAGGCATTGTCACAGCCTTCAAGGAAGCTGGATATGCCACGGCATTCTATAGCTGCCAGCGTCGCAATCACTCTATCATCGACTTTTTGGGCAGTGAAGCTGATGATGTGAAATATTTAAAAGACAACCTCTCGATGATGGCTCAGCTCCCTGATGAGGCGCTTGTGGGCGAGTTGAAGAAAAGGTTGGCAAAGCACAAGAGTGGCAAGCTGTTTGTGCTGCTGCACTGCTATGGCTCCCACTTCAATTATTACGACCGTTATGAGCGTGATGGCGCATTCTATACGCCCGATGTGATACCATCGGCGAGCAAAAAATATCGCACCAATATGGTGAATGCCTACGACAATAGCATCAGGCATACCGACATACTGGTGGCTGATGTGATTGGCGCATTGAAAAAAACGGGTATGGCTTCGGCGGTGTGCTATGTGAGCGACCATGGTGAGGATATTTTTGACGATTCGCGCGAGCGTTTCCTTCACTCTTCACCCATACCCACTTATTATCAGCTGCGTGTGCCCTTCTTGATGTGGGCTTCCACACAATTTAAGGCCGCATACCCCGACAAGTGGCAAACTATCGTGGCAAACCAGAGAAAGCCTATAGCCACCAACCGCGTCACATTCCACACCATGCTTGACCTCGGTGGCGTGTCCACTCCAATGTTTAAAGCCGATGCCGCTGTGAGCAACAAGGCGTTTAAGCAGAAGCCACGCCTTTATGTGAACGACCACAATGAGTATCGCCCGCTCAATGATTGCGGACTGAAAGAACTTGACGTGGAACAGTTTAAAGCCCACGGACTTCAATTTCCATAACATAACTTTTTAATGATGAAGCAAAACGAAGAAATCATGTTGCGCCTTGCCACTGCGGCAGATGTGCCTTTTTTGGCTATGGTCATAGCTGAAGCTCTCGACGACGACATCATGGAGCAATATGAACGAGCAGGGAATCGCATACCTGAATCCCAGCGTGAGCGTATGGACACGATAGAAAGAGTGATAGCTTCGCCCGACACGCTCTACACATGGCATCATGGCACGATTGCCACCACTGCCGATGGCACGCCTGTCGGGGCGCTGGTGGCATATTCCGGCGACGACTATATGCAGCGCCGGGAGGTCACTTTCCGAATGTTCGCCTCTGTGATAGAGCAGTCGTTCGACCCTGCTTCGATGGACGCTGAGACGGAGCCAGGAGAATTCTACCTCGACAGCCTTGCCGTAATGCCATCACACCGAGGCAGGGGAGTGGCGCGTATTCTTTTAGAGAATGGCATCAAGATGGCGAAAGAGATGGGGCGCCCGGCAATTTTGGCTTGTTCTCCAGAAAATGTAGGAGCAAAGCGCCTGTACGAGTCGCTCGGTTTTCGCGACACACGCATCTATTCCTTGTTTGGCCATCCCTATTGGCGAATGATTCACGAATAGCCAGAGAGGTGAAATACAATAAAGAAGCGGGCAATGCCATTTGATTTGGCA
>JBNMJK010000019.1:0-38482 GCA_050873765.1 Sodaliphilus sp.
AAAATAGGCTGCACCTTAGCAAAAAGCTCAAACGAGTTTGGCTTTCTGCATTCGGTTTGCACTATCTTTGTAGAAAATAGGCTGCACCTTAGCAAAAAGCTCAAACGAGTTTGGCTTTCTGCATTCAGTTTGCACTATCTTTGTAGAAAATAGGCTGCACCTTAGCAAAAAGCTCAAACGAGTTTGGCTTTCTGCACTCGGTTTGCACTATCTTTGTGGAGAAAATTGGCGCGGCGCTCGGCAAATGGCTCTTCGGTGGCCTCTGCTCTGCTTCGCTCGACCTATTTTATTTATAGAAAAAACGAATTAACTACTTTACACTCAAATATCTGAGAGAGCCTTATGGACAACGAGCTTAGAATCTTCTGTACCAATATCGGTGAATATGTGAATGTGGAAGGCGGCGAAACGCTGCAACACGTGTATGAACGCATCCGCGACCGCATTAAGTTCCGCCCCATCAGCGTGATGGTGAACAACCGCGACAAGCATCTCGCCTACCCGCTCTACGGGCCTAAGCACGTGGAGTTTATCGACCGCACTTCGGTGTCGGGCCGCCGCACCTACACGCGCTCATTGGTGATGATTCTGCACAAGGCCACTAAAGACCTTTTCCCCGATGAGCGCCTGGCAGTGCCCCACGCCATAGGCAAGGGCTATTTCTGCACCTTTAAGCACAACCACTCGCGTGTGGACGGGGCCACGGTGAAGGCTCTCAAGCAGCGGGTGAAGGAGATTATTGCTGCCGACATGCCTTTCGTGCGCCATGAGCGACCCACGGTGGAGGTGCTGGAGATGTTTCGCAAGCAGCGCATGAACGACAAGGTGCGCTTCCTCTCCCACTCTAAGCAGCTCTACACGGTGTACTATGAGCTCGACAACATTATCGACAGTTTCCAGGGCCCTCTCGCCCCCACCACCGGGCTGATCGACACCTTCGACTTGGTGCCCTACAAAGACGGTATGCTGCTGCTCTGCCCCGACCCCGACAACCCCAACGTGCCCGCCAAAGCCGGTAAGCACGAGAAGATATTCAACGCCTTCATGGAGCGCAAGGCCATCAACCACCTCATAGGCGTGAGCGACGTGAGCGAGCTCAACAAGGCCATCAAGGCCAAGCGCGTGTCCGACATCATCAACGTGGCCGAAACCATTCACGCGCAGGTGCTCGGCGCCATAGCCACCCAGATAGCCGAGCGATTCAAGCGCGGAGGGGCGCGCATCGTGCTCATAGCCGGGCCGTCGTCGAGCGGCAAGACCACTTCGGCCAAGAGGCTTGCCACGCACCTGGTGACCAAGTTTCTGCGCCCGAAAATGATCTCGCTCGACAATTATTTCGTGAACCGCGCCGACACTCCGCTCGACGAGAACGGTGAATACGATTTTGAGAATATACACACCGTGGACCTCGACCTCTTTAACCACGACATGGGAGAGCTGCTGGAGGGCAAGGAGGTGAAAATGCCCACCTACAATTTTGAGACCGGCAAACGCGAGTACCGCGGCAACACGCTGAAGCTCGCCAAAGACGACGTGCTGCTGCTGGAGGGGCTGCACTGCCTCAATCCCGAGCTCACCAAGTTTATCCCCGACGAGCAGAAATTCCGCATCTACGTGTCGGCCCTTGCCACACTCAATATCGATGACCATAACTGGATATCCACCAGCGACTGTCGCCTGCTCCGGTGCATCGTGCGCGACTACAAGAGCCGGGGCTACAGCGCGCAGGAAACCATCAACCGCTGGCCGCGCGTGCGCAAAGGCGAGGAAAAGTGGATTTTCCCCTTCCAGGAGAATGCCGATGCCGTGTTTAATTCAAGCATCGTGTGCGAACTGGCAGTGATGAAGCAATACGCCCTCCCCATTCTGGAGCAGGTGCCGCCCAATGTGCCAGAGCACTCCGAGGCTCACCGCCTGCTCATGTTTCTGCAGTGCTTCGAGCCTATCAGCCCCCGCGACGTGCCTCGCACGAGCCTGCTGCGCGAATTCATGGGCGGCGGCGCCTACTGAGCCGCGCCACGCTCGAGGAAAATATTAGTGCGCGCCCTCATTCCACAGTGCCATTTCACACTTTTAAGGCGGAACTTTTGTAAAAATCCACACTTTTAAGGCGGAACTTTTGCAAAAACCAACACTTTTAAGGCGGAACTTTTGCAAAAACCAACACTTTTAAGGCGGAACTTTTGCATTCCACCCTGTTTTTTCATAATTTTGCACCAAAGAACCGCATCATTCAACCTATGGAAAGAGAACAGATTAAGCAACTCATAGAGTGGAAAAACCGCAAAAACAGAAAACCGCTCATTCTGCGAGGCGCCAGACAGGTGGGGAAAACCTGGCTGATGAAGGAATTTGCCCAGCACCATTACGCCGACTTTATCTATCTGAATTTTGAGGACGACGAATTGATGAAATCGGTGTTTGAGCAAGATTTCAACATCGACAGAATTTGCCAAAGCATAGAGCTGTACAGCGGCAAGCAGCTCAACTCGTCAACGGTGCTTTTGCTCGACGAGATTCAGGAAGCCCCGCGAGGCATAACCGCACTTAAATATTTCTATGAAAAAGCCCCCCACCTGCACATCATAGCCGCTGGATCGCTGCTGGGTATCGCCAGCAACCAGCACGCCTCGTTCCCAGTGGGGAAGGTTGACTTCATTGATGTGGGGCCACTTTCGTTCATCGAGTTTTTGAAAGCGGAGGGTCAGCAGTCGCTGGCCTCGTGCATTCAGCGCCATCAATGGAGCGTGCTTGCCACCCTCAAGCCCCTCATTCGCGACCATCTGATGAAATATTATTTCGTGGGCGGCATGCCCGAACCTGTGCAAACCTACATCAGCACACACAACCTCAGCGAAGTGCGCCGTGTGCAAAATGCCCTATTAGACACCTACGACAACGACTTCTCCAAGCATGCGCCTAATGCCGAGGTGCCACGTATTCGCATGGTGTGGAACTCGATCCGCGGCCAGCTGGCTCGCGAAAACAAGAAATTCGTGTTTGGCACGCTAAAGCAAGGCGCAAGAGCCAGAGAATTTGAGCTTGCCATTGAATGGCTTCGTGATGCCGGACTTGTGCACAAGGTGAACCGCACCAAAAAGGGAATGTTCCCGCTGTCGGCCTATGAAGACTTCTCCGCCTTTAAACTGTATATGCTCGACATAGGGCTGATGGTGGCGATGAGCAAACTCTCTCCCCAGATTCTGATTGAGGGAAACGCCCTGTTTCTTGATGCAAAGGGAGCCTTTGCAGAGCAATACGTGCTCCAGCAGCTCAAAGCATGCGGCCACGATATAGACATCTATTACTGGTCGGCTGAAAATTCCTCTGGCGAGATTGACTTCCTGGTGCAGACCGACCACAAAATCATTCCTATAGAGGTGAAGGCGGAAGAGAATCTGCGCGCCAAAAGCCTTCGAATGTTTGTAAAGGCCAATGAAGGGCTGCATGGCATTCGCCTGTCGATGTCGGACTACAGAGAGCAGGAATGGATGACCAACTATCCCCTTTATGCGGCATCATGTATTATATAACCAAGCATAAATAATAACTGATAGATATATGACTATAAAAAAGCACTTTTTATTTGCTTTGGCGGCTTGCCTGGTGCTCACGGCTGCCACCACTGCCACGGCCGCTGAGCATATAAGCCCGGCCGACGGCAGAATCCAATACACCGGACGCATCAATTTCAGCAATCCAGAGCGCCCCTATTTCGTGTACCCCGGCGTGCAGATTGCCGTGTGCTTTGAAGGCTCCGGCCTTGCCATGCAAGCCAAGCCCGGCAGCGGCTACTTTGTGGTGGCCATCGACAATCTGCCCGTGCGCAAAATCCACTTCTCCCCCACCGATTCCGTGGTGGCGCTCGCCAGCGGGCTGCCCATGACCGAGACGCACACCGCGCGCATCTATCTGTGCTACGAGGGCTACGCCAAGAAGCCCGAATTCCGCGGCTTCCTGTTAGACGAAGGCACGATATTAGTGGCTCCGCCCAAGCGTCCACGCCACCGCATTGAGTTTATAGGCAATTCCATCACCTGCGGCTACGGCAACGAGAGTCTGAACAACCGCTGCGGCTTCGCCGACTCCACCGAGAACCACTACATCACCTACGCATCCTTGCTGTGCCGCATGCTCGATGCCGAGGAGCACTGCACCGCGCGCTCTGGCATAGGCGTGTATCGCAACTACAACGGCAAGCGCGAGGGCGACACCGACACGATGACCGACTGGTACGACTACACGTGCCTCTACGACGGCTCGCAGAAATGGGACCACAGCAAATTCCGCCCAGAGGTGATTTGCGTGAACCTCGGCACCAACGACTTGAGCACCAAAAACCACGACATCGGGCTCTACAAGGCCGCCTACCGAAAGTTTATCCTGCACCTGCACGATGTGCAGCCACAAGCCAAGATAGTGATGCTCACCGGGCCAATGCTGTGGGGAAAATACCTGAAGGAGCAAATCAAGGTGCTCGACGAGCTTCAGCAGGAGTTCACAAAGCAAGGGCTGCCCACCTATCGCTTCGACATAGACGTGCAGGACGGCAGCTTAGGCTACGGCGGCAGTTGGCACCCCTCGGCACGCCAGCACGAGCGCATGGCTGGCCAGTTGCTGCCCCTGCTGAGCAGTCTGCTCCAGTAGGGCGCGCGCCACTGCCCCACTCCGCTGCGTGTGGCAAGCCCACCAAATTTAAACAAAAAATTACAATTATTTGTTGCACACATCAATAAGGATTCGTGCAACGAAATGCACATTTCGCGTCAGTTTATGCGAAAATGTGCATTTTTTTTGAAAAACTCGCACCATAGTTTGCCTTTTTCTTTATATTTGCAACATCACGCACTGCCGTGTGGAACATTTAGACAATATTTAACACTGTATTACTTCACAGCTATGAGCGACAGAGAAAATATTCAGCAAGTGGCAAGCAGGCTGGAAGGCTTGCGCGATGCGCTCGAACTTTCGCCTGAAGAAGTGGCGGAAGCTTGTGGCATCGACACCGCCACCTATCTCAATTATGAAAGTGGCGACTACGACATACCCATCAGTTTTATCCAGAACCTCGCCTCAAAGCTGGGCGTTCAAGTGTCGGAAGTGCTCTTTGGCACTTCACCGCGAATGAGCGTTTACTATGTGACCAGGCGCGGACAGGGCGCACGCGTGGAGCGTGCCGAGGCCTACAGCTACGAGTCGCTGGCCGAGGGGTTCACCGACCGCATTATGCACCCTTTCAAGGTGACCCTGCTGCCCGGCGACAACGACACCGCAAAGCCCAACTCGCACGAGGGCCAGGAGTTCAACTATGTGCTTTCGGGCAAGGAGGAGCTGCACATCGGCGCCAAGACCATCGTGCTCAACCCTGGCGACAGCATCACCTTCAACGCCCTGCTGCCCCACTACATGCAGGCGCTCAACGATGAGCCACTGGTGTTTCTGGCACTGATCGCCAACAAATAAGCACACTCGCTTTTTTCATCACACATCTCTCACACACGCACACAATTTATTCTCAAATTATGATCGAACGATTTATAGATAAAGTGGATTTTGAGTCGTATGCCGACTTTATGCAGAACTTCCACATCAAGGAACTGCCCGGATTCAACTTCGCCTACGATGTGGTGGACGAATGGGCAAAAACAGAACCCAACCGCAAAGCACTCCTCTGGACCAATGAGCAGGGCGAAGTGAAGCAGTTCACCTTTGCCGACATCAAGCGCGAGAGCGACAAGACGGCAGCCTACTTCCAGCAGCTGGGCATCGGCCACGGCGACATGGTGATGCTCATCATGAAGCGCCGCTATCAGTTCTGGTTTGCCATCACAGCGCTGCACAAAATCGGCGCCGTGGCAATCCCCGCCACCCATCTGCTCACCGACGACGACATCATCTACCGCTGCCAGTCGGCCTCCATACGCGCCATTGTGGCCGTGGGCGACGACGTGGTGCTCGACCACATACAGAAAGCCGCACCACAGTGCCCATCGGTGAAGAGCTACATCTCTATCGGGCCGAAAGTGCCTGAGGGCTGGAGCGATTTTAACGCCGGCATAGAAAGCGCACCGCCATTTGTGCGCCCCGAAGTGGTGAACGAGCCGGGCGACATATCGCTCATGTATTTCACCAGCGGCACCAGCGGAGAGCCCAAAATGGTGGCACACGATTTCCGCTACCCTCTCGGCCACATCATCACCGCCAAATACTGGCACAACCTCAACGAAAACAGCCTCCACTTCACACTTGCCGACACCGGCTGGGGAAAAGCCGTGTGGGGCAAATATTACGGCCAGTGGATAGTGGGTGCCAACGTGTTTGTGTATGATTTCGAGAAATTCCACCCTGTGGATGTGCTGGAAATGATTCAGAAATTCCACATCACATCATTCTGCGCACCACCCACCGTGTATCGCTTCCTCATTCGCGAAGACGTGAAGAAATACGACCTGTCGTCGCTCACCTATTGCACCAATGCCGGCGAGGCGCTGAACCCCAGCGTGTTTGAGCGGTGGTATGAGCTCACAGGCATCAAGCTGCACGAGGCTTTCGGACAAACCGAGACCACCGCCACCGTAGGCACCTATCCGTGGATTGAGCCACGCCCGGGCTCTATGGGTAAGCCCAATCCTGGCTACGACATCGACCTGCTCACCCCCGACGGACAGGTGGCAGAGGAAGGCCAGCAGGGCGAAATCATTATTCGCACCCACGGCAAGCGGCCCGAAGGTCTGTTTATGAGCTATTACCGCGACCCTGAACTCACGCGCCAGAACTACCACGACGGCATCTACCACACAGGCGACATCGCTTGGCGCGACCAGGACGGCTACTACTGGTTTGTGGGCCGAAAAGACGATGTGATCAAGTCGTCGGGCTACCGCATAGGCCCCTTTGAGGTGGAAAATGCGCTGATGAAGCACGAAGCGGTGGTGGAATGTGCCGTGACGGGCGTGCCCGATGAGGTGCGCGGCATGGCGGTGAAGGCCACGATAGTGCTCAGCAAGGAGTTTGCCCACACCCCAGGCATTGAATACGATGTGGAGTACCGCGGCAAGGAAGTGCCCAGCCTGGTGAAAGATATCCAGAACTTCGTAAAGCGCACCACCGCGCCCTACAAATACCCACGCGTGATGCAATTCGTGCACGAGCTGCCCAAAACCATCAGCGGCAAAATTCGCCGCGTAGAAATCCGCCAAAAGGACAGCGAGGTTAGAGATTAGAGGTTAGAGATTAGAGGTTAGAAGTTAAGAAGTTAAGAAGTTCGAAGTTAAGACGAATGTCTAACCATTTACAAACCTCTAACCTCTAACCCCTAACCCCTAATTTAGGGAGTTAAGAAGTTCGGAAGTTAAGACGAATGTCTAACCATTTACCCATCCCTAACCTCTAACCCCTAATTTAATCAGCCGCATATAACCGCACACAATCACACCACATACACATCGCCCTCTCCCACCCTTCTCATGCAATTGTGCCAATCACCCACACATTACCCAGCAATAGCGCCTGCCTCCCACAAAAAAACTTCCATTGCCCTACCGCAAAAATAACTACCCACCCATCACCATTTTTTATGGACATTAAGCCAGTGACATATCTATTTGATTACTTGGTAATTACCAAATTTCATTTGTGATTTTTGCGGTGTTTTGCTTTCAATTTTTGCGGTAGGGCGGTGGGGGTATTTTGAGAGGAAGAAGGGCACTATAAGGAGTGGGGGATGGACACTTGGCGGGGGATTTCATTTTTCCGAGTTTTTTGAGTAAATTTGTGGTGATGAAACTCAATAGCATTTCCATTCTCAATTACAAGAACTTAGCGGAGGCCTCGCTGACGTTTTCGCCTAAAGTGAACTGTCTGATCGGCAACAATGGCATGGGCAAGACGAACATTCTCGACGCTATCTATTACCTGAGCTTCTGCAAGAGCAGCACAGGGCAGACCGATGCCAGTGTGATCATGCACGATGCCGACTTTATGATACTACAAGGCCACTACATTCGCCACGACGCTGAAGAGGACGTGTCGATAGGCATGCAGCGCGGCAAGCGTAAGGTGGCACGCCGCGGCGGAAAGGAATACAAGCGATTGAGTCAGCACATCGGGCTGCTGCCACTGGTGATGGTGTCGCCCAGCGACTGGGACCTCATTCGCGGTGCAGGCGAGGAGCGGCGCAAGCTGATGGATATGATTATCTCGCAAGGCGACAGGGAATATCTGAACGCCGTGATCACCTACACCCGTGCGCTTGAGCAGCGCAACGCTATGATTAAAAAGGAGTTTCGCGACCCTCTGCTCTACGAAACGGTGGAGCACCAGATGGCGGAAACCGCCACCTATATCCACCAAGCCCGGCAGCAGTGGCTTGAAGCCTTCGAACCCATTTTCATGCGCTACTACCAGGCCATAGCCGGTGAGGGCGAGCGCGTGAGGCTCAGCTACAAGAGCCACCTCAACGAGGCCAGCATGCTCGATCACCTGAACCGCACGCGTGAGCGCGACTACATCATAGGCTACACTTCGAGAGGAGTGCACCGCGACGACATTGAACTGCTTTTAGGCGACCACTCCATGCGCAAAACGGGGTCGCAGGGGCAGTGTAAGACCTACACCATAGCCTTGCGCCTGGCGCAGTTTGAGTTTTTGAAAGAGCACACCGCCCTCACGCCAATCCTGCTGCTCGACGACATTTTCGACAAGCTCGACGCCTCGCGTGTGGAGAGCATCATAGAGGTGGTGTCGGACGAGCGCTTCGGGCAAATTTTCATCACCGACACCAACCGCACCCACCTCGATGAAATTGTGCGCCGTGTGAGTGGCGACTTTGCCATGTTTGCCGTGGACCACGGTATGTGCTCACTTGTGAACCGCTCAAATCCTAACGAAATATGAAACGCTCCAGTGCCCAATCGGTGGGCGACATCATCAATCAAGTGCTGCGGCAAGAGCGGCTCGACGTCAGGCTCGACGAGCAGCGTGCCTTGGCGCTGTGGCCAAAGCTGGTGGGGCAGGGCATCAACCGCTACACCACCGACCGCTCAGTGAAAAACGGCGTGCTCACCTTCACCATCAGCAGTGCACCGTTGCGCAACCAGCTGATGCTCTCACGCTCATCGCTCATTGCCCGCATCAACGACACGATTGGCCGCGAAGTGATTAAGGATATTATTTTTCGATAATCCAAACAAGAGTCTCAATAGACAATAATACAAACCAATTTTACACCCTCTAAAATTTTCTCTCCAAATGAAATTCAAACTAATTATCACTGCTCTTCTTATAGCGTCAATAGGCTTCTGCGCCCAGGCACAAAATTGCTGTCCTCAACCTCAAACGCCCAACCGCACAGAGATAAAAGCACCCGTGCGAACCGGCGACAAAGTGGCCGACATCAAGGCGGTGTTCACCTACGTGAAAGCCAAGTTTGAGGCCTGCAATTCCATAGCCGACGTGGCATCCCTGGAGAACGACAAAGTGTTTAAGACCCTTGAATCCGACATGGAGCGCATGCTCGGCGAGCTCACCCCGGCGCAGCAGGCCGAAATAGACGAGTGGCTTCGCCAGCCTGAAAACAATGTGGAAGCCGTGATAGCCGCCAAAATGCAGCAATTGATGCCCGAAGAAAGCAGCAATTAGGGCAATACCTCCTTCTCCATGGCAATCTCTGGCAACAGGACGTATATCAACGGTATGCCACATCAAATCAATAAATCACTGAATCATAAACAGATGGGCGGACGCGGCATGCCGCGTCCCTACTGTTTTTTAATGCATGACATGTGACTCAGGTATTTCAATCCATTTTCGCCATTTATTCTCTGAAACTATTACGCCTGTGTGGAGATTTATCGCTAACTTTGCTTTGTAACACTGTATGCTATGATTAATCAAAAAAACAGAAAAAAGATTATCGAGCTGATGAAGCGCGAGGTGGTGCCTGCCATTGGCTGCACAGAACCTATGGCGGTGTCGCTGTGCGTGGCCAAGGCCACCGAAACCTTAGGGTGTACGCCGCCTGAGCGCATTGAAGCGCTGCTGAGCGCCAACATTCTGAAAAACGCCATGGGCGTGGGCATTCCGGGCACTCACATGGTGGGACTGCCGATAGCGGTGGCGTTGGGCGCGCTGGTGGGCAAAAGTGAATACGGTCTGGAGGTGCTCCGCGATGTCACCGATGCCGACGTGAGCCGCGGCAAGGACTATGTGAACGAAAAGCGCATATCCATTCATCTGAAAGACGACACCGACGAGAAGCTCTATATCGAGGTGCGTGCCCACGATGGGGCAGGGCACTGCGCCAGAGCAGTAATCGCACGCGACCACACACACTTCACCCTGGTGGAAAAAGACGGCAAAGTGCTTCTTAACCACCCACTGAGAGGACCACACGACGATTGCTCAGCCACCACCGCCGACAGCGACCCCGAACTCACGCTGCGCAAGGTGTTTGAATTTGCCACCACAGCACCACTTCGGGAGATTGAATTTATCAAGGAAGCACGCCGCCTCAACGAAAACGCCTCGCGCGAGGCTCTGAAAGGCAACTACGGACACGCCTTGGGCAAAACCCTGTCGCGTCCGCTCGGCAAGGGAATCATGGGCGACAGCATTTTCAGCCACATTCTGTCGGCCACCTCATCGGCGTGCGATGCCCGAATGGCAGGTGCGCCCATTCCGGTGATGAGCAATTCCGGGTCGGGCAATCAAGGCATATCGTGCACGATGCCCGTGGTGGTGTTTGCCGAAGAGAACCACAATACCGACGAGGAGCTCACCCGCGCCCTCATTCTGTCGCACCTCACCGCCATCTACATCAAGCAGTCGCTTGGCAAGCTGTCGGCGCTCTGTGGCTGCGTGGTGGCCTCCACGGGGTCGGCATGCGGCATCACCTATCTGATGGGTGGCGGCTACAAGCAGGTGGCGTATTCGGTGAAGAATATGATTGCCAACCTGGCTGGCATGGTGTGCGACGGTGCCAAACCCGCCTGCGCGCTGAAGGTGACAAGCGGTGTGTCCACCGCCGTGCTCTCGGCCATGCTCGCTATCCAGAACCGCCACGCCACCAATGCCGAGGGACTGATTGAAGACGATGTGGACCGATGCATACACCACCTCACCCAAATCGGTGCCAAAGGCATGAACGAAACCGACCGCATGGTGCTCGACATCATGACGCACAAATCGCCCAAATGAAAGAGATAGTGACAACCATAGGGGAGCGCGTGTGCCATATCCTCACCACCAGCAGCAAGCCGCAGTGCGTGATTGTGAAGCCGCTCTGCGCCTTTGAGCGAAGGCTGCTTGTGCATGAATGTGAACTGACCGAGCAGGAAGCGGGCAAAGGGTTCGCCATGTTCACCTTTGAAGTTGATGAGAAAGAACTGTGGAACGACGGGGTAGGGGAGCTGCTGCGCTACATTGAGCGCCACCTCATGGCAGCCATCAAGGCGCGCTACGAAGGGCTGCCCACCGTGATAGGCGGCTACTCGCTCGGAGGCCTATTTGCCCTCTGGTGCACCACGCGCACCGCCATATTCGACGCCGTGGCGGCCTGTTCACCATCGCTGTGGATGGAGGGGTGGAAAGAATATTATGAGCATCACCCGTCGCGAGCAAAGTATATCTATATGAGCATGGGCAAAAAAGAGGAGAAAACAAAGAAGATGCCCTTTGCGCTGGTGGGCGAGAGGTGCCGATGGCAGCATGCGCAGCATTTGGCGCAAGTGGGGGAGGGACACTGCTGCCTAAGGTGGCACGAGGGCGACCACTTCGCCCAAAGCGAGCTCCGCAAAGCCAAAGCCTTCGCCTGGTGCATCGCAGCCCTCACCACCGGCTCCACTCCTGTCTAATCCCAAAAATCACCCATAGATTTGGGATTACAATCCCAAAAATCATATATAATTTTGGGATTACCCCAAAAACAGCTATTTTTGCAATAATTTTAGCATACTTACAAAAGGATAGTTTTTATGATAAGTAGAGACTTGCAGCCCATCATAGAAAGCCGGCTGCATAAAGGAAAAGCCATCATCGTGATCGGTGCACGACAAGTGGGAAAAAGCACGCTCTTGAAGCATATCACCGCCATGCAGCAAGAGCAAGTGCTCACACTCAATTGCGATGAACCGGCCGTGAAAGAAACGCTCACCAACGCAAGCAGCATAGAACTAAGAATGCTGATAGGAGGGAATAAAATTGTGTTTATCGATGAGGCTCAACGGGTGCCAAATATAGGACTGACACTCAAGCTCATCACCGACAATATGCCCGACATACAGCTTCTTGTAACGGGTTCTTCGGCTCTTGAACTTCAAAACCATCTCAACGAGCCTCTAACCGGCAGAAAATTTGAATACCACCTCTATCCCATAGCCACGTCTGAAATCATGCACACAGGCGGCCTTATAAGCGTGAAGCAGTCGCTTCTGCCAAGACTTATATATGGCTCATATCCCGAAATACTCAGCCAGCAGAACCAAGAGCTGGCTAAAGAACTATTAATGACGGTGGCCAACAGCTACCTGTACAAAGACCTGCTTTCGCTCAACACAATTCGGCGCCCCGTGCTGCTGGAGAAAATTCTTACAGCTTTAGCTCTACAAGTAGGGAGCGAGGTAAAGTATAACGAAATAGCCCAACTGGTGGGAACCGACAACAAAACTGTGGAAAAATATATCGACTTACTTGAAAAATGCTGTATCGTGTTCAAACTCGATGCTTTAAGCAAGAACATGAGAAACGAGCTGAAAAAAGGAAAGAAGGTATATTTTTGGGACAATGGCATACGTAATGCGGTAATCCAGAATTTTGCGCCTGCCAGCATGAGGCAAGACATGGGCGCGCTGTGGGAAAATTTTTTTATCAGTGAGCGAATGAAGACCAACCACTATAAGGGACGATTAGTGAAAAGCTATTTCTGGAGAACCACAGCCATGCAAAAAATCGACTATATAGAGGAGGAAAATGGAACATACGAGGCCTTTGAAATGAAATGGAATCCCAAAAAGTCAAACAGTGTGATTCCTAAGCCGTTTCTCACCAACTATGAGGTGAGCGGCAAGTTTGTGGTTACGCCTCAAAATTATCTTGAATTTCTGCTATAGAGCCATTGTGTGTGTGGTTTTATACCTTGCCGATTCAAAAAAAAACAAGTGCCTACCGACATTCGGGAAGGCACTTGCTGTATATTATTTATGTGATATTTTTTCGGAAAGATGGAGCCGGCTATTCGAGAATCAGATTGATGAGAATCGTTACGTCTGTCACATCAATCACGCCATCATCGTTGAGGTCGCCGGTAGCGAGCGTAACATCGCCATTCTCAAGAATAGCGGTGGCAAGGGCGGTTGCGTCGGAGGCATCAACCACGCCGTCGGCGTTGATGTCGCCAGGCTTTTCAGCAGGAGTGTACTCCACTAAATAGTTGCCAGCGGCAAACTCGTAGGTGGTGTTGTATTTGGTAAGCGTGCCATAGCCAATCACCGATGCACCCACAGCGATGTTAGGATTTTCGGTATATTTATTCTTGGCGTCCTTCTGGTTGCGGAAGAACATAAACTGCGGAGCGGTGGTTGAGCCATCTGTCGATACATTGAACGACACATTGCCGTATTTAGCATCGTAAGCTGTAGTGATCTTGCTCACCACACCTTTCACATACACTGGAGTGTTCAACCCCTTGCCAGCGTCGATGAGCGCGATAGCCTCATCTACGGTGTAGGCAGTCTCCTGCGTGTTGGCAATGGTCTTCACGATTACAGGATAGCTGGCAGCAGCGGAGGCGCCTCCATAAGTGGCGGTAACCTTCACATCTACATTTCCAGTTTCGGTGAATGTGGCGGGGTCAAAAGTCCACACGGGCGACACAGTCTCGGAAGTGCTGTCGGTGTAGGTGGCAATCACAGCCAGACCTTCAGTGGAGAACTTGTCGCCAACAAAATACTCTGTTACAGTTGGATAACCTGAAATAAGAACGGAACTAACCTGCTTATCGGAGCCACTGGCCTCATAATTGACCACAATTTTTGATACACGCGACTGCGCTTTCAGCGTGATGGAGAAATTGCCGCTGCTGGTGATGGTGACCACTGCGCCAGAAATGGTGGCAGAGGCATTCTCGTAGGTTGATCCGCTCAGCACGTTGGCATACGTGCTGTTGGAGCAGGTGACCACTGCACCGGTGATTTTATAACCGTCTTTAGCAGCAAAAGTCACCACGTTGCCGCCATACCAGCGAGGTGCCGAAATGTAGCTTTGATTGGGAACGGTAGTGCTTTTTGCCTGCTCTTGGGTGATGGTGCAGCTTGTGCCGCTCCAAGTGATAGCTTTGTCGGCAAAAGAACCGCTACTCAAAGTAATGGTTTCCTCCGTGGCCCATGATGTGACGGTGGCTAATAGAGCCATGGTCAGTAAAGTAATTAGTTGTTTCATAATAGTTGTCTGTTAGATTGGTTATTATTTTTGCTTAAATATTGTGTACACGCCTAATCGCCACAAAGATAGCGAATAATCCATAAACTTGTAATAAAAATGCAAAAAAATACGGTGGCAAAAAGAAAAATCTGCCACCGTGATATCTTATTGCTCAAAAAAACTACACCTTCTGGCGAGCTTTAGCCTGCACCACGTTGAGCACATGGTCGCCAAGTTTTTCCATACCGTTCACAAGGTCGATATAGAAAGCGCCCAGGTCGTAGTCGTAGGCTCCTGCGCTGATTTGAATCAAATTATTGTCGCGCAGACTGGTGCGCAGACTGTTGATTTCGCGCTCCGTCTCGTAGCTTTTAGATATGTCGTGTCCCTCGCCCTCAGGCATCAGGAGGGTGGCAATCATCTGCTCAAGCGAGGTGGCCACCAGTTTTTCCATCTCGGCTATGTGTATGCCCTGCTCGGCGGTGAAGTGCGCCTTGCATTTGGTGCGCTTGCGCGAGAGCGTGCGCGCCAGGTTGTAGCAGCAGTCGCCTATACTCTCCAAGTCGTCCACTTCACGGAGCATACGCTGAATCTGACGTTTTGAATCGTCGGACAGATGGCCCTCGCTCACCTTTTGAAGGTAGTGGGCAATCTCATACTCCATATTGTCGGTAATGCCCTCGTATTTCTCCACCTTCTTGAAGAGCGCATTGAACTCGTCCTCCTTCTCAATGCCATGCATACTGGTCACAATCTCAAAAGCCCGCTGACAGCGCTTGCCCATGAGCGCAATCTCTTTGCGCGCCTCTAAAAGCGAGAGTTCGGCAGTGGAGAGAAGTCCTGCGGAGATGTATTTGAGGCGAGGCTGATTTTCCTCGGTGTTCTTGTCGGGCAGCACCTTGCACACAAACGCCACAATCTGCTTCACAAAGCCGATGAGGAGCAGGGTGTTGAGAATGTTAAACGCCGTGTGGAATGTGGAGAGCAGAAACATGTTGTTGCCCTGCGCATGCATCACGTTGGCCACAAACCAGCGAACAGCGTTGCAGGCGGGATAGAAGATGAGGAGCACCACAATCACGCCAAACACATTGAAGAACATGTGGGCAAGAGCCGCGCGGCGCGCCTGGGTGTTGGCCGTGAGCGATGCCATAAAGGCTGTGATAGTGGTGCCGATGTTCTGGCCCATGGCCAGTGCGGCAGCCTGCTCAAAGCCGAAGCCAGGAATATGCATATTAAAGAGCATCAGTGTGATAGCCATTGTGGCGGCAGAAGCCTGCACAATCATGGTGACCACGGCGCCCACCAGCACAAAGAGTATGATGGTGCCGAACGAATCCACAGGCAGCGTGGCAAGCATATTGGCCACCATCACACCGATATTGAGGTCGTTGGCCGAATTTTGCAGAAACGACAGACCCATAAACAGGAATGAGAAGCCGAACACAAACTCGCCTATGCTCTTGCGCTTGCTGTTGCCCGAAAAAATGAGCGGCATGCCTATGGCAAGCAAAGGAATGGCAAAGGCGGCTATATTCACCTTGAAACCGATGGCCGAGATAATCCATGCCGTGACGGTGGTGCCGATGTTGGCACCCATAATCACACCTATCGACTGGGTGAGCGTCATCAGGCCGGCATTGACAAACGACACCACCATCACCGTGGTGGCCGACGACGACTGAATCAGCGCAGTAATAAAAATGCCGGTAAAAACACCCATCACGCGATTTTTTGTCATTGCTGTCAAAATAGCGCGCAAGCGTTCACCGGCGAACTTCTCAAGTCCCTCGCTCATAATTTTCATTCCATACAGGAACAGGGCGAGCGAACCCAAAAGAGAAAACACGTTGACTAATGTATCCATATTCCGCAGAATATCACAGAAACTGCCTGAATGATAAGTTTATGATATGGCGATAGCGCATAAAAATCACTGCATTTTAATTCACTTCTGCGCACACGCTATCATCAAATTTTTTCAAACACTTTCTCAATATATATAAGTTTAGGCTACAAATTTAATATTTTTTCAGAAATCACACCCTATAAAATGCCATAAAACGCAAAAAATGACCTTGCGCCACCTCACAATCAGTCATAAAAAGCACACACCTTGCCACATCAGCGGAATTTCATCGACACAATTATATGATGTAATGGCAAAAAAACACTAATTTTGCAGTGAGTGGTAAAATCATCATATATATTCTCATATCAATCTATCTTATGACTAAATTTTTACTCACATTCCTCTTGACGGTGTGCTGCGCCACCGCTATGCACGCGCAAATTGTGGAAGTGGAGAAGGAAGAGAAAATCAACACCGACAGTGTGATCCGCGACTTCGACAGCCGCCCCTTTTTCGGCATCTACAAGGACAACTACTTCGTGGGCGGCACCACCATTGGCAGCAAGCCCAACAACCACAACAGCGACGTGAAATTTCAGGTGAGCATCGCACAAAGGCTCACCAAGAGCGTGCTGCCATTCAACACCTACGCCTTTCTGTTCTACTCGCAGAAGTGCATGTGGAATGTGTTTGAGAAGTCGCTGCCGATGCGCGACTTCAACTTCAACCCTGGCTTAGGATTCACCAAGCTGCTCATCAGCAAAAACAGGCTGGTGGGTAAAATCACGCTTATGATTGAGCATGAGTCGAACGGGCGCGACAAGATGTATGACAGAAGTTGGAACAAACTTTCGCTGGCCGGCAATATCTATCTCACGCCTAACTTTATGATTCACGGCAAATACTGGCTCACCTATATCGACAGTAAGCAGAACAAAGACATTCTGCGATACAGCGGCATCTACCAGACGGGCATTCAGGTGCTGAGCAACAACCAGCGGTGGGTGTTCTCCGCCACCGTGGTGAAGCGAAAAGGCTGGAACCTCAATGCCAACACTATTGTGGACGTGGGCTGGCGTATTCGCAAAAACGACAACCAGTTTCTGATGCTGCACTACTACAACGGCTATGGCGAGAATCTGCTCGACTACAACAAATTCCACTCGCGCCTGCGCATTGGTCTGCTGATTAAGCCTAAATTCTTTAGTGATTTTTAGTTGGATATGAATCATGGGTGTGCTACATTCGCAGTGGGTTCCTACACTGTGCTGGGTGGCGAGGGAATCAGTATCTACTCGCTCAACACCCGCACGCTGGAGGCCGAGGCCATAGGCAAGCAGTGGGTGGAGAACCCGAGCTTTCTGTGCATCACGCCCGATGGCGGCCACATCTACGCCGTGGGCGAAAGCGGTGAAGGCTCGAAGGTGCACCACCTCACTTTCAATAGCCGCACGGCAGCTCTCACAGTGGCGGAGAGTGTGGACTCGGCACCCGACCCCTGCCACATTCTGATGCTCAGCCAGCGCACCATCGCCATTGCCAGCTACAGTGGCTCACAGGTGCAACTGTTCGACATCGACCCGCGCACCGGCGGCTTAGGCAAGCCAGCTCAAGCGGTGCCATTCTTCGAGAGCGGACCATCACCCCGGCAGCAGAGCAGCCACATTCATTTCTGCGCCATCACGCCCGACGGTGAATATCTGGTAGCCGACGACTTAGGCGGCGACTGCGTGCATCTGCTGAAAATCGTTCACCAGCCCGACGGCACCGCTCGTCTACTCCCCCACGGAAAGACAGTGGTATCCCCCGGTTCCGGGCCACGGCACATCTGCTTCAGCACCGACGGCAAGCAAGCCTATCTCATCACAGAATTAAGCGACGAGGTGATGACTTTCAACTACAGCCATGGCAGTCTGCACCTCGTTCACACCCTGACGGCTGCACGCCGCCCGGCACATGCATCCGGGCATATCATGGTGCACCCCGGTGGCAAGTGGCTGTATGCCAGTGTGCGCCGCACCGACGACGGCATCGCGGTATACCACATCGAGCCTAACGGGCTGCGGCAGGTGGGCTACACGCTCACAGGGACTCACCCACGGCATTTCAACATCTCGCCCGACGGCACGCTCCTGCTCTGCGCCTGCCGCGACAGCGACACCATAGAAATATATAGAATCAACCCCGAAGACGGCACGCTTGAAAATACGCATCGCCACATCAAGGTGGCTAAAGCCGTATGTATTCAATTTTTCAACACATGATCAGCAACCTAACCATTCGCCCAGCCACTGCGCACGATGCAGAAGCACTGCTCAGCATCTACGCGCCTCACGTTTTGCACACCGCCGTGAGCTTTGAGGAAGCACTCCCCAGCACCGCGCAATTTGCGCAACGCATTCAGCACACCTTAGCCAATGGATATCCCTACTTAGTGGCTGAAGCAGGCAGCGATGTGGTGGGCTACTGCTATGCCGGGCCATTCAATTCCCGCAGAGCGTGGCGCTACACGGTGGAAACATCAATCTACGTGAAAGACGGCTGCCACGGGCTGGGCGTGGGCAAAGCATTGGTCGGTGCGCTGGAAAGCGCACTGAGGGATTGTGGCTACTACAGCTGCATTGCCATTATAGCCTACCCTCGCACCGAGAGCGACCCGCACCTCAGCCGTGCGAGCGTACATTTCCATAAGTCGGTGGGCTACAGCAAAATAGCGCACCTGCACTGCTGCGGCTACAAGTTCGGCCGATGGTACGACGCGGTGTACATGGAGCACCGGCTCGCGCCGCCAGCCCCTCAGCCAGCCCCGCTTCGCCGCTATAAATAAAAAATAACGAAAACAGTATATATAATCTTGATAAGCTATGCAGAATCGCGACAAAAAAATCTATAAAGTAACCCTCACAGGCAGCATTGTGAATATGGTGCTGCTCGTATTCAAATTTGTGGCTGGTGTGCTCGGCAACTCCTCCGCCATGATTGCCGACGCCGTGCACTCACTGAGCGACTTCATCACCGACATTGTGGTCATTGCCTTTGTGAAAATCAGCAGCAAGCCTGCCGACCAGGACCACGACTACGGACACGGCAAATACGAAACCGTGGCCTCCTCCATCATTGGCATGGCACTGGTGGTGGTGGCAGTGATGCTGGGCTGGAACGGCGTGGAAAAGGTGATTCGTTTTGCCCATGGCGAGACTTTGGAGTCGCCCGGCATCATCGCCCTTGTGGCGGCTGCATTAAGCGTGCTGCTGAAAGAGTGGGTGTTTCGCATCACCAAAAAGGTGGCAAAAGAGGTCAACTCGCAAGCCCTCGAGGCCAATGCGTGGCACCATCGCTCCGACGCGTTCTCATCGATTGGCACATTTATAGGCATTGGCGGCGCTGTGATGCTGGGCAAGAACTGGGCAGTGCTCGACCCTATTGCGTCGATAGTGGTGAGCATACTGATATTCGTGGCGGCCTTCCGACTGCTCCGTCAAGCGTCGGGCGAACTGCTGGAAGAGAGTTTGCCAAAGGAGACGGAAGACAAAATTGAGGCCATCGTGTATGCCGACAAAATGGTAAGCGACATTCACCGGCTCCACACCAGGCGCATCGGCAGCATCATAGCCATAGAGATGCACCTGCGCATGCCCGGCGACATCACCCTTGAGGAGTCGCACCGCCACGCCACCGCCATAGAGCAGGCGCTGCGTAGCGAGTTCGGCTCAGGCACCTACATCATGCTTCACATCGAGCCAGAGAAAAAGCTGCCCAAAGCATAAAGCGGCACCACTGCCACATGCCGGCACGCATCACCATCTGTTCTGTCGGTATATTCAAACTCTCCAAAATTTTCCAAAGAAGTGCGAATGGCATACGTAAGCCCTTTTTTTCTCATAAACAGCCACAGGCTTTGCATGCTGCCACGCGTATTGGCTTTCACCTCTATTGGCACAACCTTACCCTGCAAAGCCTCCACATAGTCAATTTCGGCATTAGCTCCACGAGCCATATTTTGCCAATAAAACAAGTCGACACGCTGAAAGCAGTCGTGGTTTTTCATCAATTCCAATCCCGCAAACATTTCTGACGCCGCACCCTTGTTGACGAAATCAACCTCTGAGGCAAGAAGAACATGAGCGGCGGACGTACCGAGCAACGTTTGCATCAACCCCAAATCCATAAAAAGATACTTCACATAACTGCTATCCTCTTCCGCACCCAAAGGCAGGCCGTTCCCATCTGTATGTGTTACGGGCTTGATAATACCTGCCAACGTGAGTAAGTGAAGAGCTTCTTTGACAACAGAAGAATGTAAGTCGGATGACACCTGTCGAAAGACAAATTTGCTACCAGCCTGCAAGGCTACAGACCTTAAAACATTTCGCAACAATACAGGAGACACCTTTTCCCGATATTTTGAAAAGTCGTCCTGGTAAGTGTCTAATATGTCGGTTTGCACATGGGCACATTCTATATAACTCTTGGTTTCCACCCACTCTGTGACTGCTGCAGGCATTCCGCCTACAAGATAAAAAGTTTTCAGCAACTCTATCAACTTGCTGTGCACCGCTTCTGGTAAAGGATGCGAAGGGGAAGCCTTGCGCTTGTAATCAACCAGAATGTCGAGCCCTTGTGCCAAAAGAAACTCATCAAAAGAAAATGGATACATATAGAGTGACCGAATTCGACCCACGCCAAACGACGGCAGTTCCTCTAACGTGAATTCTAAAAGTGACCCTGCAGCCACAACGTGCAAATCGGGAAAATCCTCCTTAAAATAGCGCAACGACATGATGGCCTCTTTGCTGACCTGAATTTCATCTATAAACAGAAGCGTCTCTCCTGCTATAATAGGAACTCCCATTATGGCGCTGATTCCTTCACAAGTGCTAAACACATCAATATCCTTCGTGAAAAACTGGCGAACTGATGGCTGACGCTCTAAATTCACTTCAACAAAATACTTGAAACTTTCCCCCAAATGACGAACAGCCGTAGATTTCCCCACCTGTCTTGCCCCCCTAATAAGCAGAGGCTTTCTCCTCGAAGAATTTTTCCATTCAAGGAGTTTTTTATCTATATTTCTTTTAAAATACGACATATTTACATAAAATACTGTAATTCAATGCAAAGATATATATTTTATCCAAAAGTCAAGGCTATAATCGGTGGTTTTTATCCAAAAGTCAGGGCTATAATTGGTGGTTTTTATCCAAAAGTCAGGGCAATAATCGGTGGTTTTTATCCAAAAGTCAGGGCTATAATCGGTGGTTTTTATCCAAAAGTCAGGGCAATAATCAGTGGTTTTTATCCAAAAGTCAGGGCAATCGCCACACTAAAGCCCAAAATACTTCCACCGAATTGGGAGGTGCTGTAGATCTTTACAACGATGCGCCAAAGACTATGCTTGCTGGCGCAGATATGGAGTGAGGGGATTCATCTTATTTATAGGTTATTACGAGTTAAAAGCACACTTTTCCTGTAATTTTTAGTATGCAAATCTACACTTTTCCTATAAAATAAGCAACATAAACCTACACTTTTCCTATAAATTTCATATAGAAAACACACACTTTTCCTATTTGCGAGTGGGTTATTTGATGAGCAGGGTGTTGGTGTTCATGCGGTGCATGTATTGCTGAATGAGCGATTTCAGCTCCTGTTCAAGTGGGCGCTGCTCGGGAAGTTTGCCCACAAGGTTGTGCTTGAGCATGGGGTCGGTCTTGAAGCGGTAGAGCGCCTTGGTGCGCTGGCCGTCGAACTGGAGCATAAGATTGCCTTTAAAGTACTGATACACGCCATTATTGTAGTTGAAAGCCCACGTTTTCTCCGCAGGGGTGTGAAGCAGATCGCAGCCAAAGGCTATGTAAGGCTTGTCGTAGCCTAAATAGCTCAGCAATGTGGGCAGCACATCGATTTGCTGCGCTATCACATTCTTCATCACGCCGGGGCGCAGACTGCCGTCGGGCGTGTAGAAGATGATGGGTATGCTGTAAAGCCCTTGGTCGGGTTTGTAGAAAGCGTGCTGGTTCTGATTGGTGTGGTCGGCCACAAGCACAAACACCGTGTGGCGGTACCATGGCTGGCGGCTGGCGCTTTCAAAGAATCTTCTCAAAGCCATATCGGTGTAGCGCACGCACTTGTGTATGGGCTGGCCGCCTTCATCTTTATAGACCGAGGCATACTGCTCAGGCACTCTGAACGGGTGGTGCGACGATGCCGTAAACACCGAAGCCACAAACGGCTGCTTGAAGCCGTTCACCATTCTCACCACATGCTGAAGATAAGGCTCGTCCCACACGGCCCACATGCCGTCGAAATCGGCATCGGCACCACCGTCGGGGTCAGCATTGTATTCCGTGCGGCCAAAATATTTCTTAAACCCTGTGGCCCGGGCAAATGCCTCAAACCCCATGGAGCCGTTTTGCGCACCGTGGAAAAACGCACTGTAATATCCCTCCTTGCCGAGCAGACCAGCCAAGCCGGTGAGGTCGTTCATCGAAGCCGGAGTGAGAAAGAAAGGCTCAATCATCATCGGTATGCTTGAAAGGGTGGAGGGCATGGCATCGATACTCTTACGGCCATTGGCAAAGGTGTATTCAAACGTGAGACTCTTGCTGAGCAGTGAATCCACAAATGGCGTGTAGCCGCGGTATTTACCTCCGTCCAAGCCACGGTTCAGACTGCCCACATATTCCTTTCCAAGACTCTCAACAATCAGCACCACCACATTTTTCCGGTTCGCCTTCACGCCTGCCGCCGGCTGGTGAACAGGGGAGTAAAGGGCCAGCATCTGCTTCGGGTCGGTGAAGTAGTGAGGCTCTTCAAACACGTTCTTGCCAATGGTGCGCAGCAGCGAGAAAGGCGTGTTGAGCACGATAGCCGCCTCGGTGGGGTGGTTCACATACTGGTTGGCATTGCTCACGGTGATAGGTCTTACGGAGTGTGCCAAACCGCCACGCATACCACCAATCACACACGGCACCATCACCACCAGCGACACCACCATAGCGCCACAGTAGCGCCACCAGCACAGCGTGTGCCGGCGCAAGTCGTGTGAGCGGTAGAGGCGACAAAGGCCGTAAATCAGCGCCACGCCTATGAGCAGCAAATACCAGTGCCTCACCAGTTCGGTGCCAAAGATACCCACCAGATTACCCTCGTGGCTAAACTCGCTGAACACGGTGCTGGTGGTGCGGCGTGAAGTGTACTGAAAATACACGCAGTCGGCAAGGTTCATCACCACGGCAAGGGAATTGACCACCACAAAAAGCCATTTGCACACTTTGCGGTAGGCGGGCACCTCCTTCTGGTGCAGGGGCAGCAGCACCATCACTATCCACAGCGCATTGGTGTACATGATGGCTGAGGAGTCGAAAAGGAAGCCGCCTTTCAGCATCTCAAACAGATGCGATGCAGTGAGGCCATCGGAAAAACTGCTGTAATTTTCTAGAAGAAACACGATGCGGCAAATGAAGTAGGCCACATACGCCAGTATCAAATTATACACCACAGTGAAAAGTGGCGAAAAACTGTTGTATTTTAAAAACTTTTCGATCTTGCTTCGCATAATATATATCAGTGATCCATTACTTTAGAAACCACATCGGTTCCGTATTCCTGGTGCAAAATTAGCCAAATCCCACCAATCCACAAAACCACACCTCATGGGCACCGCCTATTCGCGCTTAAAGTTCTTTTAAAAAACGGCGAAGCAGGAAGCCCAAAAAATAAGGCAAAGTATAAAACTTACCGTTGAATCCTATATTCTTGTCACAGAGTTTGATGCCGAATTTAATATCGGGATATTTATCGGGCTTGCTCAGCAAATTGTTGAGCGACACAGTGGCATTGTCAGAGGCTTTCACCTCTACTGGCACCAGGCTCGATGCTGTGCGCACAAAGAAATCCATCTCCAAAGTGGATTTTTCATTTCGGTAAAAATGTAGCTGATAGCCTTGCTTAACAAGCATTTCCGCAACTATGTTCTCGAATAATCCGCCCTTGTAGGTGCCATAATTACGATTTTGCCTTAAATCATCTTGCGACTCTTCATCGAGCGACGCCACAAGCATACCCGTGTCGTGGTAATAAATCTTATAGATGCGAGGGTTGTAATTGCCCTTCAATGGGAGCGACACATGGCCGAGGCAATAGCACACATTCACTATGCCAGCCTCCTGAAGCCAATCCACCGTGCCCACATAGTCGCGGCTGCGGGCTCCATGAGCCACCTTTGTGATTTGAAACTTTTTATTGTCCTTGCCCAAAAACACCGGTATGTGGTCATACACATTCTTTATTTTCCCTTTGTCGAGTCCTTGGGCATACTTGGTGATATCCTCCTCGTAATCCAAAAGCAGCTGACGCTGCATTGAAGCCACACCACTAAAGTTTTTGCTCTCCACAAAGCGCTGAACAATAGCGGGCATTCCTCCCACAATCACATAATCGAAGAAATGCGACCTAATGGTGTCGAACAGTAGTTTTGGCAATGGTTTCACTTCGTGCATATAGCCATACATGTCAGAAATAAGAGCATCGGTATAGCCCACCGCCCAAAGGAATTCCTCAAAGTCCATTGAGTGCATCAAATAATCTTCCTTGTATCCCACACTATTTGACTCTATCTCCTTATAATTAATTCCCATCAGCGAGCCTGAGCATATCACATCAAATCTGCCGTCGATGGCAAACGATTTCAGAGAAGTGGCACATGCCGGACACGACTGCATCTCATCGAAAAAGATGAGCGTTTCTCCAGGCGCCATCTGCAAGTCAGGAGATATGATGGTCATGTTTTTCAGAATGTCATCCACTTCATAACCATCGGCAAACACTTCTCGGTATTTACTCTGAAGCACAAAATTAATGTTCAGCACATACTTATAGTTTTGGTGGGCAAACTGAAGTATAGAAGCTGTTTTACCGATTTGGCGAGCGCCTTTCACAATAAGTGGCAGATGGTGTTGATCCGCTTTCCAGTCGGCTAAAAATTGATCAATTTTTCTTCTTAATAGAGCCATAATTCTATTTTTTTGCAAAAATAAAACTATTTGGCTTATTATCAAATAATTTCGTGGTGATTTTCACATTTTTCCAGCTATTTTCGGGGTGTTTCCCCACATTTTTCCAGGTGTTTTCAGGGTATTTTCCCACATTTTTCCAGCCAAAGGGTAAAAATTTGGGGCGGAGATGCTGAGTGTGACCTTAGCAAATCCGCCCCAAAATGGTAGGAATGAATATCGTTGTTATTTTTGTTTATGCCATAGCTGTGTGGCGCATTATGGTTTCATCACCTGCTTGGTGGTGGCTGTGGTGCCATCGGTGTAGCGAGTGACCACGAGATTAACACCGCTGAACGGAGTGGCCGACTGCATGCCAAGCGCATTCACATAGGTCACGCTTTCCACCGTTTTTCCAGTAGTCACATCATTCACGCCGCTCACCTTCACTTCCACTTCCTTGCAGAATGCGCTGTTGCCCTTGTCGTAAACGGCGCGAACCGTGTACTTAGAATCGTAGCTTGGCGCATAAGAGAAACTGGTCTGGTCGGGGGCGTTCCAGCCTATGGCATGACCATCGCGATACACCTCATAGCCTTTGAGCTTGAGCACAGGCACGGAGAGGTCGTTGAATGAAAGGTCGTCTACAAACATGGCAAACGACTGGCTGCCGCCCGGCGACACGCAGTTGATGGCGAAATACTTCGCGCCCTCTGGCACGCGGTAGGAATATTCCGTCCAGGTTTCGGGCAGCTCAATATAGTCGCCGCGGCTCACCTGCACGAAGTGGGCAGGGTCGGTGTCGGTGGTGGAGTAGAGCACACGCATACGCTCAGTGGTGCCGTTATGGTTGGTGAACGCCTTCGCAAAGAATGAAATCACCTGCGAAGTGCCATTAAGCTGTGGCGACACCATCCAGTCGTTGTTCACATAGTTCATGTTGGCCATCGCCATCAAGAACTTGTTGCCGGAGTGAGGCGTGCCCTCAGGCCAGATGTCGATGCCCAGACGCTTGGCGTTGCACACTTGGAACGCCTTTGGATCCGACTCGTGTGGATAACTTTCAAGGTCTTTGTGAATACTGTAAGTCACGTCGTAGTCGCGATCTACCATCGTCCATTCGCCAATGCCGTCGATAGCGAAATCCTCATAGGTTTCAATGCTGTCGGTGACGGCTCCACGGGCATCGGCTGCGTCCCATTTCATTTCCAAACGTCCGTTCTCGAAGGTGAACGTGAGATTGGTGGGTGCTGGAAGCACGGGGTCCACCACCTCAGTAGTGGCAGAGGATGTGTTGTTGGCCGGTTTCTGGTCGGCTGCGCAGATTACCGATGCGGTGAGCTTCACAGTGGCGTTCTTGTCGAATTTCACGGCAAAGTCAACATTCTGCTCCTCACCGCTGGCAATGCTGCCCTTGGTAGCGGAGCCGAGCTTAGTGCCATCGGCATCAGACAGCTCCACAGTGTAGGAATTCACAGCCTGGCTGCCCACATTGGTCACCTTCACACTGTAGTTGGCGTTCTCGCCACGGGCTATGCGGTGAGGTGCGCTGAATGAGGTGGCCTCAAGGTCGATATTGGCACCTTCGCCAATGGTCACATTGTCGATATACACGTCTTGTCCGCCATCGGTGGTGCCAAGGAAAGCCACACGAATGTGGTCGGCGCCCTTCACTGCGGCAAGCGACACCGTGTGGCGCTGCCACCCCGTGGTGCCATTATCGCGCATCCACTTGGCGCCGTCAATCTTCTCAAATTCGCCACCGCCGCGCATCACCTCTATCTCGATGCTCTCGGCAGAGGAAATGCTGTCGATGTGTGAATGATACATCCAGAAGCTCAATTCTGGATTGCTGAGTTTAGAAATGTCGATTTTCGGTGAACTGAAACGAGCGTGAATACCCACACCTTCACCCACAGAGTGGAAGGTGGCGAAACCGCCATCACCGTTCTGGTCGGTGGCCGCGGGATTGGTGCCGCTGGCGTCGAGTGTCCAGCCAGCCACCATAGGCTTGTCGCTCTCCTTCACCCAAGGATAGTAGTTCATGTCGCTGCCACGGAATGTCTCGGTAAGAGGAGCCTTGTAGGCAGGACCGAAGATCACGGCCTCGCTGAGCGCATAGCTGCCACGCACGCCATCTATGTAGGGGAACACTACATAGTCGATGAGCGTTTGGCTGGTAGCGTTCACATGGGTGTCGGTGAAAGTGGTCACCTTCAGCGAATCGGCCATCTTGGTGTAGTTGTCGTAGCGCCACACCTGATAGTAGAGTTTCGACGCATCAATGTAGCCACCGTTGGCGCCCTTGTCGGGAGCGTTCCAGGTGAGCTGGGCGTCGCCATTGTTATCCACAAGTTTCAGATTGCGAGGACTGCCAGGCTTGTCCACACCCACGAAAGCCCATTCTGAGGCCTCCGCACCGTTACCGGCAGCATTGGCTGCCACCACGCGGTAGGTGTAGATGCCTGCCTTAGTGATATCGTTGTCGGTCCAGCTGAGGCTCACACCCGGTGCCGGATTGAGGAAACTGTGCACAGGGGCACTGTCGTCGTCGCGATACACGTTCACTACTGTGATTTCGCTCAACTTGCCGCCCTTGGTGTCGAGCGTAGGAGTGGTCATGCTCACGGTGGCATTGTGTGCGCCCTTGTCGCCAGCGGCAACCTTCAGGTCGGTCACTGCTGCGGGAGCGTTGGCATCAAGCTCGTCGATAGCCACGTCATCAATGTCGAGGCGATACATATATGGGTTACTGAAATCATAAATGCCCAGATGGTAATAGCCGTCGGCAGGCACGGTGAAAGTGGCCTGATGCTTCTCGCCGGTGGTGTTTTTGTAATCCTCCACTTTCAGCAGTTCGGTGGTCATGGAAGCTGGCGATGCATCGGTGCCGAGAGCCACCTTGAAATTCTCTGGATATGATTTGGAGTAGGCGCGGGCATACATGCTGAACCGGTAGGTTTTGCCCGCCTTTAGAGCTATTTTTGGAGAAATGAGCCAGTCGGCGCCTGGCAGCTTGTTTGGGCTTTGGTCATATTTATAATACACCCGCTTGCCGGTGGCATCGTATTGCCAAGTGCTGCCGCCGTTGGTATCAATCACCGTCCATAGGTCGAAGGCCTCCTTGCTGTCGAAGGCCTCCACAAATGGCACGGTGTAGCCGTCGCCGAAGGTCACCTTATTACTTTGCGCAGGATCGCTCTTGCCTTTACTGGTGAACGCCGTCACCTCGTAGTAGTATGCCTTTGTGCCTGTGCCCAACTTGTCATCTACAAACACATTGCTCTTGTAGTTGTCGGCCACCACCACAGCATCGGGGTAGCGCACAATCTTGTAGGCCACGGCACTCTTGTTGTATTCACCACCGTTCATGCCCAGCTCGGCTGCCGACCACGACAGCACCGCCTTTCCATCTTGCTCGGCAAGAGTCACATTACAGGGTGTGCCAGGCACATCTTCGCCCACATACACGGTGTGCCAGGCCAGCTCACCTTGGTAGTCGGCATTGGCGGGGGTGAAGCAGAGCGTTTGATAGCCAGGCTCTAATGTCACTTGCGGAAGGGTGCGGGTGGCACCAGGAGCAACGTCGGTCACCACGGTGTCGGTGCCCGCCTTGTTCAGAATCACGCTGATATTGCCGCTGATGGCACTGCCATCTACATTCTGCGTAGGGGCAGTGAAAGTGATGTCGGCAGAGGTGTCGCCAAATTTGGCAAAGTTCACCTTCACATCACTCACGGCACGTGGAGCGGTGAGCGGAGTGGAGTAGGGCATGGCAAACAAGCCCGAAAAACTTGCGTTTCCCGGCAGGTCTTTAATCTTGGTGAGCTTGCCGGTGTGCGTGTTCACCTCATAAAGCCCCGACACCCATTTGCGCTTTCCTGCCACATATTCCTCGTAGGTGGCGGCCCAGTAAAGGCGGCCGGTGGCATCGTCGAAAGTCATGGAGTTGCGGTCCACCGGATAGAGGCCAGTGTGGCCCACCGGCACCTGCGCGCCCGTGGTCTTGTCTATTTTATAGAGCCAGCCGGTGCTGCCCACGCCATAGAGGTCGCCAGCCTTGTTGCAGGCAATGGCATAGACCGAACGGTCGGCATCGGCTATTTTGGTGGCTTCGCCGAGCGAAATGCTAAACTCGCAAAAGCGGGTGTAGTCGCCGGTGCTCTCATCGTAGAAGTAGCCAAACACCTTGCCCGTGACAGGGTCGTAGGTGAGGTCGGTGGCCACGTTCACCGCATCAATCTCGCTGCCGGTGCCTTTAAACCAGGTGGAGGTGGAGTAGTTGCTGTAATAACTCGTCTCGCCAGAAAAACTCGACGAAAGCACATAATAAGTGCTGCCGATTTTGATGGCAGAACGGGTGTACATCCATTCCTTGTCCTGCTTCACACTCTTGATGGTGCCATTCTCCTTGGCCTCCACGGTGTAAATGCCGGCATCGATGGTGGCGCCATCGGCAGCCCAAGCGTCGTCGTACACCTTAACGCCACAGAGCACTGTGTTGCTGCCGGGCACTTTGGCCACAGGAGCTGCTGGCGCGTCGGTCATTTTCACCATACTCGCGGCTTGCCGCGGCGCCCGATCCGGCACCGATGCAGGAGCAGGCCTGCCCAGCTTCAGCCCCGATGCCGGGGATTGCTTAGCGGCCAGCACGCCAGAGTCAGCGTAAGCCCGAGGAGCAGACAGAAGCAGCAAAGCCGCCACCGCCATCACGCAATTAATCAATTTTCTCATTTGAAGATTTTTTATAGATAATTATTTTATGAATAGATTCTTACATAGTGCAAATTTACTGATAAAAATTCGTTTTTATTGAGGTCATAAAACCGAAAATGCGCCCCTTCCACTTTTTTCAAGGAAAGGACGCATTTTCACAGCAAGTATTTTAAATGATGTGTATCACTTCATTTATGAGGCTATATGCATTATTTTGAAATCTTGGCAGAGACGCGTGAGCCGTTCACTACGGCATTCACCACATACACGCCAGCCGATTTTGCGCCAAGGTCGATGGCCTCGCCGTTATGGCTTTCAGCCACCTTGCGGCCAAGAATGTCGTAAACGGCTACTTCACTGGCGCCTTCCACACGAAGCACACCGCCGCTCACGCTCATTGCAGTCTTGGCATCGGTCACGTCCACAATGCCAGTGGTAGGCATCTTCTCCACCACAATCGATTTCACGTGAATTTCACCAATATTGTTGGCATGGAAACCAATCACCTTCACGCCTGGGGCCACGGTCACCACCTTGTCGGCATCACCGCCTTCCTCATCGGATTGAGTGGTAGGCTGGCTCTCGGTGCTTACGTTGATTTGAACGCAGTCGGTCTGCGCAGTGGCAGAGGTAGCAGCAGTAGCGGCTGTGGTGATGGTCTTAACAGTTTCCATCTTAGTGTGGTCGAGCGCAGGAGCAAGCGCCAAATCCCAGTTCACATCAGCATCGGCCTGTGAGGCATACGATTCAATGGTCACAGTCAGGCGTGCGCCGTCTTCAAATTGCAGTCGCGGCGACATAGCCCAGTCATCGCCCTGGATTTTACCAGAGTTGTAATAGATAGAGCTGCTTGAAGCCTCCCAAGTGGTGGCATATTGCTCACCGGCAATGGTGCGATAGTCGCCATTAGCGTTCACGATGGTCCAGCTTCTCCAGTTGTCGGTAGCGTTGTCCACATTCACGCTGTAAGGCAGTGACAGACCTGCGCCAATCCAGTCCACAAGCACGTTTGGAGCCTGGTGCTCACTCTTGCCGTTCTCGTTGTAGATTTCCACAGAGTAGGTGTATTGGCCAGGAGTGGTGATGGTGTTGTCGGTCCAGTGCGACATGGTGCCTGGAGTGAGATTCTCAGTCACTTCACCCACCTTTTCGCCATCACGCAGAATCACAGCCTTAGTGATGTGGTCGAGGGCCACACCGGCAATGTTGGTGTTCGTTGGGTTGATCCACGAGAGGTAGGCACTGAGCGACTGGTCGGAAGCGGCAGAGGCGTTGAGACCTTCAGCCACCTCAGGCACCACTGGAGTGTATTCAATCGTGATGTCGGTGATATAGAGTTTGTTGGTGCCCGATGAAGAGGCAGTGCTGTAGTCTTGGAATGCGAAGTAGGTTTTGCCGCCTTCTTCAATCTTCACCACGCAGGTGTCGGTGGTGTAGCCGTAGTTCTTCACATATTCCACATCGCGGAAAGCGCTGAAACTTTCAGCAGGCTCGCTGGCGTTTTTCACCGTGCCCACCTTAAAGGAAGCGCCCTTACCGTTGTATTTGTAGATAAAGCGGTAGTATCCGGGCTGGATATTGAATGGAGGAGTAATCAGGTAGTCGTTGCAAACGGCGTAGTCCTTCATCTTAGAGTGGTCGTTGCAAGCAGAGCCGCTGCTGTAGGAAGATCCGCTGCTGTAAGTCCAGCTGTAGCCATCGGCGTTAGCATCAACCACGGTGTAGAATGCCCACTTGTCGGCATCATTGAATTTAAATTCGTAGGGGAGAGTCTGGGTATTGTCGCCCACCCAAGCGGTTCTCACTGTCTTTGCAGTGCCAGTGGCAACGCCGCCCTCGTTGTAGGCCAGCACTTGGTAGTCGTAGAATCCAGGAGCGGGCACAGCGTCGGTGTAGCTCATGGTGGCACCCACTTGAGGAGCCTCGAAAGTCTTCACCACTTCGCCACCGCGAACCACTTCCACCTTGGTGAGGGCAGTGAGGCCGGTGCCGAGGTTGGTCTTGGCTGGGTTGGTCCAAGTGAGGGTCACATTGTTGGTCTGGTCGGCAAATGGCACGGCCTTGAGGTCGGTGATTTGCTCAGGCACCACAGCGGTTTTTTCCACTTTGATGCCAAACACCCTGTAGGTGTTGCCATAAGTAGGCACACTCTCGCTGCAAGCATGCAGACCGAGGTAGTATTTGCCTGCATCGGGCAGCTGCACATACATTTCATAGCTGCTCTTCGAGGCCTTGAAAGTGGTGATGGTGCTCACAGGAATGTTGAGCCCTTCGGCAGTCTTTTCCTTGCCCATAGCCACCTCTAATTTTTCGCCATTGTAGTAGCCCACCGACAAATCGAGAGTCACCTTGTAGGCGCCAGCTTCCTCCACAGTGAGCGGAGGAGTCACCAGGTAGTCGTCTTCCACTAAGTTTTTGGAAGTGGAGAGGGTGATATTGTTGCCGCTGTAGGAGTTTGCGGTATATTTCCATGTGGCAGTCTGGGTGCTTTTGGCTCCCTTAAACTGAGTGAACAGCGCGTCCACCTTGTCGGCGCTGGAGAGGTCGGCCTGATAAGGAAGAGCCTGTGGAGCTATCGGGCCCACATATTTGGTGCTCACCTTTGCCGAAGCGCTCTTGGCGGCGCCTAAGAGGGCTTTCACCTCGTAGGTGTGGAAGCCGGCGGTAAGCCCGGCGGCCTCATTGTCTTGCCAAGCGGTGGCAGTGCCATCAAGGGTTTTCACCAAAGCGCCGTCGCGATACACCTCCACACCTGTGAGGGCTGAGGTGAGGGCGTTACCGTCGTCGTCGGTGGTGGGCAGTGTCCATGCCAAATCCACAGTCAGGGCCTCGTTGGCGCCTTCTTTGGCGGTAAGGCCAGTAACGGCAGCCGGAGTGGTCACATTTTCAGCCACTTGGAATGCGGTGAGATACAAATTATATAAATTCTTGGCGCTATATTCATAGAATCCAAAATAATAGTCGCCAGTTTCTCTTGCCACATACACCTTCGACACCTTTTTAATGGTGGTTTGGGTCAATTCAGGGAAGTCAACGAGTGTCTCGCTGTTGCTTGTCAGCGCCTCCACTGTGTTGGAGTTTGCGGTCACCAGCTTCAGACTCTCCTTATAGGAGGAGCCAGCCGTCTTCACATAGAAAGAAATCTTATATTCCTTGTCGGCCTCAAGATGAATGGCAGGCGACACCAGCCAGTCGTCGGCAGCACTCGAGCTATTATATCTGTAAACCACACCTACCGATGCACCCGAACCGGTGAAATAGCTGCCGGAGGAAACGTTTTCCCAAGTTTTTGCATCATTATTGACGTTATAGACCGTCCAGTCTGGGTCAATGGCCGATGTTCCGCCTATTTCGGAATAATACGGCACACTCTTGGCTTGTGCATACCCCAACAGAGGCAACAGCACAGCCAGAACTAAAAAAATTCTTCGTTTAAGCATACTTTTATTTAGTGATTAAGATTTATTTTTTATACAAGTTTTTATGTTCAATGTAAGAGAGCTATGGAGGCGAATCAAATAGTGCTTACACATCAAATTTTACACTTTTTACGCCAACTAACTATTAATCACCCACAAAATTACGCTAATTAATTTATAATCTCAAAGATTTTTTGATAATTTTTAAATAAAGCGTCACAATAAATGCGAAAAACATAGCGTTATGGCACACGCCACATAAAAATCCACCTTCCGCCCACCACACAGCCATCGCCACCTCGAAAGCCCCCCACAGAAGAGTACACACCCCAGCTTCTTGCCCCTACTTTAGAACGAAATCGCCCGTTTCTTGCCCCTACTTTAGAACGAAATCGCCCATTTCTTGCCCCTACTTTAGAACGAAATTACCCATTTCTTGCCCCTACTTTAGAAATATTTTATATCTTTGTGACTGAAAACTAATATTTTGCAATATGTTTAAGAGAATTCTATTAGATACGCTCAAAATTTGGAAAAATAAAGAGGGAAGAAAACCCCTTGTTCTGCGTGGAGCACGCCAAGTAGGAAAAACCACGTTGGTCACAGAGTTTGCCAAAGAGTTTGACCATTTTATCAGCCTGAATTTAGAAAATTATCAGGACGCAGAACTCTTCAACCAATACACCGATGTGGAAGCATTGGTGCGGTTTCTCTTTCTTAAAAACGGCATACAGCGAAAGCCATCAACTCAAATTCTTATCTTCATCGATGAAATTCAAGAAAACCCAAAAGCGGTGAGTTTTCTCAGGTTTTTCTATGAGCAGATGCCCTGGCTTTTTATCATCACAGCAGGGTCGCGCCTTCAATCGCTTGTAAAAAGCCACATATCTTTTCCAGTTGGACGAGTGGAATATCTCACTCTCAGACCTTTCAACTTTCAGGAATTTCTCGGAGCCACAAAAAACGAGGAGTGGGTGAATACACTTCACGACTATGAACATATTGACTTCGGTATGCATAAAGAGCTTATCAAGCAGTTCAACAAGTATGCGCTCATTGGCGGTATGCCTGAAGTGGTGGCCAATTATGTGCAGAGTAACGACATTGTAGAGTTGGCCCCTATCTATCAGTCGCTACGCAATGGATACGTGGAAGACCTTGAGCACTATGGAAAAAACGAAAAGCAAATTGCAGTTATGAGGCACATTCTCCAGTATGGGTGGACACAAGCTGGACAGTCAATCACTTTTGCGAAATTTGCTGGCAGTGCTTATACTTCAACGGCCGTACATGAGGCTTTTGATGTGCTTCAAAAGGCCTTTATCATAACTTTAGACTATCCTGTAACCTCAACAAAAGCCCCAGCTATACCTGCGCTCACAAGATCGCCAAAGCTGATATGGGTTGACACCGGCTTAGTCAATTTCTTTGCCGACATTCAATTGGAGTATCTTCAAAACAAAGATTTACTCGACACTTGGCGAGGCTACGCCGCTGAGCACATTGTGGCACAAGAATTAAGAGTGCTGCTCGACAAGCACTATAAAGAGGAACAGCATTTTTGGGTGCGCGACAAAAAAGGTGCTGACGCTGAAATAGATTTTTTGTGGATCAAGGGGGAAAACCTCATACCCATAGAAGTGAAAACAGGCACCAACTCACACCTGCGATCACTACATTCATTCGTGAACTGCTGTGGCCGGCACGTCACGGCAGTAAGGGTTTGGAGTGGTGCTTTCTCAGTGCAAGACACCCAAACGCCTTCACCATCACACACTCCATATAGGCTCATCAATGTGCCATTTTACCTTGTAGGCGAACTCGACCATATCATTCAGCAATATTTTATTTAGTGGGGGGCGCGCATTAGCGGATAACGAGGGTGTTGGTGTTCATGCGGTGCATATATTGCTGAATGAGCGCCTTCAGCTGCTTTTCAAGCGAAGCCTGCTCTGGCTGCTTGCCCACAAGGTTGTGCCTGAGCATGGGGTCGGTCTTAAAGCGGTAGAGGGCTATCGTCTTCGTGCCGTCGAACTGGAGCATAAAATCGCCTTTAAAGTACTGATACACGCCATTATTGTAGTTGAAAGCCCACGTCTGGTCGGCAGGAGTGCTGAGCAGGTCGCAGCCAAAAGCCACATAGGGCTTGTGGTAGCCTAAAAGGTGCATCAGCGTGGGGGTGACATCGGTCTGCTGCGCTATCACATTCTTCATCATGCCGGGGCGCAGACTGCCGTCGGGCGTGTAGAAGATGATGGGTATGCTGTAAAGCCCTTGGTCGGTTTTATAGAAAGCGTGCTGGTTCTGATTGGTGTGGTCGGCCACAATCACGAAGATGGTGTTGCGGTACCACGGCTGGTGACTTGCCCGCTCAAAAAACTTTCTTAAAGCCATGTCGGTGTAGCGAATACACTTATACATGGGCATTCCGCCTGGAGCCGAGGTGATTTTACCCACATACTGCTCTGGAATATGGTAGGGGTGATGCGACGAGGCGGTGAACATCGACACCAGGAAGGGCTGCTTGAATGTGTCAATCTCATCAAGTGTGTATTGCAGGAATGGCTCGTCCCAGATGGCCCATTTGCCGTCGAAGTCGTCCATTCCGCCGTATTTCGGTGAGCGGCAGTATTCGTTCAGCCCGAAATATTTCTCATAACCTATGGCGTGGGCAAAGGCACTGAAGCCCATGGATATGTTGTGGCCACCATGGAAAAAGGCGCTGAAATACCCTCTCGGCTTGAGCATCTTGGGCAGGCCGCCCACCTCGTTGAGCGAGGCCGGGGTGAGGAAGAAAGGCTCCACCATCATGGGTATGCCCGACAGCACCGACGGCATGGCGTCCATCGAGATTCGCCCGTTGGCAAAGGTGTATTCAAACGTGAGACTCTTGCGCAGAAGCGAGTCGATAAAGGGCATATATCCTTTGTATTTTCCGCCTTCGAGAGTGGGGTTGAGGCTGCCAATGTATTCCTTGCCCATACTCTCCACAATGATCACCACCACATTTTTCTTCTTCGTGGTGGTGAGCGAATCGTTCACTGGGGTGATAATTGGCTCGTAGGTGCGATGCATCTCTTGCATCGACATATATGAAGGGGTGACAAACACCTTTTTGCCGATACTGCGGATGATGGAGAAGGGGGTGTTGAGCACCAGAGTGCCCTCAATCGGGCGGTTCACATATTCGTTGGCATTGCTCACGGTGATCGGGCGCGTGCCAGCCGTGGCACTACCCCGAATGCCTATAATGGCCAATGGCGCCACCACTACCAGTGCCACGCACTGCGCCACATAATAGCGCCAGCGCTTACCCCACACGCATTTTTGCGGCTCACGGTAGCATATCCACAGCAGTGCCACAATCACCAGGAAAAACAGCACTAAATACCAGTGGCCCACAAATTCGGAGAGGAAGATGGAAGTGATGTTGTTCTCGTTGACAAACTCCGAAAACACGGTGATGGTGGAACGGCGGCCCGTGTAGGCCACATACACGGCATCACCGAGGTTCATGGCCACGCCCACAGCATTGAGCACCACAAACAGCCATTTCAGCGCACGCTGAAACCTCACATTCTCCTTCCGCCCCCAAGGCAGCAGCATAAGCACGAGGTAAAGGCTATTGATATAGAGCAGGGCAGAGGTGTCGAACACTAACGAGCCCTTGAGCATATTCACCAGCAGACTCCAGCTCATATAGGGAGCGAAAGTAGAGTAGTTTTCAAAAAAGAAAGCCACGCGCGAAAGCATAAACACCACGTAGGTCATCAGCATATTCACCAAAGCCGCTCCAAAATTGGTGCGACAGAACTTTGCCATCATCTTCATCATCATTTACACGGAAATATCTTAAAATCCTTTTTATATTCCTACCGCTATATCTTTTTATAGCCCAATTATCACAAAACTGGCATACGACAGCCATGCCACACCTATCAGAATCCACGCAAGGGCGGGGCGGTCGGAGTAGGTGTAGTTGGCCAAATAGCCACAAAGCAACCCAAACACAGGCATACCGAGCATCAGGAATCGCTCAATGGCGGTGTTCATCTGGTCGATGTGCACAAGCAGCAAAGGCCACATCAGCACCGGCAGGGTGGAAATCACAGCCACCCACTTAAATTTATCTTCACTCATCATTGCATCTTCAGCATTTGTTCTATTATGTCACGGCCGTTGCTCAAGCGCGGAATTTTGCGCTGTCCGCCTAATTTGCCGGTGGAGCCGAGCCAGCGGTCGAAAAGTCCTGGGCTTGCCACCACAAGTTGGGGCGGGTCAAGAAAAATATCGCCACTGCGCTTGGCATCGTAGTCGCTGTTCACCTCCCGCAGGGTGTGGTCGAGAATATCCATAAACTCCTTTTCCGATGCCGGCATCTTGGCAAACTCCACAAGCCACTGGTGGCGGCCGCGTGAATGGTCGCCGGCATACACCGGCGCGGCGGTGTAGTTGAGCACCTGTGCACCCGTCAGGGCAGAGGCCTTGGTGATGGCTGCGTCGGCATTATGCACCATCAGTTCCTCACCAAACGCGTTGATAAAATTCTTCGTGCGCCCGGCAATCTTTATTTTCACAGGGTGGGTCTGCTCCACCGTCACGGTATCGCCGATGCGGTATCGCCAAAGGCCATTGCAAGCCGTGATCACCAGCTCATACGTGTTTCCAGCCTCCACTTCCCACACAGGGAGCACTTCGGGCGACTGACTGTCGGTGTCGGCAATAGGGATAAATTCATAAAACACCCCTATATCGAGCAGCAGCAGCATGGCGCTCGACTCCCACGAGCTTTGCACGGCAAAGAAGCCCTCACTGGCATTGTAAGTGTCGAGAAAATGCATCTTGCTCATATCGCAAATCTTCTCGTATTGCTCACGGTAAGGCTCAAAAGCGATGCCACCATGGAAAAACACCTCCAAATGTGGCCACACTTCATGAATGCAGCTCACCCCTTTCTTTGTCATCACCTCCTTCAGCACCGTCAAAAACCACGAGGGCACACCCGAAAGGTTAGTGACATCGGCATGAAGCGAGGCTTCCACAAGCGCAGGCAGTTTCTCTTTCCAGTCGGGCATCAGCGCCACTTT
>JBNMJK010000020.1:0-36513 GCA_050873765.1 Sodaliphilus sp.
CCTGCCGCAGTCCATTCTGTTTGGAGATGGGCACGAGAACCGCTACACCTACGCCGCCGACGGCCGCAAGCTGCGCGCAGAGTACCGCCTCAACAATTTCCAGGTCATCGAGGCCGACAAGTCGAACACTTCGGAAAGCGACTGGGCAGAACAAAATTTAGCTGATGGCGGCATGGTGGTAGAACCGGGTATCAGCGATAGCATGGAGGTTACCAATCCACGTTATACCACGCTCTCGGTACGCGACTACTGTGGCAGCTATATCTACAAGAATGGCAGCTTGGAGCGCATCATGACGGAGAACGGCTACTGGCAGGACGGGGAGCTGTTCTTCTACGTCAAGGACTACCAGGGTAATGTGCGTGTGGTGCTCAACCAGCAGAACCAGCCCGTGGAGCTGAACGCCTACTACCCCTACGGCATGCTCATGGCAGCCACCCCGTCGGACACCAGGCAGCCCCACAAATACGGCGCCAAAGAACTCGACCGAGAAAACGGCCTCGACAGCTACGACAGCCAGGCCCGGTGGTACGACCCACAGACAGGCCGCACCCACACCATCGACCCCATGGCCGAGAAATACCCCCACCTCAGCCCCTACCTATGGTGCGCCGCAAATCCTGTGAAGTGTTTAGATCCAACCGGGATGTTTATAATGGAAAACATTATACCTTTTGCATCTCATCCTGTTATAGTTGTTTTTCCAACATCATATGCAGAAAATTCCGCAATTAAAAAAGATCACGACGCAGTAGCGAACTATATGCCTATTTTGTTAGTTGATAATGTTGAAGATTTGTCAAAGGCGATGTCGCATTTAGAATCAAATGGTGTACAAAACTCCGTATTTACGATTAATAGTCATGGTGAAGATGGAACTTTCTCCATTGGGAATGAAGTGGTAGATGCTTATTCCGATTTTTCCTCTCTTCAAAATGGATTTTCAGGCAAAACAGTTTTTATTGGTGCCTGTAATACTGCAAAAGGTTACTTTGGTGAGGCGATGTTACAAAATATGTCAGAACAAACGAGCTCAACTGTTATAGGGTCTTCTCATCTACTAAACGCCGGATACTTATATGATGGTAGTCTTGGACTGAATGAATCTGTGCAAGTTCCATATGCCCAAACAGAACAATCGAATGAGTTTAAAATCTCGACATCTGGCAGTGACCCTTATGTTGTAAAAAATGTAAGAATAACACCTTTCTCTATCTCTTGGGATTTTCAGATGCAAAATTTTTCAGCACTTCAGTTTTTTATGCAAAAATGAGAATACGCAATCAAATTACTAAGTCTCTATTAGTTTTAATCATAGTATTTTACTGTGTTTTGAACTACAGTTGCCAAATGACTTCTTCTGTCTCAAAAGTGACAACGCACTATTACTCTGTCTTCAATGAATATTCTTTAAATGGTATTATGTGTTCTCCTTCAATGGCAAAAGTTAAAATGGCAACACAAGAAGATACGGTCATAATATATTTACCCAATGCGAATCCGATTAAATTTGAAAAGAGGAGTGGGGCGTACTATAGAAAAGTGTGCTTTCACATGGAAAATTGGGAACGTACTCCCTGCAAACACAAGTGGAACTATCCTCGCATCTATCACTGTTACACAAAAAACGACACCATAATAGAGTTAATGCAAGAATATTCCTCGAAAGAAATCTTTATTTCCGAAATCAGCCTTAAAACAAAAGGAAGCTCTATTATTAGAGTGGCCAGAATAAAAAAACAAGTGCAAAACAGCGGTTTCGACCAGTTACTTGATATTTGGAACGAATATCAGCTTAAAGATAAATTGACGAGCCTTCAGATTACCAGCCAGAAGAATACAGAAGGCCCATATAGTGTGTCTTACGCAATTAAAGATGGGAAACAGGCTATATACACAAACAGCTATGCGCCATCCGACACTTTATTTATAAGGGAACTAAAATATCCACATTATATTGGGCTTAACTGTGGTATATTTGAGGATGAATACACGCCATCTATCACAGAAGTTACCCCAAATCCTGTAATTAAAGACATTAGCACATTTGTTCAAAGTAAGCTCAATAAATCAGTTGTAAATTCTGTTAAAGTTTCCAACAATAGGAAAAGAGCTATTGTTGAGGTGTTTGTTTCAGAGAATGGTGATATTTCAGAAGTGAAAATGGTTAGAGGAATCCATCCTTATATAGATGCCGAGATAATACGAATATGCAAAGAACTTCCTCCTTTTTCTCCAAAGAAAATAGATGATACAAAGGTGCATTCGTCCATTGTATTTCCTGTTTACCTTCCTGAATAAAATAAATAATAAGGAATATCCTCCACACTCCATTCCAATTAAGCAAAATTATTTAGACACTTAATCAAGCCAACGAGTTAGTAATGAAACACGGTATATGTGTGGCTTGCATCAGCGAGATAATTCACTGCTACAAGAAGTTAATCGCGGTTTTCTACGACCTGCATGGCAACATTATCCAGAGCCATGAGCAGAACGCCTTGGGCGGATTCGAGCACTGCTATTATCACCTCAGCTTCACGGGCAAGCCGTTGGATGTGAAGCGGGTGCACACCACTGCCGACACAATAAATGTGGATATCATGCGTTATACCTACGACAGCATGGAACGCCTTCTCACCATATCGCTCACGCACGACGGCGCCGCACGTGTGGTGCTCAACCAGCAGAACCAGCCCGTGGAGCTGAACGCATACTACCCCTACGGCGCGCTCATGGCAGCCACCCCGTCGGACACCAAGCAGCCCCACAAATACGGCACCAAAGAGCTCGACCGCGAAAACGGCCTCGACAGCTACGACAGCCAAGCCCGGTGGTACGACCCACAGACAGGCCGCACCTCCACCATCGACCCCATGGCAGAGAAATACCCCCATCTCAGCCCCTACCTCTGGTGCGCCGCCAACCCCATCACCCTCACCGACCCAAGTGGAAAAGTGTTGATTGTTAATGGTAGCAATTCACTCCAGCAAGCATATTTGGAGATGCTTCATAATTCCACAGGAAATATATATGCATTTGATGATAAAAACAAGTTGATATTTAAAGGCAAGGATTCGAATTTTAAAGGTGAATTATCTCAGACATTGTCGGCACTGGTCAACTCTGCGATAAATTCTGAAACAGAATACTCGTTTTCATTGACAGGAGAGAAAAATGATGACAAATCTGTGTTTATTGATAGCTATGAGACAAAACAGCTGGATATGTCTGATTTAGAAAAAATTGGTAAAACAAGTGTCGCTCTTCAAGGAGCTTTAATCGGACACCAGATAAATGAAATTATGGTTGGAGGAGATTATCTAACCGCTCATGATGAGAGCCTAAAAAAAGAAGGTGTGATTTATGGGGAACTCGTTGGTGATAATTCCATATCGTCAAGAACTCAGCCACCTACTATGCCAGATAGTCCGCTTGACAATATTTTTGTATATAATGCCAACCATTCTTTTTTGCTAATATCTGGTGGTAACATTATAACAAAGAAAATCGGAACAATCGGAACAATTACCACTGTTAAAAGTAATGGAGAATTGAAAAAAGTCAAGAAATTATGAAAACGATTATTTTTTTAATATTCTCGTGTGTGATAAGCACAACTTTTTATGGAGAAAATCATATAGTTTTTAAAGGTAAGTTTGTGAGGCATGAGTATTCTCTGACCAAAAATAAGACATTCATAAATATTGCACATGTTTTTTTAACAGACACAGACACTGTTAGAATCAATAAAAAGCAATACTACTATGATGTTAATCAAAAGAAATTCATAGATTATGGACTTGGCATTGGCTATAATTGTTGCACAGACACTGTCTATACAATTGTATTAGCCCCACTTCAAGCGTCTGAATTTGTGAAAGAAAAATACCCTATGACATATTATCAGACCAATTGCTTACCAGACTCTACTGGAGAACGGTATATTGAATATAATAATAATGTTCCACTTAAAACATATTCTTTTGAGGACAATATTCAGTCAAGTTATGTTGATATTGACAATAAAATATATAAAATTTTAAGCATCAATCCAAAAACGCGTTTACTGTGGTATCTTGAGTTGGATAAATGAAAAAGTAGATAAATTCCATTGTATGACATGTCATAGTCTATTGAACATTCTGCCTTCTAAGGATTGTATCGAGCACTGCTATTACCGCCTCAGATTAAACTGATTCGGATTCAATGGGCGGGGAAATATTTATGGGTGGAAATTTCGGGAATTGGGGAAATTGGTGTAACTTTATTCATTCAAACCGCACTCGGCTGTGCGCCTTAACGAATTTCGATTAACGCAAAACTTCACTTACAATGGACAATAATAAACGACTCTACCTGCTCGATGCATACGCGCTGATTTTCAGGGCATACTACGCGCTGATGCGCAACCCCCGCTTTTCGAGCGGCGGCGTGGACACTTCTGCCATTTTCGGCTTCGTGAACATTCTGCAAGACTTGCTGAAGCGCGAAAACCCTCCTTACATTGCCGTGTGCTTCGACCCCGGCGGCAAGACTTTTCGCCACGAGCAATTTGAGCAATACAAGGCCAACCGCGACGCCACACCTGAGGGCATCAAGGTGGCTGTGCCCTACATCAAACGCATATTAGAGGCTTACCGCATTCCCATGTTTGTGAAGGAGGGCTACGAGGCCGACGATGTGATTGGCTCGCTCTCCGTGCTGGCTCGCCAGCATGGGTTTGAAACCTTTATGGTGACGGGCGACAAGGATTTTGGCCAACTGGTGAACGACAGCACCAAAATCTACAATCCGGGTAAGAATGAGATTTCGGGCGTGAAGGAAATCAAGGAAAAGTATGGCCTGACCGACCCTATTCAGGTGATCGACATTTTAGGGCTGATGGGCGACAGTGCCGACAACATTCCGGGCTGCCCCGGCGTTGGCCCCAAGACGGCAGAAAAATTAGTGCAGCAGTTTGGCTCTGTGGAGAATCTGTTGAGCCATACCCATGAACTGAAAGGCGCGATCAAGGCTAAGGTGGAAGCCAATGCCGAGCAAATCCGCCTCTCGAAGCAGCTTGCCACCATCAAGACCGATGTGCCGCTGGAGTGGAATGAAGATGCGCTCAAGCGTGTGCCTGTGGATTTTGATGCCCTGAGGCAGGTGTTTACCGAGCTGGAATTCCGCACGCTCACCAAGCGCATCATCGACCAGCGAGAGGCCAACGTGGGGCTGGACGACGAGGCTACTACCGCCAGCCACACCACTCCGCCCGAAAGCGGAACGCAAGGCTCACTTTTTGGCGAAGCACAAACCACCGAGGACAGTGCCAGCGCCAACACCGCAACCACCACTGCCACTTCCGCCAAAACGATCAAGGACTACGACTGCCACTTCCGCCTCATCTGCGACTTCGACGAAGCCGCCACCTATGTGAAGTCGGTGCTCGGCCGCGAGCGTGTGGCGGTGCACATTGTGTCGATGGGCGAGGAAGCAATGAAGGCCACAATACTCGGTTTCGCCATCTGCCCCGAAGCACACACGGGGGCATACATTGCTATGGACGGCTTCGGTATGATGATCGACTCGGTGAAGCCCCTCTTCTGCGGCAGCACCACCATCTGCTCCGGCGATGTGAAGCGCGACATGGTGATGCTGCACGAGAAAGGTGTGCCTTTCACCGCTCCCTACTTCGATGTGGCGGTGGCGCACTACCTGCTTCAGCCTGAGCGTGGCCACAGCATAGGCGCCATGGCGCAGGAGCTGCTCAACTACGAGGTGATCGACCCGGAAACGTATTTGGGGCAGAAGGGGCGCAAGCAGAAAAAACTTTTTGAACTGAACCCCGAAACACTCACAGATGTGGCGTGCGAGCTGGCCGATGTGGTTTTTGCCCTGCCCGACGTGGAGAAGAAGCGGATTGAGGAGTGTGGCATGACGCATCTGCTCACCGACATTGAGCAACCGCTGGTGAAGGTGCTGGCCAAGATGGAACTGGCGGGCGCACGCATCGACGTGAAGGCGCTTAACGACTATGGCAAGGTGCTGACCGAGAAAATGGAGCACCTTGAGCAGGAATGCTTCGCCACAGCCGGCACACATTTCAACACTGCTTCGCCGGCACAGGTGGGCGAAGTGCTGTTTGGCCGCCTTCACCTCGACGATAAGGCGAAAAAAACCAAGACGGGCCAATACTCCACCACCGAGGAGGTGCTGGAGAGGATTCGCGACCGCCATCCGCTCGTGGGCTTGATATTGGAGATTCGGAGTTTACGCAAGCTCCTCTCCACCTACGTGACAGCTCTGCCCAAACTCATCAACAGCCGCACGGGCCGCATTCACACCACCTACAACCAGACGGTTACCGCCACTGGCCGCCTGTCGTCGGCCAACCCGAATTTGCAGAACATTCCCGTGCGCGACGACATGGGACGCGAAATTCGCAAGGCGTTTATCCCTGCCGACGGCAATGTGTTTTTCAGTGCCGACTATTCGCAAATAGAGCTTCGCTTGGTGGCCGACTTCAGCCACGATGAGATTATGCTCAACGCATTCCGCCACGGCCACGACATTCACGCCATCACGGCGTCGAAAATCTATCACAAGCCTCTCGAAGAGGTCACTCCCGATGAGCGGCGGAAGGCGAAAACCGCCAACTTCGGTATTCTCTACGGTATATCCGCTTTCGGCCTTTCGGAGCGGTTGGGCATACCTCGCGCCGAGGCCAAGCAGCTCATCGACGGCTACTTCGCCACATTCCCCGGCGTGCGGGAATATATCGACCGCAGCGTGGCGCAAGCCAAGGAGAAAGGCTACGTGACCACGCTTTTCGGTCGCCGGCGAATGTTGCCAGAAATCAACTCACGCAACGCTGTGGTGCGCCAGTTCAGCGAGCGCAATGCCGTGAACGCCCCTATCCAAGGCACTGCCGCCGATGTAATCAAGATGGCCATGATTGCCATCGACCGCCGTTTTGAGCAGGAGGGCATACAATCGAAAATGATTCTGCAAGTGCACGACGAACTCAACTTCGATGTGCTGCCTGCCGAGCTCGACAAGGTGCAGGCCATCGTGCTGGAGGAAATGGAGAATGCCTATCATGGCGATGTGCGCCTCACGGCATCACACGCTGTGGCCAACAACTGGCTCGACGCCCACTAACCACCTCTAAAATATCAGCATGCGCGCACGCACTTTTGCAACACGGTTGCACTTTTTTAGGCATATCTTTGCAGCGTGAAACTTTAAAACTGCAATAATAATATGTGCGAGTGTAATCAACATCATCAAAGCTGTGGGTGCGCCCCTGCCCACGAGCATGAGCATCATGAAGAGGGGGGCATCAAGGCCGGTGCCGTGAAAATAGCCGTGGCAAGTGTGCTGCTGATCGTGGCATGGCTGGTGGAGAAGAATTGCAGTATGCCCACATGGGCGCTCCTGCTCATCTACCTTGTGCCCTACCTTGTGGTGGGACTCGAAACACTGGAAGAAGCGGTGACCGACCTTTTCCATGGACATCTGATGGGCGAGAACTTTCTGATGGCTATCGCCACCATTGGCGCGCTCACTATCGGGTTTCTGCCCGGCGCCGAGCACCAGTTCCCCGAGGCGGTGTTTGTGATGCTGTTTTTCCAGGTGGGCGAACTCTTTGAGCATCTGGCAGAAGGACGCAGCCGCAAGTCTATCGCACACTTGATGAATATCCGCCCAGATGTGGCGAATGTAGAGCGTGACGGCAAGGTGGCAGAGGTGAATCCTGCCGAGGTGAAGATTGGCGAAACCATCATCGTGAAGCCCGGCGAGCGTATTCCGCTCGACGGCAAGGTGACCGAGGGCGAGTCGTCGCTCGACACGGTGGCGCTCACTGGCGAGAGCGTGCCCCGTGGTGTGAAAGTGGGCGACGAGGTGATTTCGGGCTGTGTGAACCTCTCTGGCCTGCTCCGTGTGCGCACCACAAAGAATTTTGGTGAATCCACAGCGTCGAAGGTGCTGGAGCTGGTGGAAAACGCCAGCGAGGGGAAGTCGCGCAGCGAGAGCTTTATCCGCCGTTTTGCCCGTGTATATACGCCCGTGGTGGTGGTGTGCGCCTTGGTGGTGGCTTTCATTCCGCCGCTCTTCAGCGGTGCCTACCTTCAGGCGTTGCCCACATGGATATACCGTGCGCTCACATTCTTGGTGGTGTCGTGTCCGTGCGCGCTGGTCATCTCGGTGCCGCTCACATTCTTTGGCGGCATCGGCGCGGCGTCGCGCAAGGGCGTGCTGGTGAAAGGCTCCAACTATCTTGAGGCGCTCGCAAAAATGGACATTGCCGTGTTCGACAAGACTGGCACACTCACCTATGGCGAATTTGCCGTGACCGCACTGCACCCCTACAAAATCACAGAAAAAGAACTGCTTCACCTGGCGGCACACGTGGAGCGATACAGCAACCACCCCATAGCCATATCGCTGAAAAATGCGTTCCCCAACGAAGCCACCGACGGGTGCAGCGTTGATGATGTGGAGGAGATTGCCGGCCATGGTGTGCGCGCTCATGTAGATGGCAAGGAGGTGGTTGTGGGCAATGAGAAGATGATGGCTTCCGTGGGCGCTAAATGCGTGCCCTGCGACAAAGACCACATGGGCGGCACCATTATCCATGTGGCGATTGATGGCGTGTATGCCGGTCATATCCTGATTTCCGACCGCATCAAGGCCGACGCCGCCGAAGCCATCACAAGGCTGAAGCGCGCTGGCGTGAGCAGAGCGGTGATGCTCACGGGCGACCATCGCGATGTGGCCCAGCAGGTGGCAGCAGAAGTGGGCATCGATGAATACTGCGCCGAACTTCTTCCTGCCGACAAGGTGAAAGAGGTGGAGCGGCTGCTTACCGAAAAGACGCAAGGCCGCACACTGGCTTTCGTGGGCGACGGCATCAACGATGCGCCGGTGCTGGCACGCGCCGATGTGGGCATTGCCATGGGAGCTTTAGGCAGCGATGCCGCCATTGAGGCCGCCGACGTGGTGCTGATGGACGACAAGCCCTCAAAAATAGCCACAGCCATACGCATCGCCAGGCACACTTTGAGTATTGCCCATCAGAATGTAGTGTTCTCGATAGGAGTGAAAGTGGGCGTGTTGCTATTGGCCACCTGTGGCTTAGCCACCCTGTGGATGGCAGTGTTTGCCGATGTGGGCGTGATGGTGCTCGCCGTGCTCAACGCCACTCGCGCCCTGCGCACCCCCGATTAATCCCCAACCCATACCACATCGTATTCAATGCCCGAGGGAAGAAGCAAATTCCCAACCCCTAAAAAAACCGTGCGTCCTTACTCTTTGGGCATCTTATCTCCTGACTTTATCGGGAAAGGGCATAAACAAGCTGAGGCTGCAACACAGCGATGAGCATCGCATCATGTTGCAGCCTCAGCCTTATATTTATAGCAGCGGCGTGGTGTTATTCCTCGCCAGCCTCTTCCTTCTTTTTCTCCTCTTCCAGATATTTGCCAATGGCAGCCGCCATCGACGGACATTCGGGCGAGGTGGTGATGTCGAGGCGCAGCCCCGAATTCTTCACTTCCTCAATGGTCTTAGCGCCCATGCAAGCCAGCAGTTTGCCGTTCTTCTCCTGGTCGAAGTCGGGGAAGCTCTCCAGCAGGCTCTTCACGCCCGAAGGAGTGAACAGGGCAATGATATCGTAGTCGAAAGGCACATCTTTTGGGAAAGGATTGCTCACCGTGCGATACATCACCGCCTTGGTGTTCTCCAAATTGTGGGCCTCAAGATTCAGTTTAGAGTCGTGCACGTCCGACACAGGATAGAGGTATTTCTCATTCTTGTGCTTCTCAATCAATGGAATCAGCCCATCGGCCTTGCCGTTTTCGCTGAAGAAGATTTTACGCTTTCTGTACACAATGTAGTTTTGAAGATAACGGGCCACCACTTCGCTGATGCAGAAATATTTCATGGTCTCTGGCACTTCAAAACGAAGCTCCTTTGCCAGACGGAAATAATGGTCGATAGCTGTGAGCGCTGTGAAGATTACCGCAGTGTAGTCGCCAAGGGCAATTTTCTGCTGACGGAATTCTTTACTTGATAGCCCTTCAACCTTAATGAAGGGACGGAAATCTACAGATACACCATAATTTCGTTCAAGATTGTAATACGGAGACTTTTCACTTGATGGTTTCGGCTGTGAAACCAAAATTTTCTTTACCTTCACTCGTCTAAAATGTTTTTATGACTGTAACTTCGTACATACTGCCACCAGTAATGCCGCATATAGCACCAGGGGCACAATTTCCATGCTGCAAAGGTACAAAATAAAATAGAGACTTTGTGATAATTTGTTGAAAAAAATTCTTAATCCCTTAAAAATAAACACGATTCTAACGATTCCATACAAAATCGCAGCCACCGTAAGAAGCAGTTCTATGGCCGAGGGAAACAGCAGCAGAAACACCGTGACGGGAAACAGCAGCAGCCCCAGCAGCGACTGCGACGCCCAGAATCCGCTCAGCCACAGCTTGCGGCTCAGCGGGTCGCCAAACACATAGCCAAGCAGGGCGTAGAGCGCATGCTGGCACAGATGAAAGCCCATGCACATGGCTGTGAGAACGCCCACATATAGAAACACGCTCTCCAGCATGCCTTGCCGGAGCGAGGGCACGAACAGCCCTATGGCATAGAACAGCAGCAGCCCCTCCATCACGCAGGTGTTGGCCACCAGCGCCCACATCATGCGCACATCACCCATGGTGTGGTTGTCGAAGATGGTTTCACGCCGCCGGCGCACCGACAGCAGATTGTGGGCAAAGTTCTCCAAATACACATATCCACTTTTAAAGCACACCACAATGAAAAACGCGCTCAGCAGCAGCAGCGACATTGAGCCAGTGTCGTAGAGCGGGCCACGGCTGTGGCTCATGGCTGCCGACGAGCCTTGAGGCTCCGGCATCACCGGCAGCGACGCCAGCGGCTCAACCACGGAGTCGTTGCCCCGCAAGGGCGGAATGCCATTGGGGTACATCGGAGTGAACTGCGCCACAGTGTCGGTGTGTGAGGTGGATATGGTATCGGTGTTAGTCTTGGCCATCCGTAGTGCTTAATTTATCTTCCACGGGCTGAACGCCCTCTTTCAGTTCCCTTTCCAACTTGTCGAGCGAGTCTTTGGGCGTGCGGGCCACCTTCCACAGCCTGGTGTGGGAGTGGCGCATAAAGCCCAGCGTGCCACAGCGGTCAATCATCTCCACCAAAGGCTTATAGAAGCCCACGGTGCTGAGCAGAACGATGGGCTTGTTGATGATGCCCAACTGGCGCCATGTGTAAATCTCCATCGCCTCCTCTATGGTGCCGCAGCCGCCGGGAAGCACGATGAAGGCATCGGCAAGCTGTGTCATCTTCTCTTTGCGCGAGTGCATGTCGGGCGTGACGATGATTTCCGGCAGGCGGTTGTATTCCCAGCCCTGATCCACCATAAACTGTGGAATCACGCCCGTCACCGAGCCGCCTCCGTCGAGCACACCGTCGCTCACAGCGCGCATCAGCCCCGCGCTGCCGGCACCGTTCACACAGTCCCAGCCCCGCTGCGCCATCAGCGAGCCCAGCTCGTAGGCCGTTTCGGTGAATGTGTTCTCAAGCCTGTCGCTCGACGCGCCAAACACGCATATTTTACCCTTCTTTTTCATATCATCTGCAAAGTTACAATAAAAATTGTGATTCAATAGAATGTCGGCCCTCACAAGCCCACCAAAAAACACACCCTAAATCTCGCACCAATAATCTTAAATGGCATGCCTATAAGCATTAAGTCACCATTTAAGACTGTCGGGGTTCATCAGAAAATCCAGCAATCCCATCGTAAGGATGCCGTAATCATCACGCCAGGGTTTGATGTCGCTCTTCACAACGATAATTTTCTTAAACGAATCGCCGATCCGAAGCAAAGCCCCCATCTCCTGCTTACGCTTTTCCTCGTCGGGTAAAGCCAACGCCGACTGTATGTAGTATCTTTGGTTGCCCTCATTTACCACAAAATCCACTTCAAGCTGCTTGCGGCGCCAACTGCCATTCTGGTCAACAAAGCGGTGCTCCACCATGCCCAAATCCACTTTGCACCCTCTGCGGCGCAGTTCATTGTAGATGATATTCTCCATAATATTCGACTCCTCTTGCTGTCGCAAACCTAATATAGCATTCCTCAGCCCAAGGTCGGAAAAATAATATTTTGAGAGGCTTCCAATATATTTTTTCCTCTTCACATCATATCTTTCGGCTTTTTCTATCAAAAAAGCATCTTCCATGAATTTGAGATAGCGGTCGATAGTCACAGAACTGATAGCCGTCTTTTTCACACTTTTAAAAGTGTTGGATAATTTTGTGGGGTTAGTAGGGGCGCCTATGTTCGAAGCCACCACACGCACAAGTTCCTCAAACTCCGCCTTATTTTTAATATGATGCCGTTCAAGAATATCTATCAGATAAACACTTTCAAAAAGATTGTTCAGATAGTCGAGTTTCTTCTTCTCTGTTTCCAGTGTCAGCACATGTGGAAGCCCTCCATAGGTGTAATAATCACTCCATGCCTGTGCAGGTGCTTGCCCCGTGCCGTCGCAGTATTCCGCCAGCGACAGGGGGTAAAGGTGTATTTCGTCGCCTCGCCCTCTAAACTCTGTGATAATGTCGCTTGACAAGAATTTAGAGTTGCTCCCCGTTACATACACATCTGCGTTGTCGATACGCAGCAAGCTATTCAGCACTTCTTCAAAGCGTGGCACAAGCTGTACCTCATCAAGCAAAATATAGTACAAGCCATCATCTTCCATTCTTGCCTTGATATGCTTATAGAGTGCAAGTGGCTCCCGGTATTCAGCATTTTCCACATCATCAAGAGCTATCTGGATAATATGGGTATCGTCAACGCCTTGTTGCAAAAGGTGCTGCCTGAATAATTTAAAGAGCAAATACGACTTCCCGCAACGCCTGATGCCTGTCACGATCTTGATCAGTCCATTTTGTTTTCCTGCAATGAGCTGCTGCAGGTAATATTCTCTTTTTATCTGCATAACACACTTCTTTTACGAAGTTTTTTTGGCAATATTGCCACTTTTTCTTCGCAAACACTGCATAACGAAAGAGCACACGAGAACTGGGGGCGCGCACATATTATATAAATAAAGCACCCCAAAAGTTATAACAAAAACTTTTGGGGTGCAATTTTATGGTGGTCCCTGACGGGCTTGAACCGGCGACTCCCTGATTACGAGTCAGGTGCTCTAACCAACTGAGCTAAGGGACCGCTATATCGCGCCAGCGAATGTCACGAAAAGCACGGCAAAGTTAGCACATTTCTTTCAATTTTCAAACACCCCTCCGTATTTTTTGCAAAACGCCGCCTCAGTAGAAAATTGGTGGCTAAAATGTGGGGTATGAAGAGGGGATAAAAAAAAGATTGACTGTCTCCCGACAACCAATCTTAATTAACCTTAAATCTAATACCATGAAAAACACATTGCAAAGATAGGCAAGATTTGCTTAACCGCAAGAGGTGACCATAATTTTTCTCTATATTTTCAATAGTTTTAACATTCGTGTGCAGTATATTTACCTATATGTTGCCTATATAGCATATTTTCTGGATTGGAGAAAACATAGGCAAATCGAAATATCTGATATTTTTATTGTGAATAATGTTTTATTTCTTTAATTTTGCAGTACAAAATTCTACAATCTGTCACAGACTAAGTGATTTTTTACAAAAAACATTATTTATGAAGAAAAAGAACTACTCTTTGTTGGCCGTTGCCGCCTTGTCGGTCTCGGCATTTGCCGCGAATGCTTCCGGTGCCGTAGGGAGCAACGTCACACTTTACGGCAATCTCATCTATGATGAAGCCACCAAAAACGTGGCGCCCACAGGCATCTACTGCACCGATGTGGCACCGCTCGCCTCGGTGAAGAAGGTGGCAAATTCTGTCACGAAGGCCAATGGCGGCGCATGTCTTGCCGACACTGCCTACTTTGCCATTGAGTACACCACCAAGTATGGCAACATCAATTCGTGCTACCTCAATTCCTACAACCCCACCACATGGGCACTTACCAACCAGGTGGAAGCGCCCCACTCCTCGGTGGCCACTTCCATCACCTATAGCCCAGCCACCAAGAAAATATACGGCAGTTTCTACAGCGAGGAGCGCGAGCAGTTCTACTTCGGCACACTCAACACCCGCACGGCCGACTGCGACACCATCGCCTTCCTCGACCACTCCTTCAATGCGCTTGCGAGCGACGCCACAGGCACACTCTATTTTGCGAACGACGCCGGGCAGTTTGGCAAAATCAGCCCTACCGACGGCTCCATCACCATCATTGGCGACACGGGCTTCAAACCCAAATACCTGCAAGACGCCACTTTCGACTACGGCACTAAGCAGTTCTACTGGTGCGCCTTCAACGACGACGACAGCCAAAGCGGCATCTACACCGTGGACTTGACCACCGGTAAGGCCACACGCATCGCCACGTGGGCCACGGGTGGAAAGGAGTTTGTGGGCGTGTTCAGCAAAACTCCTGTGCCCGCAGCCGATGTGCCCGAAATTCCAGCCTCTCTCTCTCTCGCCTTCGCCGAAACGGCCTTAAGCGGTAAAGCCTCACTCACGCTTCCTTCTGCCACTTACGGTGGCGCGCCCATCACGGGCAGCCTCGCCTACGAAGTGCTGGTTGATGGCGTGGTGAAGGCTTCGGGCAGCGCACAGGCCGGTGGCAGCGTGAGCGTTGACCTTGAGGTGGAGCGTGGCGAGCACAGTGTGTCGGCCCGTGCAAAAAACGCTGCCGGCTATGGCCCTGAATACATCTGCAAGCAGTACTTCGGCCTCGATGTGCCTGCTGCCGTGAGCGAAGTGACCGCCGCACGCACAAAGAGCGGCGCTTCTGTGAAATGGAACGCTGTCACCACCGGTGCACATGGCGCAAAATTCGATCCGTCCACCGTCACCTACAATGTGACCCGCTTCCCCGACAGTGTGGCTGTGGCCACCGGCGTGAAAGGCACGGAATGTGCCGACGGCAGCAGCGTGAGCAAGCTCGGCAGCTACTACTACGAGGTGGTGGCCGTGGATGGCGCCTACCAGGCAGAACCCACCAAGTCGAACGAGGTGGTGCTGGGCGAAGCGCTTCAAGTGCCTTACAACAAGGATTTCAGCGATGGCGACTTTAGCCTCTACACCATCATTGATGCCAATGCCGACGGCTCAACATGGGGCAAGGACTTCCGTGGCGCCAAATACTTGTTCAACAACAGCAACACTGCCGACGACTGGCTGATCACTCCCCCACTGAAGATGAAGGCCAGCAACAAATACACCATCGTGGCACAGTTTGCCAACGCTATGGACCCCTACACCGAAAAGGCTGAAGTGAAGGTGGGTGAAGATGCATCGGCCAAGGCCATGACAAGCACGGTTATCCCTGCCACCACCATTGAAGGCGGCTACAGGTCGCCAATGGAGCTTACCGGCACTTTCTCACCTGCCGCTGATGGCGACTACTTTGTGGGACTTCACGCCATCTCCGATGCTGGCTCGCTCTATCTCTACTGCTACAAACTCGATATCACTTGCGAGGCCACCGGCATCACTTCCACCATAGCAAGCAAGGCCCAGGTGAGCGCTGACAATGGCTATATCCACATCACAGGCCATGGCGGCAAGCAGATTGTGGTGGCAGCCACCGATGGCCGCATCGTGGCTCAGGTGACAAATGCCACAGGCGAAGTGAGCGTGCCTGTGCAGGCTGGCATCTATGTGGTGACGGTAGGCGGCGAAAGCACCACCAAGGTGATCGTGAAGTAACGACTTCCACACATCACTAATAAATAGACATAGCACATAACATAAAACAATAGGCGTAACGCATGTTGGCCATCTCACCAACGCGTTACGCCTATTCTATATCCTTACCACGGTTTCGCCTAAATCATATCACCGGAAGACGCCGCATTTCTAACATACGAACAGTACTTCGACAGCACACTCTCTACCGACAATTCGCCCCTCTTAAAGCGTTCGGCATCAAGCGTGAGCATTCTCTCGCGCACAGGCACCTTGTCCTTGTAAAGCGCTGTCAGGTAATAAACGCCATCATGGGCTTCAACGCCTACGTGGGTGAACAGCGCAGCCACACTGTCGGCATTGTAGATAATGGAGTAGCTCGGGCGCTTGGCTCCAGGAATATTCTCACGCAGGATTCCCTTAGCCACAAGATATTGAATATCGCGGATAGCCGTGTCTTTTGAGCATCGGGCAAGAGAGGCCCAATTCTTGGAGGTGATTTTTGCCTCATAGCCATCAAGAAACAGATTGAGAATATCACGCTGGCGCTGGTTCATCGGCACTGATGCGGCATTTTGCCAAAAGATGCTCTTATTCAGAATAGCACTCACAGCACACTCGGCATCATCAAGGGCGATGGAAAGCGAGCGGGCATACCATAATAGCCACTCGGTGATGTCGCCATCACCTCGCTGAGTTCGTTCCAGAATGTCGTAATAATGCCCTTTGTCTCTATTGATTTGCGAGGAAATGTTATAAAAGCGATAGTCGCTGTTGTCCGACCGGGCCAACATCATATCCGAAAGTATGCGTGCCAGCCGCCCATTGCCGTCCTCAAAAGGGTGTATGCTCACAAACCACAAGTGGGCTATAGCAGAGCGCACCACATAGCTAACGTGGTCATTGCCATTAAACCAAGAAAGAAATTTCTCCATCTCCGCCTCCACACGCTCTGGAGCCGGGGCTATATAGTGGACTTTCTCTCTGCCAAACATGCCCGACACGATCTGCTCTTCATGCGTGCGATATTTTCCCACCTCAATCCGTGAGCCATCACTATAGCCTGTGGGGAAAAAAGCGGCTTGCCAAGCGCATAATTTCTCCTTTGTCAGAGGCTGACAGTAGTTGCTCACGGCATCAAGCATCACCGCCACCACAGAATCCACATAATGCGATGGCGCAGTGAACTTCACATTCTCTATGCCGAGCCGGCGGGCTATTGATGAGCGCACCTCATCTACATTCAGCCTTACGCCCTCTATTTCTGACGAATGAATCACATCACTCGTTAAATTCTCAGCCATAGCTTTCAGCTTGCTGTTGAAGCCAAGGGTGGCAAGTTTGCCATATAGCAAGCCTTGCTTACGGCTCACTTGCTCCAGAAGCGGTGTAAGTGCCGATACATTCCAGCTGAATGTCGTCCAGTTGTCGTTTTCGTGTATATACATATAGCCAAAAAGGGTGGGTGCGGCGAAAAGTGCCTAATAACGTCGCAGATTTTGCGTCAAATTTAGCCATTTTTTGTGGCATCGCCAAATATCGGCACAATATTCACAGCACACCTTGCTCCACACGGGTGGCCACGCGCTCAATGATGGCGTCGTTCTTGTCGGTGTCGGGCTTATAGGAGGCATTGAGATTCACACCGAAGAAGCGGCCAAACGTCTGCCAGAATCCGGCACGGAACGTGCCCAAGAAGGCCTTCACAATGTGGTACGACGTTTGATTGGTTTCGCGGTTGATGAGCTTGATCATCATCTTGCCCTGGCTCTTGGTGAGCTTCTTCATCACAGGCTTGTACTGGGCATAGAGCGCCTTTTCAAACTGCTTCAGATACTGGTCTTTCTCCTTCTTGGTGTCGAAAGTTTCGAGATACTCATAGGTTTCCTGGAGGGTGCGGTTGATGAGCTTGGCATACGGCAGGGTGCGCTTCACGTCTCGCACCGTGCGCCAGTAGAATTTCTCCTCGCTTGCCGTGCGGAAGCGCTCAGCAGGATACACCGTGATGGGGCGCATCTCTATGGATATGGCATTCTCCTTAGGGTTGTCGGGGTCGGGGATAATCCGATAGCCCACATACACCTTGCGAAGCGGCGACAGATTCATGTTGGAAATGTCTTCGTTCACCAGGTCCTGTGCGCCACACACAGCCATCGCCGATGCGGCCAATACCACTAATATGGATAAAATGCGCTTCATAAAGCCTCCAGTTTCGCTATTTCGGGCACAAATGTATGACAAACATTTCAATTATGGCGCATCACAAGTATTAATTTGTATAAAAAAATTCGCGCCTGCCCTCAGATAGCCCTTTGAAATTCAGTTAGAAGCCTAAAGAATGGAGCAGACCGAGGTAGTTCACGGTGATGCCCACAAAGGCGCCTTTCACCGATGGGCTGCACTTGTCGTATTTGGCATAAGCCACAAATGGGGTGAAGCGAATCGACTGCTTCAGCTGGTTGTCGCCATTGCCGGTAAACGGATTTTTCACCTTTGTGGTGGAGAACGTGTAGTCCACGTCCACCGAGGCAATGAACCCGAGGTTCGACAGCTTGGCCGACTGTGTGGTCTGCACCGTGGCCTCGTATTCGCCATCGTCGTTCTTCTCCCAGCTCAGGTTGTTCACATTCCAGCTGTATTTGGTGAAATACACACCCGCGTTAGGCGTGACAGCAAAGCGCCCTTTCTCATACACCTTGTAGCCCACCTGAAGGCTCCATGCGAAAAAAGAAGCAGAACTGCTGCTGTTCACCTGCGAGGCATGCCCTAAGTCGTCGAAATCGGGCGCACCCAAAATGTTGGAGTTGCGGTAGCCCGGCTGGCCAAACTGCACGTCGGTTTTGAGCTGGAAGCGGTCGTAAGTGCCCACTGCACCAATCTGAAACAAGAAATTACCGCCGAAATTGTCGTTGAGCCCCGATGTGGGAGCAGAATAGCCGGCACCGGCATACAGCCCGTAGCCAAAACTGCCCGGCACCTCAATAGGCTGATAATTCACCACCGTGTCGGGATTATTGGCGGCACTCTCCTCAGCCACCACCTGCGCCTGGGCCGAGGTGCACATCAAGGCAGCCATCAGAGCCACAAACAAAATATTTTTCTTCATCGTCATAGCTATATTACGTTATGTTTATAACGGCAAAGTTACGACACCTATCTCAAATATCACACATCCAAATCGTTAAACTTTGTGCACACCCCCACTTCAATCAGTAGAAATACAGCGAGGATAAGAAGTGACGCTGTGCCGTAGAGTTTGCACACAAAGAACAAGACTATGATTCACGAGCCGTGCGTCACTCTAATCCATGGGCTTTATCTGATGGGACAGGGCAGTGATGGGGTTGAGGGTGACGGTGGAGGAAGTGACCTGCAGGTGGGTGGGCGCGCCTAATATGAGGGGGAGATTGCGGTCCACGTGCCCGGCTGGGAAGCCAAACGCCACGGGATAATCGTAAGGCTCCACCATGTGGGCTATCATTCGGTAGAGCTGCTTCTGGGTGTCGGTGGCTGTGGAGGAGAGTTGGCCGTCCAAGTGATAACGCGTGAACTGCCCCACAACGAGACCTTTCAGCGATGCCAGCACACCGGCGAGCCTGAGCTGGTGCATCATTCGCTCCACCCGGTAAATTTCCTCGCCAATGTCTTCTATGAAAAGAATGTCTCTTATTTTAGTCCTTGATTTCCTCATCACGTCGAAATCAGATTTGATGAGCGCCGACAGCACTGCCAAGTTGCCGCCCACCAATTTCCCTACGGCAGCTCCCGTGCGGTTGAATTCATGCGGTGGCACCTGGTAGATAGGTGTTTTGCCTGTGGAGAGCACTGCATGGATAGCCTCGCTCACCTCGCCATTGGTGCCATGTTCGGTGAGATGCTTCGCCATAGGGGCATGAAGGCTCATCACCCCTGCCCTATTCCACAGGGCGTGCAGGGCGCAGATGTCGCTGAAGCCGATAAGCCATTTACGGTGCTGCCAAATCAAATCGGTGTCGATGCGATCCAGCAGCCGCACCGCACCATAGCCGCCACGGCTGCACCATATCGCCTTAATCGATGGATCGGTGATGGCCCAAAGCAGGTCGGCGAGGCGCTCATCGTCGGTGCCGGCAGTCAGCACTGCGCCCCACGAGCGGCACTCGCACAGGGCATGCTGCCCCACCACAGGCTCATATCCCCACTGACGGATAGCGGCCACAGCCCCCTCCTCCCGCTCAGGGTCCACTTTCCCCGACGGGCTGATGATGGCCACACGGTCGCCACGCTTAAGTGCACAAGGCTTCTTCATAATCTCAAAAATTATTTTTCTAAAAACATGGAACGGCTGAGCAAAAAAAACGATAGCCTTTCTAATATGTTTACGAATGCGCGAAAAATATAAGAAAAGTGAATGTGTGGTGAAAACTTGCTTTTTTGCAATATCTTCGCGATAACACATCAAAAACTTATCTGAATATGACAAAAATTTCAAACGACATGATTTGGTTTTGCAACCAAATCAAGCAAGCTGAAGCTATCCTGGCTGAAGCTATCGGCAGAACCGAGCAATTCTCCATCACCGACAAGAATATGATTAAGAAAATAATGCCAGAAGTAGAGTCGATCGACCTCGCATTGCTTCAGTTGCTCTCACCCACAAAGCCACCTCAACACAGGCGGTTCTTTAAACAGAACCGCCTGTGTTTGTTAGGCGTTCACTTGCACGGTGAAGCCGGCGGCACTGATGCGCTCGCCGATGCGGTCGAGCTCCTCTTTGCCCACTTTTTCGAGGTGCTGCTCGGGGGTCTGGCGGTCGATGCTGTAGATCATCACGCTGCGTGGGCGAATTTCCTGATAGGCAGCAATGAGCGCATCAATCTCCTCATCGGTGGTGTTGTCGATTTTCACGCCGCCGTGCTCGCCCCGGAGTATCATGGTCTGCACCACGCACTGGCCGCTGAACGCCTTCAGGTCGGCAATGATGCCCTCTGGAATCACATCGGCCGACACGGGCTGATTGATGGCGTGCATGGTGGAGGCGATGGCGGAGTCGAGCTTCAGAATGTTGTTGTCAACCTTCAGCAGCGCCTCAGCCACCGAGGGGCGGCCCGCCATGGTGGCATTGCTCAGCACAGTCACCTTGGCTTCGGGGTAATAGGTATTGCGCAGGCGTATCACATCGTCCACAATCTCCTTGAAGTGTGGGTGAATGGTGGGCTCACCGTTGCCCGAGAAGGTGATCACGTCGAGCTTCGCTCCCTCGGCCTTCATCGTCTCGAGTTTGTGCTTCAGTCCCTTTTTCACCGCCTCGCGTGTGGGCACACCGTCTTTTCCCGGCCCCTGCGCATTGTAGCCCGCCTCGCAATACACGCAGTCGAACGAACAAATCTTGCCATCGTTGGGCATCAGGTTCACACCGAGCGACACGCCCAGCCGGCGGCTGTGTATCGGCCCGAAAATAGTGCTGTGGAATAATACTGTCTGCATAATAGTTATGTGATATTTTTCTTTTTTTGGTTACTAATTATTATTGCTTATGATTTCTTCAAACAAACGGATAAACTGCCCTGCCACCACATCGGCGGAGAATTTCCTGACCACCTCCTGGTGGAGCCAGGCCCGGTCGGCAGGGTGCTGAATGGCCCACTCTATGCCGTCGGCCACACTGGCAGCACTTTTATACTGGGCTATGTAGCCGCTTTTCAGATGATCCACGATATCGGCCTGTCCGCCCTTGCCGAAGGTGACCGGCAGGCAGCCGCTCGCCTGGCCCTCGATGAGCGTGCCGGGCAGATTCTCGTAGAGCGAGGTGGAGAGCACCACGTCGCTGTGGCGATAAAGCTCATTGAGCCGGCTGCTCTCCACTTCACCCACATAGGTGTAGGGCAGCGCCATATCGTCCAGCAGCGCCATGTTCTTGATGGCGCCATAGAGCAGGAAGTGGACGCGCTGCGCCAGTTGAGGGCGCTTGGTGGCTATATACTGCGTGGTGGCGAGCATTTCGGGAAAACCTTTGTTGTCCTCGTCGAGGCGGCGCGCGCCCATAATCACCACCGTCTTGTCGAGAGGCACGCCCGGATAAGCCTCCTGGAGCCGCTCATACCGATAGGCGTGGGCAGGGAATGCGTTGAAAATCATTCTCACGTCGCAATTGCGCATGATGGCGCTCTCGCGGCACACGCCCTCCAGCCAGTGGCTCACCGCCACAAAGTGGATAGGCACATGGCTATAGAGCCTTGCCTTGCGGCGCTGGGTAGCGGTGGACAGGTCGGGACCGCTCTTGCCCAGCAGGGGGCACGCCTGGCAAGTGGCGGTGTAGGCCGTGCAGGCAAACGCATGGTGGCACACGCCCGTGCAGTTCCACATGTCGTGCATCACCCACACGATAGGCTTGCCCATACGGTGAATCCGCTCAATGCCGGAGAGCGAGAGCGTGCCCTGGTTCACCCATGCCAGCACCACCACATCGGCAGCCTGCACCCACGGGTGCAAGGCGGCGTCGGCGCCCAGCCGGCAAGTGTCTATTTTAAAGAGCGTGGAGCGGTCGGCCCCATTGTGGAGCATGATGTGGAGCCGCTCTGCCATGAAGCGCGCCTTGTTGGCCCAGTGGCCGCCGAGTGTTCCCACGAGCGGCTCGGAAGGGTCGCCATCACGGTTAGTGACCAGCATACGCGCGTCCACGCCCGCCTTAACGAGCGCGCGCACCAAGCGAAGCGACACCACCGCCGCCCCACCTTGGGTATCGCTATGATTAATCAGCACCACTTTCATTGCTTCCGCCACACTTTTGGTTTTCATTTAGAAGTTCTGCAAATCGGCGAGCAGCTCCTCCACCTCAGCGGCAGAGAGCACGCGCTGCGTATGGAGCTGCGTCACCAGCCGTGAAATCACGTCGCGCACCACAGGAGTGGAAAAGGTGCGCACCATGTGCTGGAAGTATTTTTCAAACGCCTCCTCCACCTCATCCTTTTCAAGGTCGCACGTGCTCTTGCCCTCTTTCACCAGCTCGGAGAGCATCTGGTTGTGCATCTTGCGGTCCACCATGCCCCGGTCGAGAACCATTTTCCGGCACACCCGGTCGGCAATCACGAGCGCCATGCCCGTGTCGAATATTTTCACACTCTGCTGCCAAGCCTCACAAGGGTCGCCAGTGAGCTGGTCGGAAATGAGGAAGTCGTGCGACATGGCCAGGCAGTCGAGCCCATCGGCATCAATCGTAACACTGCTGAGCGCATCGATGGCGCCGAGCATACCCAGCCCAATCACCATACCGGCAGCACCGTAGCATTTATCGTCTTCGCTTCTGTATTTCATCATATCTTTTTTCTATCATTTATTCATCTATGCACACACACAGCACGCATCATGATGTGAGAGCGGTGCGCATGTGCAAAAAATATCAATGTTGTTTTCTACCAAAGTCGGCAGGTATTTGCCCCCATTTTCCAGTTTCCCACTTCACCACACGGTTCTCCACCTCATTGTCGTGGAGCCATTTCTCGGCGCGGGCAATCATTTCGTGTGCCTGCGCAAACCTGGGCGTATGAGGAATCGTGGTCCGGCATTTTTTCTTGTTCACCCACAGTATGGCGTTGCGGCTGTCGCTATACACCACGGTGGTGGTGTCGGCCTGCTTTTTCAGCATGGCGAGCGCATGCACGATGCCCAAAAACTCGGCAATGTTGTTGGTGCCCATAATCGGGCCGTAGTGAAAGATGTCGGGCATCGACGGGTCGCCAAACACATACACGCACCTGTATTCCATCATGCCGGGATTGCCGCTGCATGCCGCGTCCACCGCTATGCTCCGAGGGTCGATTTCCGGAAACTGCGACAGCTGTTCGGGCGTGAGCCGCTGGTTGGAGATCCGCTTCGAGCCACGCTGTCGCGGCTCAGGAGCCTGATATCCCATGCCATAGGCCTCCACCGCCTCCTCGCGGGTGGAATAGCTCTTGTATTTTGCTGCAGGATAGCCGTGGGTGCGGAGCTTACATTCCTCCCAGGTAGAGTAGATGCCAGGCTCAGTGCCTATCCACACCACATACCATTTCTGCTTATTCTTCGCCATAGTCTGCGCACTGTTTTGTTTTTTTACTGCGTAATCGCGTCACGCAAAATCACATAAAGGCAATTACCGTGCCATTAAAAATGAGCGGGATTCTCTCCCCACTGCTCATCTTTCCATTTAATCACAAAATTATGATAGTCGTTCACCGCCAGCCAGTGCTCGGCGCGCGCCAGCAGTTGCCCCATTTTGGCATAGGCGGGCATGGCTGGCACATGCGCGCCATATTTCTTTTGGCGCACCCACAGCTGAGCCGCGCCATTGGAGAGGTAGATGGCCACACGGTATTTCCGCTGCTTTTTGAGCAGGGCCAAGGCATGGACCACCGCAATGAACTCAGCCGCGTTCTCGCTCCCTGCCACCGGGCCGAAGCGGAAAAGCTCCGTGCCGGAAAACACGTCCACGCCACGATAGCGCATCATGCCCGAAGCGTGGTCGCACACGCCGCACACTGCCACACTGCCCGGATAGATGTCGGGGAAGTTGGCGTAGTTCACGCGCGAGGTTGGGGCATGGGCAATGGCGCGAATCACGGCGCTGGGGTCGGAGGCGGCGTCGAGCCCTTTGCGGTAAGCCTCAATGGCTTCTCTGCTTGAGCCGAAAGCCTTGTAGCGCGCGCCGGGAAAGCCTTGTGTGCGAATGTGGCATTCTTCCCACGTTTCGCAAATGCCAGGCTCAGTGCCTACCCACACCACATACCACTTCCTGCTCTCCATCGAATATCATGTTTTTGCTTTAAATAATTTATAAAATTAGGCATAATTATTCGATTTCACAAGCCTTTTCGCCCGAAAACCGCGAGTGCCCCCACGCCAGCCACAGTCAGGCGCTGTGGAGCGTGGGGGCACATGCTCGCCCACTGGGGCGTGGCGGCATCAGGAAAGCACCACGGTGTGGAAGCCAAACGAGCGGAAGAGTTTTTCGAGCTGCGCTCTGCCCGAGCGCGACGCCTTATCCATGATGCCGCTTTTGCGCGCATCGTCCACGAGCGTGTTCAGCAGGTCGGCGTGCACGCGCTGCACCCTATCGTGCGGCCAGTTGCCATCGTCGATAAACACCTCACAGTCCTTCGGATTGCAGATGGTGTCGAGCACCACCACTGGCGGCAGCTTCACAAACAGGGAGTCGCCGCTGATTCTCACGGCATCGGAGGCAAGCTGCTCAAAATCGTAGCCCACACGCAGCGAGCCATGCCCTATGAGGCAGATGCGGTCGCGCTGCCGAAGCAGATTTTTCAGCCAGTTGTCGCTCGTCTTCTCTGCCGACACAGTCACATCGGCATAATAGCAGGCGGTGGTAAACTTCTTGATACCCCGGATTTCCGTCACCACATTGGGCGTGTCGTCGATTTTCACAGCCTCCTCCTTCACCTTGAAAGGCCACCATTTGTAGGTGTCGGCCACGAATATGTAGGCCATTCCCATGATGGCCACAACGAGCAGCAGGCTCATGATATTTTTGGTAAGCTTCATCATCATTTCTCAAATTTAATGGTTACACTTTTATAGCCCAGCCGGGTGAGCATACGCTCAAAGAAGATGCGGGTGTTGCGCTCGGCATCGGCAAGGATGGCATATTTCCCGTTTTTCACATCGGCAAGGATCGACTGCTCGCCCTGCTGGAGCAGAAGCTGGCGCTCCTCGGCCGAGAATTGGTGGCGGAAGCCTGTGGCCTCGTTCTCCACAAGCCGCACCTCGCTGAAGGGCATTTTACACGAGAGCAGCTTCACCTTCGGGAGTGTGACGGTGATGGCCATGGCAGAAGAGTCGATGCGCGTTTGGCTGTCGTCGTAGTCGGCCATGTCAACGCCCGCCTGAAGATAGGCACTGCATTTGAATAGCACCCGCTTCTCGCCCAGTTTCCACCAGGTGCAGTCTTTGGCCTTGATAATTTTCGACACGGTGTATTCCACGGTGGCGAGCTGCCCCGTGGCTGTCATCAGCTGCACGCGGTCGGGGCGTGCGCTATCCTCCACCCCCTGTGTGGGCAAAGGCTTCTGGCATGAGCCGAGCGCCAGCATCAAGCCGAGCGCGGCTGCAAGCGCGGCACAGCGGTGAGCATTGTTTCGATTTGTGTTCATGCGTGATGATTTAAATGTTTTTTGATTCGTTATTGATTGCGCGGATTTAGACGTGATTTCACGCCATAGGTTTAACACACACAAATTTAATGCCCCGCCCTTATTGCCGGCAAGGGCAAAAGCGCACCAGCGAGGCATACGCATAAAAAAAAGAACTGTGGCGCATAACTGTGCCACAGCTCTTCCGCCCTCCACCCTTGTGGGAAGAGGCGGTGATAGTAGTTTCTTTTACCCGCTCGCCTTAGAATTTGTAGCCTACAGAGAGGTAGAAGTTCTTGTTGGCGCCTGTGCCCTTCTGGGTGTTGAGCAAGCCCACATCAAAGCCAAGCGACACAGAATAGTGCTTGTAGATATCTACGCCGGTGCGCAGGCCCAGGCCCATGTCGAAGCGGCGGAATCCTAAGTCGTCAAACACGGTCTGGCCGTCGGTCTTACCAAACAGTCCCACTGCCAGGTAGGGGCCCATTTCATAGAAGAACTTGAAATTCTGGTTGATGATGTGGCTATAGCCCACATGGACAGGAATTTCGAGATAGTAGGGGTTATACACCGTCTTCTTTCCTTCCTCCTCAAGTTTGCCGCCCTTCAGCGAAATGAGGGCCGCCACATTTCCATAGATGGCATTTTCATTCGTGAAAAACTTGAAGTCTTTCGAGGCACGCACACCTGCGTGGAAGCCTACGCGCGACACGATGGTGTTATAACTGATGTTGGCCGCGTTCACACCTGCCACCACTTCAAACTGCACGTCGTCGGTAGCATTTTCAGCGCGAGCCACACTCGTCAATGCCACGATGGCTATCATCACAATCGATAAAACTCTTTTCATTTGATATATGCGTTTTTATAATTATGAGGGCAAAGTTAATCATTTTTTTCTTTGCCTCTGCCACCGCTTGCCGATTTTCGCCCTCGCTGGCAGATAATGACCAATATTTCAGCAAAATCACCAAATCATAAACAAAACCAAGCCCGATTAGGGGTTTTCTGAAATTATCTATGCTTTTTTGGATAGATAATTTCAATTTACTCCAGTTTTCTGAAATTATCTATACTTTTTGGGGTAGATAATTTCAATTTACTCTGGTTTTCTGAAATTATCTCATTTTTTTTGCATACCTTTGCATCAAATCCAAAAAAGCAAACACCATGGGCAAATTGATCGGACGGCAGCGTGAAATAGAGGAATTGACCCGTTGTTACAATTCCAGCAGAGCGGAATTTGTGATAGTGACGGGACGCCGACGTATAGGTAAAACATTTTTAATTAATTATGTGTATGGCAGCCAATACACATTCGCATACACGGGTGGCCACAACCTCACCACTGCCCAGCAGCTGAACAAGTTCACACTCGCTCTGCGCCAATATGGCTACAACACCACATCTGCACTGCCCGACTGGTTTAAGGCTTTCGAAGCATTACAGGATTTAATCCAGAGCACGCCCTCCCAAAAAGGCAAACGCAAGGTCATCTTTATCGATGAGATGCCATGGATCGACAATGCTAAATCTGATTTTGTGACAGCACTGGAATACTTCTGGAACAGTTGGGGCGCTTTGCAAGACGATGTGATGCTCATCGCAAGCGGATCGGCCACGTCGTGGATGAACGATAAGCTTGTGGCCAACAAAGGCGGACTACACGCGCGCATCACACGGCAAATAGTGCTGGAGCAATTTTCGCTGAAAGAGGTGGAGGAATATCTCACGAGCATGGGCGCGGCTTGGGACCGCTACCAGATTGCGCAGGCCTATATGATTCTTGGCGGCGTGCCTTTTTATCTCAGCCTGCTGGATTGCAGCAAAAGTCTTGCACAAAATGTAGATGAGCTTTTCTTCTCGCGCAACGCCATGCTGAGGCTTGAGTTCGATGAACTTTACTATGCGCTTTTTTCACACGCTGAGCCCTATGTGGCTATCGTGGAGGCTCTTGCACAAAAGCGCAAAGGACTCACACGGGCTGAAATCGCACAAGCTGCACGCATCAAGAGCAGCACGCTCACGCAATACCTCGACAATCTGGAGAAATGCGGATTCATTGCCTGCTATCAGCAGTTCGGGAAAAAGGTAAGAGGCCTCACCTACCGGCTCTCCGATTTCTATACGCTTTTCTATTTTAAATACATTGCCCACAACCACGACATGGACACGAAATGGTGGTCAAACAATATGCTTTCGGCTTCGGTCATGGCATGGCAAGGCTTCAGCTTCGAACTTTTATGCCTGCTGCACTTACAGCAAATAAAAGAAGCGCTCGGTATAGGTGGCATAGCCACTGCTGTGTCGCAGTGGAACAGCGCCAACTCGCAGATAGATTTGATTATCGACCGCGCCGACCGCATTGTGAACCTCTGTGAAATGAAATTCTGCACTGAGCCTTACGAAATCACCAAAGCGTATGCCGAACGGCTGCGTGGCCGAATGGCCGATTTCCGTAATTCCACCAAATGCAAAAAGGGTATCTGCAACACATTCGTCACCACTTTTGGCGTGAAGCAGGGGCGGCACTCGTCGGTTGTGGGGAGCCAGGTTGTGCTTGATGATTTGTTCAAGTGACGCGCGCACCAAAACGCCTAAGGCTGCCGCTTTGTTTGCCCTTGATTTTTCACACGGCTCTGCTCGTCAGTCTTTCTTTTCTTTTGGTGCAGCCCGGAGCAGCGAGGCGTTACGCCGCAGGCCGGCGAGCTTGGCGCGCTTGATGGGGCTGTGGCGGAAGGTGGCGGAAAACTGCTCTTGCGTCATGGTGAGCACGCGCTGGCGCGTGAGGTGCAGCACTGCCTCTCTGGCCTGAAACTCAGGACGCGCGGTGGGCTGCGCTCCGCGGTTGTGCGGACAGCAGAGCTGGCACTCGTCGCACCCGTAAAGATGATTGCCTATTTTCTCCATTACCCATTCAGGCAGACGCTCATCGCGGTTTTCGATCGTTTGGCACGACAGGCATCGAGCGGCATCGAGCGTACCGCCGCTCAAAGCTCCGCCCGGGCAATTCCGCTCGCAGGCATGGCACTCTCCGCACGAAAGGGTGCAAGGCTCGTCGGGGGGCAGCGAAAGTGTGGTCACCAGTTCACACAGGAAAAAGAAGCTGCCCTTGCCCGGAATGATGAGCAGCGTGTTCAGCCCGATAAAGCCAAGACCCGCCTGCTGCGCCCAGTAGCGCTCAAGAATTGGCGCGCTGTCCACACACACACGGCACTCATGGCCCGTGCTCTGCTTAATAAACGCCGCCAACTGGCGCGCCATGTCGCGCACCACCTCGTGGTAGTCGGAGCCATAGGCATAACGCGCCACCTGCGGCGCCTCCCGGCTCTGAATCTGCCTGGGCAGGTAGTTCACCGCCAATGAAATCACCGTCTGTGCGCCCTCCACCAACGCGGTGGGGTCGAGGCGCAGATCGGTGTAATTGCCAGCCCACTGCATACAGTGGTTCTTGCCGGTGGCTATCCACCGCGTGAAGGCCTGTGCCGCAGCACTCTTCACTGGCGCGGCATGGGCAAACCCTACGGCATCGAAGCCTAACCGGTGTGCCTCGGCCTTGATGGCCTCACTTATGCGACATGGGGATTTTTGCAAATTCGTAACCTTCACTGCGCAGCCACTCTATGGCGCGTGGCAGCGCGTATTTCATATTCTTTTCGGCTTTTAGCGAGTCGTGAAACACGATAATCGACCCACCACGCGCAAAGTGCTTCACATTGGCAAGCACCTGCTCACCATTGAGCTTGCGGCTATAGTCGTGGCTCACGAGGTCGTACATGATGATGGCGAAACGCGAGCGCAGCACTTTCGACTGTGCCCAGCGCAGCAGCCCGTGTGGCGGACGGAAGAGCGACGAGTGTATGAGCTCGTTGGCCTGAAACACATTGTGCAAATACACTTTTGTGCTCACCTTGGCGCCCTGCATGTGGTTCATAGTGTGGTTGCCCACACTGTGCCCACGGCGCAGCAGCTCTTGAAACAGTTCGGGATTGCGCTGCACATTCTCGCCCACACAGAAGAAGGTGGCCTTCACCCCATAGCGGTCGAGAGTGTCGAGCACCCATGGCGTCACTTCGGGAATGGGGCCGTCGTCGAAGGTGAGATACACCGTGCGGGGCTTGAAGTGCAGGCGCCACACCGTTTCGGGAAAGAGCATGCGGTAAAGCAGTGGCGGACGTTCCACCAGCCGGTTAAGATAGCGTTTGATACCCATTTTTCAGGAATGGTAGTGAATAATGATAATAAAAAATATAGAAGGCGGACTTTTTGGGGTGCCGCCTTCTATGCAAATATTTAGAAATTATTGTTCTTCTGAGGGTAAGCCACCACCGCTAAACATGCCTGAGAAGCCTGAGTCGGGCATACCGCCAGAGTCAAAGCTGTCGGCTGCTGCCGCTTCTTGCTCCGGCTGACTCTCCTGCTGCTGCTCTGGCTGATCCTTCTGCTGAAGGAGCATCTGAATGGCGGCCTTCACGGCGTTGGTGTCAACGCCAAGGGCTGCCAGCTTCTTCAGCAGGGCTGGATAGCCGGCCTTGTTGATTTGCTCGTAGAACATCAGCAGCTGTGGCACATAGCTGTTGGCAATGTAGTTGTCAATGTTACAGGTGCTGAGCAGCGGATATTTAGCGTTCAGGTTCTGGGCAAATGCGGTCCACTGGCCAAACTGCATCACATCGTTCTCCACAAGTGTGGCGGCTGTGGTGCGGTAAGCCTGCTTCTTGGTGAGCTGGTAGAGGCGCTCATAGATGCGGGCCATCTGTAGGCGGTTGTTGAATGTGTAGGGGCATGCCTTCTCCGACATCTTGTCCTGCATCAGCGCGAGCACTTTCTCTGCCTTGCTGATGCGGTCGGCATAGAACTTGTCCACGTCCATGCCGTAGAAGGTTTTTGGATTCTTCACATCTTTCACCTTCACCTGTGAGGCCTCGGCCTCTTCCACGAGGTCGCTGGCAAGGGATATGATCATGGTGCGGGTGGTGTTGACCATACGGCGCACGGTTTCGTCGAGATAGATTTTTCCGGCACGGCCCTCTGGCGAATCAAGTCCACCCCAGCGGAACTTCTTGGTCACGTTCTCATACATCTTGTCGGTGTTCGACTTGATTTCATCGCCATACTCCTGCGTGCGCAGTGGCGTCACCTGGTAAGCCATACCCGTGTTTTGCAGATATGGAGTGAACTCGGCGTACATGTCGTCGCTCACCGTGCAGGCAAAGTAGATGGGTCGCTTCCAGCCTTGTGTAATGCAGGAGTTCACCAGGTCGAGCACCATCATGTCGCTGGCCGAAGCCCATCCGTTCTGGTGAGCGTCGCCAAATGGCACATTGAGCTGCTCTTCTGCATATTCACGCTTGGCGGCAGGAATGACGCCAGCCTTCACGGCTGCGTCGGTGTTGGAAGGAATAAACAGGTTGCCGGTGTCGAGCTTGCCGCGCACCACGCCGTCGTCGTCGCGCTCGGAGTTGTCGGAATAGAACTTCTTCAGCGCATCGGTAGCCGACAGAATGTTAAACATTCCGCCTTCGGTCTCGATGGAGGTGCCTGCGCGGTTGCCGTAGGCATAGCTCATTGAGCCTGCCATCATTGGCAGTGGCGCCGACTTGTAGGCGGCACGCTGCATTTGAGCGATATACCAGTCGGTGGAGAGGTAGCTCAAGTTCACCACACGCACATCGGTGCGGTAGCCTTCCACCTCCTGCAGATACCAAAGCGGGAAGGTGTCGTTGTCGCCGTTGGTGAAGATGATGGCGTTCTGGTCGAGGCTGGAGAGGTAGTTCATGCCAAAATCGTGCGCTGCCCGGCGGTAAGAGCGGTCGTGGTCGTCCCACGTCTGGCTCACCATCTGCAATGGCACGATAATGCCAATGGCCACCGCCACGAGTGCCATTGCTTTCGACGATGCACTCGAGTAGGTCTCGGCCTCGGCTTTTGCTTTCTTGGTGCGGTGAACGAGCTTCATGACCATGCTCCACAGGCCAGCCACACCCATGCCCACCCAGATGGCGTAGGCGTAGAACGAGCCTGCGTAGGCGTAGTCGCGCTCACGTGGCTGAAGTGGTGGCTGATTGAGGTAGAGCACAATGGCAATGCCCGTCATAAAGAACAGGAAGAACACCACCCAGAACTGCTCAATGCCGCGCTTGCCGGCAAATGCCTGCCAGAGCAGACCTATCACGCCAAGCAGCAGTGGCAAGCAGTAGAACACGTTGTGTCCCTTGTTTTCCTTTCCGTATTCGGCAGGAAGGAGCTGCTGGTCGCCAAGGCGAGCGTTGTCGAGGAAGTCGAAACCGGTAATCCAGCTGCCACGGGTCACATCGCCCATCTCGCAGTTCAAGCCCTGCACATCGTTCTGGCGGCCTGCGAAGTTCCAGAGGAAGTAGCGCATATACATGTAGTTGAGCTGATAGCCGAGGAAGAACTCTATATTGTTCAGGAACGAAGGCTTGGGCAGCATTTGCTGAGCCTGGCTGAATCGGTTGTCGGGGTTGCCATTCTCGTCCACGATGATGGTGGCGAGCGTTTCGCTGAATGGCTTATTCTTCACGTCGAAATAGGTGTTGTAGTAGTCGGCGTGGTTAGGCGACCAAATGCGGGGGAACAGCATGTTCATCTCGCTTGGATACACCGGATCCTTGGCATAGCCAGTGCCCACATACTGGTCGGGCTGGTCGGCGGAGGTTTTCACCACACGCGCCCATTGCTTGTTACCCTTCTTGAAGCGGGTGGAGGCAGAGCCTTGGGAGTTGCTCTGGTATTGTGGCGTGCTGGCAGTGTAGGCAGGGCCATAGAGCAGCGGTGTCTTGCCATACTGGTCACGGCTCAAGTAGCTCGAGAGGGCGAACATATTGTTCGGCGAGTTTTCATCGAGCGGAAGATTGGCGCTTGAGCGAATAATGATGAGTGAATAGCAAGAGAAGCCTATGAATATCATGAGCGAGCTGATGAGAATGTTGCTCATCACGCGGCGGTGCACCTTCTTCATGAAGTGGAACAGATACACGCCCAGTGCTATCACGAGCACAAGCGGAATGAGCAGGTTGTCGCCAATGAAGAGCATTCCCGAAATGAAGATGGCTGCAAGGAACGACAAGCGCACCACCACGCCATTGGTGCCTTTATACATTTCATAAATGGCCCATGAGAAGATGGCAAGCGTGAGCACTGCGTAGAACAGCACGCCTGAGTTGTAAGGCAGGCCGAGGGTGTTCACGAAGAACAGGTCGAAGTAGCCGCCAAGCTCCACGAAGCCGGGCTCCAGGCCATAGAGGATGGCCACAATCACAGCAAACGGCACCAGCAGGGTGAGCAGTGAGCCTTTCACTGAGGTCTCTTTCCACTTGCGGTAATAGAATATGAGCGCAAGGGCTGGAATGCAGAGCAGGTTGAGCAGGTGCACACCCAGCGAGAAGCCAAACACATAGGCTATGAGGATAATCCAGCGGTCGCTCTTGGGGTCGTCGGCCTGGTCTTCCCATTTGAGCATCAGCCACACCACAAGGGCTGTACAGAACGAGGAGAAGGCATACACCTCGGCCTCTACGGCTGAGAACCAGAATGTGTCGCTCCAGGTATATACCAGTGCGCCGCACACGCCACTGCCCATCACCACGAGATACTGCACCAGGGTCATGCTGTCTTCCTCACCGTCTTTCACCACCAGCTTTTTCACCAGGTGGGTCACGGTCCAGAAGAGGAACAGAATGGTGCCGGCACTCAGCAAGGCCGACATGGAGTTGACGCATTTGGCCACCGCTGTCACGTCGCCTCCGGCAAAGTTGGCGGCAAAGCGGCCCACAAGAATGAAGATGGGGTTGCCGGGTGGGTGGCCCACTTCACTCTTAAATGCTTGAGCAATGAATTCTGGGCAGTCCCAGAAACTCGCTGTGGGCTCGATGGTGAGCAGATAGGTGATAGCTGCCACCAAAAACACGAGCCAACCGAGCGTGTTGTCGATAAGTCTGTACTTTTTCACTGTTTATTTGTTTTATTTAGTATGTTATTATTGTCGCTATGGCTGTTTGGCGGTGGGTTAATAGAGTGATACGCTCCTTCCGCCTTGCAGTGCTTCACTGCACACACATATATATTCGTGCAAAGTTAGTGATATTTTCTGAAAAAGCGTATGCTCTCGCGCAAAGCATTGGCGCCGCCAATCTAAAAAATGTGAAAATCGATGGGCGGGGGCGCTTTATTTTTTTCTTTACTCCATTTTTCTGGCTGCGTCTGAGCCGATGCCGTGCTCGCGCTGGCATTTCCTTGCGTCTGTCACTTGATTTTATCCGCCTGCTCACGGTATTTGGCCAAGTCGCCACCCTCGAAGAGCAGCACCAGCAGGTCGTTGCCGCCAAAGCCCACAAAGGCATACAGCATACTGCTGCTGCCATCGCTGCCGGTGGCTATATAGTAGCGGCTGACCTTTCCCTTGTCGGTCACTTCCTCGCTGTAGAGGGCACTGGCGGGCAAGGTGGAGAGGATTTGGAGCACCTCATCGCGATGGCTTGAATTGCCGTGTACCGTGCCATGGCATTTGCCCTGCACCACACGCTCGTAGGCGCTCGCCTCCTCGGCGCTGAATGGCTCAAAGCCGTCGAGGGCTGCGATGCGCTCATACACTTGGCGCAGCAGCGCCGGGGCTGCTTGCGGCTGCGGCTCGCTGGCTTCTTGTGCCGCTGCTGCAAAAGTGCCTAACAGCCCTATCAATATCGCAAAAATCCATTTTTTCATTTCTTCCTGTGGTTTAATAGATTATGTGAAGCAAAAATAAACACATTTTCTCGAAAATCCTATACGATTCGCTGTTTTTATGGCGAATGATTAAACTTTGGCATCGGGGCGAAGTCATAATCGTGTGTAAAGGCGAAAGCGTGTTGGTAGTTATTGTTTTTTGCTTTACCTTTGCACAAGGTTAACAACTTGCACACAAGAGTACGTACACATTACACAATGAAGACGATAAGATTCATAATGATGACGCTGCTGGTGGCTGTGGCCGCCGGACTCGCTCCCTGTGCCGGGGCGCAGACTATTCGCGACGCCAACCACCACAACATAGGACGCATTTCGCCCAATGGCACCGTGCGCGACAACGACTCGCGCCCTATCGGCTTTTTCGACCGCGATGGCGTGATCCGCAACAAGAACAATAAGCAAATCGGGCTTATCAAGGGGCTGCAAATCTACAACACCGGCGGTGAGCGCATTGGCTATATTCTCACCGATGGCACTGTGCGCGACGGCGAGAGCCGTATTCTTGGCAATATCGACCGCAGCGGCAAAATCTACGATGCCGATAAGCGCATCATTGGCTACGCTCAAAGTGTGCGCTACGAGTGGATAGCCTGCTATTTCTTTTTCCATTTCTTTGATTGAAAATGATTTAGGCTCTCCTCACGACTGCCACACCCTCTCCCCTACTCATTAACATTCTCTACCCTCTGAACTCCTTCAATGAAACGTAACATTCTTATCCTTGCGGCCATGGCCGTTATTGCCGCTTTTTCTGCCCAAGCCCAAATTCCGAGCGACTCCGTGCTGCGCCGTTATGCCGCGCAAATGCTGATGGTGGGCTTTAAGGGCGACTCTGTGAACAGCCAAAGCGATGCCGCTCGCTACATTCGCGACCTGAAAGTGGGGTGCGTGGTGCTTTTCGACATCGACCTGACCGGTACGGCGAAAATCGGCTCGCGCAACATCACTTCCCGCCAGCAGTTGGCACAACTCACCACCGATATTCAGGCGCTGGCCGACTATCCGCTGCTGATTGCCGTGGATCAGGAAGGCGGACGTGTGCAGCGTCTGCGCCCTGCCTATGGGTTTGAAAAACTGCCCGACGCTGAATACCTCGGCAAACTCGACAACCGCGACACCACTAAATTCTACGCTCGTCTCATGGCCGACCAGTTGGCATCGAGCGGCGTGAACCTCAATCTTGCCCCGGTGCTCGATGTGCTGAGCCCGCTCTGCCCCCCTATCGGTAAGATTCAGCGCAGCTTCGGCTCCGATGCAGCTGTGATCGTGCGCCACGCCGGCATTCAAATCGGTGAGATGCACCGCCGCCACATTCTTTGCGCCGTGAAGCATTTCCCCGGCCATGGCAATGCGTTAGGCGACTCACACTGGGGCTTTGTGGATGTTACCGACTCTTGGCAGCCCGCTGAGCTGGAGCCTTTCCGCAAGCTCATCAAGAAGGGGAAGGTGGATATGGTGATGACGGCACACATCATCAATGGCAACATCGACCCCGACTATCCAGCCACACTGAGCCGCAAGACCATCGATGGCGTGCTGCGCAAGCAGTTGGGCTACGACGGTGTGGTGGTGAGCGACGACATGTATATGGAGGGCATCATCAAAAAATACGACATTGAGAATGCGCTGGTACTGGCCATTAACGCGGGTTGCGACCTGCTGTGTGTGGGCAACAACATCAACACCGGCTTCGAGCCCGACCGTCCGTTCCGCCTCGTGGACCTGATTGTGAAGAACGTGAAAAATGGCCGTATTCCATGGGGCCGCCTGGTGCAAAGCCACCGCCGCCTCGAAAAGTTGTACAAGAAATTAAATTAGAAGTTAGAAGTTAGGAAGTTAAGACGATAGTGAAAGCCCTACGGTAGGGA
>JBNMJK010000021.1:0-36407 GCA_050873765.1 Sodaliphilus sp.
ACTATTATTTTTATTTAAATTTATGGAAGCAACAAAGCAAAACGCTCAGCAGCCAAAACCACAGGCTCCTGTTGCTAAAAAAGCTAACAACGGCGTTAGCAGTAATGTAGGTGGCATCAAGAATGCTTTTATCGTAATTATTATCTGCTTCATTATTGCAGAATGTTTCTACCTCTTCGGTTTGGGTAGCTTCTTCGAATATAGCGACGGTAATACTTACGCTTCTCACTTCTTCGCTCCTACTAAGGATGAGGGCGTTACCAGCAACCCTGTAAACCTTCTCGGTACTATGTACCTCGGTGGTTTCGTTGTGCCATTCATTCTCACCTGCCTTTTGACAGTGCTCACTCTTATCGTTGAACGCTTCATCGCTCTCGGTAAGGCTGCTGGTAAGGGCAACCAAACTAAGTTCGTTGCTGAAGTTAAGAAAGCTCTTAATGAAAAGAACGTTGCTAAGGCTGAAGAACTCTGCAAGAAGCAACAAGGCACTGTTGGTGCAATCGTTTACTCAACTCTCACCAAATACAAAGAGATGGAAGCTAACACTCTTCTTCCTAAGGAACAGAAGCTCGCTGTTATCCAACAGCAACTCGAAGAGGCTACCGCTCTTGAAATGCCATCATTGCAGCAGAACCTCCCAATCTTGGCTACTATGACCACTCTTGGTACCCTCCTCGGTTTGTTCGGTACTGTGGTTGGTATGATCAAGTCGTTCCAGGCTCTTGGTAACGCTGGTGCTCCTGACTCTGCAGAACTTTCAAAAGGTATTTCTGAGGCACTTGTGAACACCGCATCTGGTATTCTTACCGCTGTTTGCGCTCTCATTGGTTACAACTTCTTTACTAACAAGATTGATAATCTCACTTATGCAGTTGACGAACTCGGTTTCGCTATCGTGAACGCTTACGCTGCAAATCACGCTAACTAATTTGCTTGATTATAGTGATTTTAAAACAATTTTTTAAAGTAAAAAGTAAAAACAAATAACAATGGGAAAAGTCAAAGTTAAGAAAAAAGACCCACGTATCGACATGACCGCAATGTCGGACGTTACCGTTCTTCTGCTGACTTTCTTCATGTTGACATCTACCTTCCTTCAGGAAGAACCAGTTAAGGTTGTAACGCCAGCTTCTGTGTCAGAAGACGTTGTGCCTGAACAGAAATTGATCACTGTGCTGGTTAGCCAGAACGAACACGATGGCCATGGACAAGTGTACATGGAAATTGTGGGCGCTTCAAAGAAAGACGATGCTGACTCTGCGTTCACTACTGAGAACGTAAAGAAGCAAGTTCTGCAAATTATGGCGAGCAAGCACAATATCAACTTCTCTGCTCAAAACTACAACGACTTCGCTAAGCTCAATGCTTTCGGTGCCCCTATCAAGGATTTGAAGAAGTGGCTCGATCTTCCAGCTAACGAGCGTGCAGAAGCTCTTAAGAACAGCCCTGGTATTCCTATCAATATGACCACTTATGGTGGTGATTTGACCGAGTTCCAGGAATGGATCCGCGCTTGCGCAGAGGTTTTCTCACAGCGTGATGATGCAACAGAAGATATAAGAAGCGGTAAGGCTATTGCCATCAAGGCTGATGCCAACACTCCTTACCGTATGGTTGAAATCGTTATGAACAACTTGCAGTCGATCAAGCGTAACAAGTTTACGCTGATGACTTCATTAAAAACCGCTAAAGATTAAAGTAATATGGGAAAGAAAGATTTAAGTCGTCAGAAAAAATTTGAGACCCGTATCGACTTTACTCCTATGGTTGATATGAACATGTTGTTGATCACCTTCTTCATGTTGTGTACAACTATGTTGAAGTCTCAAACCTTGAAGATTGCTCTTCCTTCGAACAGCAATGAAAGTCAGATTGAGAAGAACAAGAACCAGGCAGCAGAATCTCAGGCCTTCACCATTATTCTTGATGGTAAGGAAGAAGAAAAAGATGGCAACGCCATTTCATCTTCTGCCGACTCTAAGTTCTTCTACTATGAAGGTAAACTCGATCCAGCCCAGGCAGCTACTCAGCTGATTGAGGCTAAAGGTATCGGCATGAAGGGTACGAAGGACACCAACTTCCTTACTGCCATTCTCCAAAAGAAGAACGAAAAGGCTCTGAAGGAGATCGACAAGTTTAAGAAAGAATGGGAAGCTCACAAGTACTCTAATGATGATGCTCAAAACGATGCTATTTATCAGCAAAAGGCTACCGCCGTGCTTGCTACACTCAACCAGGCTCATCAGACACCTATCGTGATGATTAAGCCTACAAGCCGTGCAAGCTATGCTGATGTGGTGGCTCTGCTCGACCAGATGCAGATCAATAGCATCGGTACTTTCCAGATCGAGACTCTTAGTAAGGATGATACAACTGCTTTGTTGGCTAAGGGCGTTAAGCTTCCACCAGCACCAGTTGCACATAAGTAATTGATGATGTGGATTTATTAATATTTAAACGAAAAAGATTATGTCAAATAGTGTAGATCTTACATCAAAAGAGTGGTGCGACCTTATTTTTGAAGGTGGTAACAAGGATTTTGGCGCTTACGTTTTGCGTCAAACCTCTGCAAAGCGCCACAATATTGCGTTTATGTGGATTATTTTAGGTTTCATCGCTTGCTGCCTGATTTATTTTGGTATTTCAAAATACATGGATATGAAGGCAGAAGAAGCTCGTGAGGCACTCTTGAAACAACAACAGGAAACTGTGGTTAACGAAATGTCGTCGGAGCAGTCTGAAGAAGAAGAGCAAGTGGTGAAGCAAGAGGAACAACAAGAGCCTGAAGAGGTTCAGGAAGCTCAGCAGCAGGTGACAGAACTTGCCATCGTGCCTGACAACGAGGTGACTCAACCACCTCAATTGACTACTGAAACTCAGAAGAACGAAGCTGATATCTCCGCTCAAAATGTGGAAGGTCAGCTTGGTGGTCTTGTTTCTGACATCAAGCCTCAAGAGGCTCCTAAGCCAGTTGCAGCCGTTGAAACTAAGGTGCAAGTGGAGACTCCTAAGCCACAAGAGGAAAATAAGGTGTTTACTTCTGTAGAGCAGATGCCTCAGTTCCCAGGTGGTGATGCCGCTCTGATGAAGTATATTGCAAGTCACATGCAGTATCCTGCGATGGCTCAAGAGCAAGGTATCCAAGGTAAGTGTATCGTTCAATTCGTTGTTACCAAGACTGGTAATGTGGGTGAAGTGAAAGTGGTTCGCTCTCTCAGCCCTGACTGTGATAACGAAGCTAAACGCGTGGTTCGCGGCCTGCCTAAGTTTACTCCTGGTAAGCAAAATGGTCAGCCTGTGAACGTGTGGTACACTCTTCCTGTAACCTTCAAGCTCCAGCAGTAATCCGCTTTAGTATATTTTAATACTACCTCTATATATGCCGCAAGCTACATTGCTTGCGGCATTTTTATTTCATTTTCTATTCTATTAAATATCTTTATGAAAATTGTGAAACTGGTTTGGTGGCTGTTTGGGTAAAAATGCGTAACTTTACACATTTAAAATAATGAAGTTTTAACTGCGAGAATCGCAATAAACCTTTTATTTATTACGTTGTCTAATCGACAAAGTTTTTACAAAGAATAATGAAGAAAACTGGAAATAAATTGTTTCGAATTCTACGTTTGTTTTTTGGACTGTTTATGATTTTCGTGTATGTGGGCATGGCCGCACTGATGTATTTTAACTTTTTCGACTGGAGTGCCTCTCTCACGTGGTTTCGTTATATTTTAGCAGTGGTGTTTTTGCTCTACGGCGTTTATCGAGGCTACCGTCAGGTTACAGGCGTCGATTACTACTGGCTAACAGATAAAGATGACAAAGACCAAGAACAATAAACGCTACAAAGAATTTTATATACTTCTTTTTAATTACGCATCGATGAAAATGAATAGAATATATTTGTCATTTGCTCTTGCCTTAGCTTTTCTTTGGGGCACTTCAAGCTGCACTAAGTATAAAGACCAGAAGCAGGCTGTTTCGGGTTTTGCGAAAGTGTATTGTGATGAGTCGTTTAAAAACATTTTGGACCAGGAAATTGATATATTCCAATATCAATATCCACAGTCAGATGTGATGGCTCGCTATATGAGTGAATCGGTTGCCCTCGACTCTTTGCTTTCAGGAAATGTTGACCTGATTATCACTCAAAAGGATTTGACCCAAGACCAAAAGCGCTACTTGGCATCTAAAAACAGAGCTTACCGCTCGCAGATGATAGCTGTAGATGCTGTGGCTCTGATTGTGAATAAACATTGCGACATTGATGAACTTTCCATGCAGGAGCTCACCGACTTGATGACAGGCAAATATCGCACTTGGGGTAAAATTGTGCCTACTAAGATGCGCAACGACTCCATCAAACTTCTTTTCGACGGTAACGCATCGGGCGTGATTCACTATGCAAAAGAAAAATTTTTGAAAGGTAAAGATTTTTCATTCCCTGTGTATTCCGCTAAATCTTCGGAAGAGGTGTTTCAGCTTGTGGAAAAGAATCGCAATGCCATCGGTTTTGTGGGCGTAAGTTGGATTGCCGACGACATGGGTGAAAGTAAAAAAAGCGAAGAGGAGCGATTTAAGCAACTCAACAAGAGCGAACAGGAAACAGCTCCCTCTTCGATCGACTTCACAGACCGTGTGAAGGTGCTTCGCGTTCGCAGTATGGACAGAGTGGAAGGCGTTCAGCCTTATCAGGCTTACATTGCTGACGGCTCTTATCCACTGTTTAGAATAATTTATGCCATAGATGCTTCATATCCTGGAACCCCCGCTCATCAGTTTTATGTGTTCCTTACAAGCGTGATTGGCCAAAAAATTATTCTGCAAACAGGTATCATGCCTGGGGCCGAGCCTATCAGGGTGGTGGATGTGTCAAATTAAATGACACCAGCGATTGCAATTGCTAATCTGTTGACTGTTTAGAGCATTTAAAGAGAAAAAACAAACAAAACATAATACTAAAAAATTACTAAGATGAAAATGAAATTCTTATTGGCTTCCCTTTTGATGGGAGCTTCCGTTTCGGTTTTCGCTCAAGGATTCAAGGACGGAATTGATTTTTACTCTATTGGTGATTACGAGAATGCAAAAACCATTCTCAACCGTAACATCAATTCTGCAGCAAACAAGTCGGAGGCTTACTACTATTATGGTATGATCGACTTCAAGGAAGGCAATCTTGATTCGGCAAAAGCAAATTTCGACAAAGGTGTGGCTGCTGATGCCAACAATCCCTACAACTATGTGGGCCAAGGTGCCGTTATGCTTAAGCAAGGCAATAAGGCTGGCGAGGATTTGTTGAAAACCGCACGCAAACTTGCAAAGAAAGATGCAAAAGTGGAAGTGGCTATCGCTGTGGCTTATTTTGCCGCCGACCCTACTGCTTACGACAAGAAAATTGAAAAATGCCTTCTCGATGCACGCAAATGGTCGAAAGATGAAGTGGCTGACACTTATATTTTTGAAGGCGACATGAGTATGGCTCGCGGCGACGTGGGTGATGCCATGGGTAAATATGAAATGGCTTTCACTAAAGACGACGCCAACATCGAGGCTACTGTGAAGTATGCCGACACTTATTTCCAGGTGAATAAGGAACTAAGGAACTTGCGCTCGCAAAACTCCACGAAATCATTCTCGCTCATCCAAATTCTGCTCTGGTTCAGCGCCAGTTGGCTGAAAAACTTTACGAGAACGGTGATTTTGCAGAGGCTGCACAGCGCTATGGTGAATATATCACTGGTAGCAACAACCACTTCGACAAAGATGAAGCTCGATATGCACAGCTCCTTTATTTTGCCGACAAATTTGACGAATGCTATAAAGTGGCTTCCGCTTTGAAAAATAAAATCACACCAGCAAGCAACTACTATATTCCAGCTTGCCGTATGATGATGTATAGTTTAGCAAATAAAGGTCAGTGGGCTGAAGCTGCAGCCGTGGGTAAAGAAATGTTTTCATACAAGAAGAGCGCCGATGATGCAAACTTCAACTTCAAAGACCTTGTGATGTTTGCAAAAGTGCTCGAAGAGGCCAAGATGCCAGAAGAAGCTATGAAATATTACGATGAAGCTATTCAAGCCAATCCCGACAATCTTGAACTTGCACGAAATTTGACAAGCCAGGCTGCAAAAGCTAAGGTGTTTGACAAGGCTATCTATTATGGAAAGAAAGTGGTGGCGAGCGACAAGTGCGTGGCGAGTGATTATTCAACTTTAGCTACTGTATATCAAGATAAAGCTGCTGCCGATTCTGTTGCTACTGACAAGGCTGCCGACCTTACAGAGGCTCTTTCATACATCAATAAGGCTCTCGAAATGAAGGCTAACGATATAGTGTTCCTTTACTATAAGGCCCGTATCCAGACTGCAATGGAGGAGAAGAACACAGGTAAGGCTCTCGAAACAATGGAGGCCCTGGCTAACGCTATCAAGGCTCTTCCTGCTGATCAGCAGGCTGCTTATAATGGCACTCTTGGCTACGCTTATCAATACATCGGCCTTTACTACAACGGTGTGAAGAATAAAGCAAAAGCTCTTGAAGCATTCAAAGCATGGGAGTCGGTGGCTGATGATGCCACAAAGGCCAAGCTGCAGAGCATTATTGCTTCTTTAAGCAAGTAAATTTTAAATTCAATATTTTAGTAAAGTCCTGGCACTTAAAAGTGTCAGGGCTTTTTTTCTCTGACTCTAATATTGTAGCGATTCAAATTGACTTTATTTTCACAAATGGTTCTCTATCGCTTTCGAAAATACAGAAAAAGTAACAGAACTTAGTTACTTTAAATCTCATCATTTTTCTGTAAATTTGTATTTAATTTAACTATATCATTTATGTTCGATTATATTAAGGGAAATGTAGAGGAACTTACACCCACTTATGTGGTGCTCGATAACCATGGCGTGGGCTATATGATTAATATCTCTTTAACCTCCTATAACGTGCTTCAGCACCAGAGCCAAGATGCGAAAGTGTATGTGTTTGAGGCTATACGTGAAGATGCCCATGTGCTGTTTGGATTTACAGACCGTCACGAGCGCGAACTTTTTCTGCTCTTGATTAGCGTGTCGGGTGTGGGAGCTAACACGGCTCGCATGATACTGTCGTCGCTCACTCCCTCCGACTTGGAGCAGACTATAGCTTCTGGCAATGCTGCTGCGCTGAAATCGGTGAAAGGAATAGGGGCAAAAACGGCAGAAAGGATAATTGTTGACCTTAAAGATAAAATAAAAGTGTCGGCTGATACGTTATTATATCAAAGCCCCGCAACGGGCGAGGTGTTTGACGAAGCAATGTCGGCACTTGTGATGCTTGGATTCACCAAGCAAATGTCGCAAAAGGCTCTAAAAAAATTGTTTACCACAAACCCAGCAATCACTGTGGAGCAGGCAATTAAAAAGGCCTTGAAAATGATGTAGGGCGGAAGGCTGGATCTATAAACGATAAACCAATCTCGTTGGAAAAATTATTTAGAAAAATATCATTTTGTGTGGTGGTGTGTGTGATGAGCGTTTCATTCGCACTGAGTTTTTATGTGGTGGCACAGACGCAAGCCACTACACCAGAGAAGAAGTTCACGCCACCACCCACAGTTGCGCCCGACAAGAGCGTGAATAAAGCATCAAAGGACTCTTTTGATTTGCCTTACGGCGTGCAGGACAAATTGGCTGATTCTTATGATGGGCTTCAATTTGTGCAGCCACCAACAGATTTGAAAACACCGTCGAATATCACCACCACAGCTGAGTTTGACCCCGAAACCGGCCACTACGTGGTGCATACCCGTGTTGGTGACAATGATATTGTTACTCCGTTTATTCTGTCTCCTGACGAGTACAACGATATTGCGCTCCGCCAGTCGATGCAAGAATACTATCGGCAGAAAAATAGTGAAACCATAGAGAAGAAGAAAAACCAGCCATTCAACTTCTTGGATATGCAGTTCGGCCTTGGCCCGTTGGAGTCGGTGTTCGGCCCAGGTGGTGTGCAGTTGAAAACCACCGGTACGCTGAACATCAATATGGGTGTAAAGAGCAACAAGACTGATAATCCGGCACTATCAGTGGCGGCTCGACGTAAAACCTATTTCGACTTCGACCAGAAGATTCAAGCTACAATCGCAGCCTCGGTGGGCGACAAGATGAAGTTTAACATGTCGTATAACACCGACGCTACTTTTGATTTCGACAACAAGAACCTCAAACTTGCTTATGAGGGTAAGGAGGATGAGATTATTAAGAGCATTGAAGCTGGTAATGTGAGTATGACCACAGGCTCGTCGCTCATTCGTGGTAGTGCCGCCCTTTTTGGCTTGAAGGCAAAACTTCAATTTGGCAAGCTCACAGCCACCGCCCTTGTGTCGCAGCAAAACTCACAGACTCAGACTGTGAACACAAAAGGTGGCGCACAAACCACATCGTTCTACATTACGGCCGATAATTACGACCAGAACCGAAATTTCTTCTTGTCGCACTTCTTCCGTGACAATTACGACACTTGGTGCTCGAAATTGCCTCTTGTGTCGTCGGGTATTAATATCACCCGTGTGGAGGTGTGGGTTACAAATAAGCGAGGCAATTTTAATGAGTCGCGTAATATTGTGGCTTTTGCCGACTTGGGTGAAAATAGCCATTTGTGCAACAGTCACTGGACTACAGATGGGGGAGATGTAAACCCTTCCAACTCATCAAATAATGAAATCACAGAAATAAAGAACAACTATCCAGATGCGCGCGACATTAGTCTGGCTTCTTCGGCATTGAAGCCTCTTGAAGCTTATGGCGTGGAAGGCGGTAAGGATTATGAGAAGATTGAGCAGGCACGCTTGCTTTCATCGTCGGAGTATTCGGTGAACACTTCGCTTGGATATATCACACTCAACTCTGCCCTTAATCCTGATGAAGTGCTGGCTGTGGCATTCCAATATACCTATAAAGGAAAAACTTATCAGGTGGGTGAGTTTTCTGCCGACATCGACAATACTTCCAATTCACTCTATGTGAAAATGCTTAAAGGCACTACCACTTCCCCTCAATTGCCAATTTGGCATTTGATGATGAAGAATGTTTACTCATTGGGTGCTTATCAAATTCAATCCACCAACTTTAAGTTCGACATTAAGTATCTTTCCGACACCACAGGCACGGAATTGAACTATATACCTGAAGGGCCTATCAATGGTAAACCCTTACTTCAGGTGATGAACCTTGACCGATTGGATGCCAATAAGGAACCTAACGTAGATGGCCGATTCGATTTCCTTGAGGGCTATACCGTGGTGGCTTCTAAAGGCAGGGTGATATTTCCTGTGGTTGAGCCTTTTGGCAGTCATTTGAAAAAAATGATGGGCGGCGACGCCATTGCTGACAAATACGTCTATCAAGAACTTTACGACTGCACACTACCTGTGGCTCGGCAGTATTCCGACAAGAATAAATTCGTGATGACGGGTGAGTACCAGGCTTCGGCTGGCAATGTGATTAGGCTTAATGCCATGAATGTGCCCCGAGGTTCGGTTGTGGTGACCGCTGGTGGCGTTACGCTCACTGAAAATAGCGACTACACTGTGGATTATAATATGGGTACGGTGACCATCACCAACCAAAGCATTATCGATGCAGGAACCAGCATCAGCGTGTCGATGGAAAACCAATCTACATTCAGCATGCAGCGCAAAAGTCTGCTGGGCCTTGATTTAGACTATGCTTTCAATAAAGATTTCCATGTGGGTGCCACTGTGATGCACTATGGCGAGAAGGCGCTTACTGAAAAGGTGTCGATTGGCGATGAGTTGGTCAATAATACTATTTGGGGTGCCAATGTGTCGTATAAAACCAACTTTATGTGGCTCACCAATTTGCTGAACAAAATACCCACGGTGAATGCCACGGCTCCATCTTCCTTTAACTTCAAGGGAGAATTTGCACAGCTTATTCCTCATAAGGCTTCCACTGGCTCAAATGCCGGTAGCTCTTATATCGACGATTTTGAGTCCACGCAGTCGGGCATTGACTTGCGGTCGCCTTACTCCTGGTTCTTGGCCTCTACGCCTTACGACCCCAGTTCAGGTGCGCTTTTCCCTGAGGCAGGTTTGGCCAATAATGTGGACTATGGCAAGAACCGCGCATTGCTTTCTTGGTATCATATCGACCGTCTTTTCACACAGCGTAATTCATCGCTGGTGCCTGGGTATATCAAGAATGATGTGGCACAGCTCTCTAATCCATACGTCCGCGAGATTCCTTACAGCGAAGTATTTCCGGGAAGGGAACTCAACTATGGAGAGTCATCTATTATTCAAACGCTCAACCTGTCGTTTTATCCGCAGGAGCGTGGCCCTTACAACCTTGATGCGCAGAACCTTGATGCAAGTGGCAATTTGCTCAATCCCGAGAAGCGCTGGGGCGGTATCATGAGAAAACTTGACAACACCAACTTTGAATCCTCAAATATTGAGTATATCCAATTCTGGATGCTTGACCCGTTCCTCGACCAGAACGCTGATAACCGCGAAGGTGGTGACCTTTATTTCAACTTGGGCGAAGTGAGCGAGGATATTCTGAAAGATGGCTTAAAATCGTATGAAAATGGTTTGCCTGCTGATGGCGACACCACTTTCATTAAGAAAACGGTGTGGGGAAAGGTTTCCACGCAGTCGTCGATGAGTTATGCTTTCGACACAAGCTCAGATTCCCGTATCCGTCAGGATGTGGGTTTGAATGGCTTGAGCACGGCAGAGGAAAAGGAATATCCCACTTATCGCGATTATGTACAGTCGCTTCGCAGAGTGCTCCCCGACACCACTATTGCCAAGATGGAAGAAGATCCATTCTCACCAATCAACGACCCTGGTGGTGATAACTATCATTTCTATCGTGGGTATGACTACGATCAGGCTAAAATGGGAATCCTTGACCGCTATAAGCGATACAATGGCACTGAAGGTAACTCTCTCTCCCCGACAGATGCCTCCGACCCGCTGTATCAGTCGGCAAGAAGTGTACCTGATGTGGAGGACATCAATCAAGACAACACACTGAACGAATACGAGCGTTATTTCCAATATAGAGTTTCTATCCGCCCAGAAGATCTTGTGGTGGGCAAAAATTATATAGTGGACAAGCAGGAGCTGAGTGTCACCACGCGTGATGGCAAAAAAACGCCAATTGTGTGGTATCAGTTCAGTATTCCTTTGCGTGACTATGAAAAAAAGGTTGGCTCTATCAATGACTTTTCTACCATTCGTTTCATTCGAATGTTTATGACCGACTTTAAGAAGCCAACCCACCTGCGTTTCGCTACTCTTGAACTTGTGAGAGGCGAATGGCGTAACTATGACTATAATCCTGATGTCCGCACCAATCAGCCGGCTGAGGGTTCGCTTACGGTAAACACCGTTAATATCGAGGAGAATGCTACACGCGAGCCCGTGAGCTATGTTTTGCCTCCTGGCGTAAGCAGAATTGTCGATTCCGGACAATCTCAAATCACGCAGTTGAATGAGCAGTCGATGCAAATAAAGGTGGAGCAATTGAAAACAGGTGAGGCACGTGGCGTGTATCGTAACACTTCACTTGACTTGCGCACCTACAAGCGCTTGCAAATGTTTGTGCACAATGAGGCGCTTATTGGTGATGCCACAAATCTTCGTGATGGCGATGTGTCGCTCTTCTTGCGCCTTGGAACCGATGCGAAGAACAACTATTATGAGTATGAAATTCCAATGGCTGTGACTGCTCCAGGAAAATATAATACTAACAGCTCCAGTGACCGCGAAAAAGTGTGGCCCACCAGCAATATGCTCAACCTTAATCTTGATGTACTTACTGACGTGAAGAAGAATAGGAATGCACAGAAAATGGCTGGCGTAGGCGACGTGTCGTACTATACGCGTTACTCTGAGCCTGATCCCAATAATCCTAACGACAAGGTGACCGTTTTGGGTAACCCCTCGTTGAGCGATGTGCGTGTGATTATGGTGGGTGTTCGTAATAGGGCCACTACCACTAAGGAGTGTACGGTGTGGGTTGACGAACTCCGCGTCACTGATTTTAATCAAGAAGGCGGCTGGGCAGCCAAGGTTGATGCTAATCTGAACTTGAGCGACATAGCCACAGTGAATTTTGGTTATCATAAGGAAACCACTGGTTTTGGCTCGGTGAACCAGAGTTTGCAGGACCGCAGAATGGACGAATATAACAATGTGAATGTAGCTGTGCAAGTGGATTTGGGCAGGTTCTTACCTGAAAAAGCTAAATTGAAGGCACCTGTCTATTACTCTTACACCAATCAGAAAACCACACCCAAATATAATCCAAAAGATAAGGACGTGCTGCTGAAGGACGCTATCGACCTTTGTGCCGATAAGCACCAGCGCGACTCAATCAGTGATTTTTCTGTTACCCGAAAAGTGACGAAGAGTTTTTCTGTGTCGGGGTTGAAATTTGATGTGAAGAGCAAGAATCCTATGCCATGGGATCCGGCCAACTTCACTTTCAGCTACTCGTTCAACAAACAGCACAATTCAGACCCGAACAACTCGTATGAGAACACGAATGACTATCGTGGCAGTTTCCAGTATAGCTGGACACCTTATTCAAAGCCATTCAAGCCGTTTAATAAGATGATCAGCGCCAAGAACAAAAACATGAAGTTCTTCCGCGAATGGGAATTCCACTGGCTGCCTTCATCGCTGTCGTTCAATACCAACATCTCACGCTACTATTACGAGCAGCAAACACGAAATCAGACCGATGCCGACATCGTTCTGCCTGTGTCTGTGAGTAAGAATTTCCTGTGGGACCGTCAGTTTGCTTTGAGCTGGAATTTCACCAAATCGTTTAGCGTGTCGATCAACACCAATACCACAGCCCATATTCTTGAGCCTGTGGGTCAGGTGAATAAAAAACTGTTCCCCGATCGCTACCGCGACTGGCGCGACTCTGTGTGGACGAGTATCAAGGACTTGGGAACGCCTTGGGCCTATAACCAGACCTTTAATGCCACATACAAAGCTCCATTCTCCTCCATTCCTGTGCTGAGTTTTATTTCAGCCAACGCAAGCTATAATGCCACTTATCATTGGGATCGTGGCACCACGCTCGACGGTGTGGTGTCGGGCAATACGATTGCCAATCAAGCCACATTGAATTTCGACACACGGTGGGATTTCAATCAGCTCTATAATAAAATTCCTTATTTGAAGGACGTGAATAAGCGCTTCTCCAGTTCGTCGAACTCAAATTCAGCGTGGGGTAAAAACACTCGCCAGAGTAGAAGCAGTCGCAAGAAGCCAAAGCGGTTGGAGCGCACCCTGAAACTGAATCCTGACTCTTCGCTTATGATTAAGCACGGCTTAAATGTGCAAAATGTGACGGTAACCGCTCGCACTACCGATGGTAAGAGATTTCAAGTGAAATACAAGGTGAAGGATAATAACAATGTGGAAATTCTCAATAAGGGCGACCAAAACATTAAGTTTACCATTGTAGAAGTGCTTGCCGATGAGAAAAAGTCGTTCTGGTCGGAGTTTGGCCAGTATAGCACACGGTTTTTGATGAGTGTTCGTTCGGTGAATGTGAAATTCCGCAACACACGTCAGTTGTCTCTTCCTCAATTCATACCCGACATTGGCGATATTTTCGGGCAAAGCACACACTACGATGTGATGGCTCCTGGTCTTGACTTCGCGTTTGGCTTTACTGATGAGTCGTATATCCAAAAAGCAAAAGACAGAGGGTGGTTGCTATGCGATCAGAATATGACATCTCCTGCTATCTACAGCAGAACTCAAGAGTTTAGCGCAGAAATTCAGCTTGAGCCTATTAGGGGATTGAAAATCACCCTTACAGGCAATAGAACTGATAACCGCACTAACCAGCTTCAATTCATGTACGACGACATGACCACTTTGTATTCTGGTAGCTACACCAAGACCCATGTGGCCATAGCTTCGGCCCTTCGTGGTGTGAGTTCAAAAGATGGATATAGAAGTGCGGCATTTGATAAATTCCTTGCCAACATTCCAATCGTGGCACAGCGCATTGAAAGTAAATATAGTGGTGTGAACTATCCTGATGCGGGATTCATTAAGGGCTCTGTGTATGCAGGCAAACCTTTCGATCCCAAAAACGGAACCGTCAGCACCACCAGTAGTGATGTTCTTATTCCAGCATTTGTGGCTGCTTATTCAGGGAAAAATGCCAAATCAGTGACACTTAATCCATTCCCAGGATTGAGCTCAATACTTCCTAACTGGCGTCTGACTTATGATGGGCTTTCTAAATTGCCTTTCTTTAAGAAGCACTTTAAGAGCTTCACGCTAAGTCACGCTTACCAATGCACGTATTCGGTGGGTTCATTCTCAAGTTACAGCGACTGGGTTTCGGTTTTAGGTGATTTGGGTTTCTCGCAAGATGCGCTTTCAGGCAACCCTTTCCCGTCGTCGCCTTATAATATTTCATCGGTAACGATTACAGAAAAGTTTGCTCCTCTGATTGGTGTGAATGCTACGATGAACAACAACATCACATTCAATGCAGAGTATCGCGACAGTCGTACCCTGTCGCTCAATTCCTCAGCCGGACAGCTTGTTGAAACCAGCACAAAATCATTCGTGATTGGCGCAGGCTACAAGATTGCCAACTTTAACACCGTGCTGAAAATGAAGAATAAGCAGAAGGGGGTGAGCAATGACTTAACGCTGAATTTCGATTTTCAGTTCAATAACAACACAGCTCTTATCCGTAAAATACTTGATGGTACGGCACAGCCAACCAGTGGCACGCGCACGCTTGGCATTAATTTCACCGCTAATTATGTGATGAGCAAACGAGTGACGCTTGGTGCTTATTTCGACTATCAAGTGAACACTCCACTTGTTTCCACAAGCTCTTACCCTACCACGAATAGCAACTATGGCATATCCATTAATATGTCGCTCGCTAAGTAGGTAGCGATAATGCCTTAGTGGATATTGTGTGAAGTCATAGGCAATATGGGTGATTTTAGCGTCTCCTCGAGGTCGAAAGGATTGATTTCTTTGCTATATTAGGTAAAGATTCCCTAAATTTGATTAATTTTGCATTTAATATTAGTGTGGCCCGTCGATGTGATGGCTACGATTGGAGTATGATAACAACATCAATATTATAATTATATGCAAGAAGAATTAAAGACAAAGTTGTCAAAAGACCCTAATGGTTTGCTCACTTATGAGTATATTGCAAACAATATCGGTTCTGTTGATAATATGATGCCTGAACTGGTGGAGAATATGATTATGGTAGATAAGACAGGTCAGTTTGTGGTCAGCACAGCACGTTACCTTAATGCTATTGACCCTAAAAAATTCGCCGATAGCATCGACAGACTAATTAAGGCGGCCATTGAAAAAGATCGCGACAGGGTTTACCTTGGCGACTTGGCAGCATCAATTTGGGGGACTGACTATAAGGAACATGCTGAGGAGCTGAAGGCTTCCGACGATAATTTCCGCAGAATTTACAAGCGTCTTTATCCTGTGGGTATGTAATCACATGTTTTTAGTTTTGCTATAAATTATAAGCAGCTACCTACACATAATAGATGCTGAATTTTTCTAAATCACTTATTATATTCACAATTAGTGCCCTGTTCTTTTATTCAGAACTGGGCGCTCAAGTAAATATGGATAATAAAATGACCAATATCAAAGAAACTAAAGTGGCTCTTGAAACTTCTTTGGGCAGAATCGTTGTGAAATTATATAACGACACTCCAAAACATCGCGACAATTTTTTGAAGGTGGTGCGCGACAGTGTGTATAACGGTGTGCTCTTTCACAGAGTAATTAAGGATTTTATGATTCAGACAGGTGACCCGAGTTCGAAGACCGCAACACCTGACCAGCAACTCGGTTCTGGCGATTTGGGCTACACTGTGGAAGCTGAGTTTGTTTATCCTAAATATTTCCATAAAAAAGGTGCTCTTGCAGCTGCCCGAACCGGTGATGCTGTGAATCCAGAGCGCCGTAGCAGTGCCTCGCAGTTTTATATTGTTACAGGCAAGACGTATTCTCCTCAACAAGTAGGTCTGATGGAACAGCGTATGGCGGAGCAGAAGAAAGAAGATATTTTCAGCGGCATGGTTAGGGAAAGGGTGGATTCTATCCGAAAAATGCAGGCTGCCGGCGATACGCTTGGACTGGAGGAACTCCAAAATGAACTGATAGCATTGACTGAGGCTGAATATGCTAAAAACCCAGTGAAATTTACCGACGAGCAGATGAAAGCCTACACCACCGTGGGCGGCACACCCCATCTCGATGGCCAGTACACCGTGTTCGGAGAAGTGGTAGAGGGAATGGATGTAGTGGATAAGATTCAACAGGCAACTACTGGTCCTTCCGACCGCCCGATTGACGACATTAAGATTATTTCAGCCAAAGTGATTGAATAACATAATAACCACAGAATATCGCCATGATTTCATTTAACACTTATCGATTGCACAATGGCCTTCGTTTGTTGCATTATTTCGACAAAAATACGCAGATGGTGGCACTAAATCTCCTGTATGATGTGGGATCGAAAGACGAGAGCCCCGCTGCTACCGGGCTGGCTCATTTGTTTGAGCATTTAATGTTCACTGGCTCGAAGCACGCCTCCAATTTTGATGAACCGCTACAAGCTGCAGGTGGCAATAGTAATGCATGGACCAGTGTGGACATGACAAATTATTATGAAACGCTTCCGGCTCATAATGTGGAAACCGCTTTCAGGCTTGAGGCCGACCGACTGCGGAATTTGAATCTCACTGATGAGAGCATCGACACTCAGAAAAAAGTGGTGATTGAGGAGTTTAAGCAGCGCTGTTTAAATGTGCCATATGGCGATTTCCATCATATAAGCAGTAGCCTTGCATATAAAGTTCACCCTTATCGCTGGCCAACAATCGGACTGAGTGTTGATGACATCAAAAATGCCTCTCACGAAGAGATTAAAACCTTCTTTAATCGCCACTACGCCGTGAACAATTTAATTCTTTGTGTATCGGGCAAAGTTGATTTCCAGCAGGCTGTAATGCTTGCCGAAAAGTGGTTTGGCGATTTTGAGCCAGCCGACATTCCTGCCAGACATTTACCTCAAGAACCTGTGCAGAACGAACAGCGGTTTTTGTCGGTTAAAAGAAATGTGCCTAAAAACGTGATATCAATGATGTATCACATGTGTGGCAGAGGTGGTGCTGATTATCAGGCTTGCGATATGCTGAGTGATGTGTTGTCGAATGGTCTGTCGTCGCGTTTCTATAGGAATGTGCTGGTAAAGACTGGAATTTTCTCCGAGCTGGACGCGTCGGTTACGGGTACTTATGATCCAGGACTTTTCATAGTGCGGGCACATTTGTCAGATGGCGTCACTTTTAATCAGGCACAAGATGCTATCAATGCCGAGCTTGACAATTTCCTTCGCGAAGGCGTCACTGCGCATGAAATGGAAAAGTGTGCCAATAAATATGAATCTACCCAGTTATTCTCCAATATCTCTTATGCGAAAAAGGCTGTGCAACTTTGCCAGTATGAACTGCTCAGTGAGGCTGCCGATATAAATAGAGAGGTGGAAAAATACCGAAATATCACGCAAGAAGGCTTGATGCATGTGGCAGAAAAATTGCTGAGTCCCGACAATTGCTCTATTCTTTATTATGGTCCTGATGCATAGAGGGTAGTGGATTTGGTGATGTTTCATAACTGAAATTCGGTGATATATGGCAAAAAAAAATCATAAAAAGGCATTGGATTCTGATTTTTTTTGTAAATTTGAAATCTATTAATATGTTGGCCATAGGTCATTAATAAGTATCATTATGGAATCGCGTGAAATGTCCTCATCGAATAAAGAACTCGAAAAGGATGTAACCTTGAACTCAGAGTCTGTAGCTCAAACTAACCCTACAGAACTTTCAGAGCAGAAATCTGAAGTGGCTGAAACTGCCACCGAAGAAGTAGTGAATCAAACATCAGAATCTTCAAAAGATTCTGAGCAGTCGTCAACTAACTATGAGGCAATGGATAAGAAACAGCTTGTGGAAGCACTTCAAAACCTTGCTCAGCAACCTGTAAACGAAGTGAAGGACGAAGTGGCTCGGGTAAGAGTTGCTTTTGCCAACCTCCGAAAAGAAGAACTTGCCAAAGAGAAAGAGGCTTTCCTTGCCAATGGCAATGAAGAGGCTGCTTTTGCCCCTATGCCCGATGAGCTTGAGGATCAGTTTAAGGCCATTTATGCTGAAATAAAGGAAAAACGAGCTGCCTACAATGCTGCACAAGATGCTTTGAAAGCTGAGAATTTGGCTAAGAAAAATGAAATCATTGCAAAAATTAATGAAATAGCTGATGATGCCGACAACGTGAATCGGCAATATGCCACCGTGCAGCAGCTTCAGCAAGATTTCAAGGCCATAGGTGAAGTGCCTTCTGAAAATGATACAGAGGTTTGGAAGAATTATCAGTTGGCTGTGGAGCGCTTTTACGACCTGCTGAAGATGAACAAGGAACTTCGTGACTATGACTTTAAGAAAAACTTGGAGCAAAAACAAGCCCTTTGTGCTGAGGCAGAAGCACTTGATGAAGATGCTGATGTGGTTGACGCTTTCAAAAAACTTCAGCAGCTCCATGCCACTTGGAGAGAAGTGGGGCCTGTGAGCAAGGAAATTCGTGAAGAGCTTTGGGCTCGCTTCAAAAACGCGTCAGCTGTTATCAATAAAAAGTATCAGGCTTTTTTTGAGGAGCGAAAAGCCAATGAAAAGAAAAATGCCGAGGGTAAAGAGGCTCTTTGTGAAAAGATTGAAGCTATCTCAACGGATGGATTAAAAACTTATGCATCTTGGGACGAGGCTACAAAAACCATCATTGCCCTGCAAGACGACTGGAAGAAGCTTGGATTTGCTTCTCGCAAGGTGAATGCCGAGCTATTTGCACGTTTCCGTAAAAGCTGCGATGAATTTTTCGCCAAAAAAGCAGCATTCTTTAAGCAGATGAAAGATGAACTGGCTGCTAACTTAGCAAAGAAGATTGAACTTTGTGAAAAGGCCGAGGCGCTCAAAGACTCTAAAGAATGGAGAAAGACCACCGATGCACTTATTGCTTTGCAGAAAGAGTGGAAAACAGTTGGTCCAGTGGTGAAGAAGCACAGCGATGCCGTATGGAAGCGTTTTGTGGCTGCTTGTGATGCCTTCTTTGAAGAGAAGAAGAAGCAGAATGTGAATGTTCATTCTGTAGAGCATGACAATCTTAAGCAGAAAAAAGACATCATCGCACAAATCAATGCTATTCTTGAGGCAGAAGACAAAGATGGCGCTCCTGCAAAGGTGCGCGAACTGATGAAGCAGTGGCAAGAGGTGGGCCATGTTCCCTATAAGGAAAAAGACAAGATTTATGCTGAATATAAGGCCGCTATCGACAAGGCTTTCGACCAGCTCGATATGAAAGCCAAAAAGGCACGAATGGCTAATTTCGCAAACTCTATCAACCAGATGAGTGACTCCGGCAAGGTGATGCACGAGCGTGAGCGACTGGTACGCGCCTTTGAGATGAAGTCGCAAGAGCTTAAAACTTATGAGAACAACCTTGGATTCTTCAATGCTCAGTCGAAGAGTGGCAATTCGCTTGTGAAGGAAATGGAGCGCAAGATTGCCAATATCAAGGAAGAAATTGCCATGCTTGAGCAAAAAATTAAGCTCATCGACGAAAAAATTTAATTTTTTCTTGAAAATAATCACTCTCTACGTGCGTCAAACTCCAGAACTCAACTGTGGTTTCCGCCGTAGCGAGTGATTTTTACCTATGAATGTAAAACAAATTCTGGAATGAAAGGTAAGGGAAGATACGGACAGTACATTCGTTGGATATTTTTAGGTATCGACTTTGTTGTCCTCAACTTGTCGTATATCTTGGTGTGCCTATTCTGTGGTCACGACGATATGTTCGTATCCAAACTGGTATGGCTAATGATGAATGTTTCATATTTGGCCGTAAGTTATTTCTTCTCCGACATACATTATCGCCGCGTTGTGTTTGCCGACCGTGTGGCCATGCAGGTGATTAAAGCGGTGTCGCTTCACGCCGTGGTCTTTCTTTCGCTCACTTATTTTTTGAAAAGCGACCACTTCGCCTGGGATAGCTTTGGTAAGTTTTACCTGATTTTTTGCATTGCGCTTGGTAGTTGGTGGATTATTTCTCGAAAGCTGCTGAAGCGTTATCGATCGTTGGGTAAAAACTATAAGCGGATAGTGGTGATTGGGGCTGGCCAAATGGGACAGAAGTTGATAGGCGTGCTGCAAGGCGATCAAGGCTATGGTTATCGCATAGTGGGAGTGTTTGACAACAATGATTCCCTTTTGAAAAGCGATCTCTACAAAGGCTCTCTTGATAAAGTGGAGAGGTTTGTACACGATTATCCCATTGATGAGATGTATTGCTGCATTCCCGACACTGATAATGAAGTTGTGGGCAAACTCCTTTCCATCGCCGAGCGTAATGCGGTAGATTTTCTTTTTGTACCTCAGTTTGGCCCACACATTACCCGTCAGTTTGAATTCTTTCTCATTGACAATGTACCAGTGCTTCAGGCGCGCCCAAATCCGCTCAGCTTACCTGTGAATGCGGCGGTGAAGCGGTTGTTCGACTTTGCGGTGTCGTCGGTAATGTTGATTTTGTCGCCTTTAGTGCTGATTCCAGTAGGCATCGCTATTAAGATGTCATCCCCTGGTCCCATTTTTTTCAAGCAGAAGCGTACCGGACTTCGTGGTAAAGCTTTCACTTGCTATAAATTTCGCACTATGCGCGTGAATAGCCAGAGCGACACTAAACAGGCAACGAAAGACGACCCCAGAAAGACCAAGGTGGGCGATTTTCTGCGTAAAACCAGTATCGATGAACTGCCGCAATTTTTTAATGTGTGGCGTGGAGAAATGTCGATTGTGGGGCCTCGCCCACACATGGAGCAGCAAACACAGTTATATAGCGAACTCATTGACAAGTACATGTTGAGGCATGTGATTAAGCCGGGCATTACTGGCTGGGCACAAGTAAATGGTTATCGTGGGCTTACTGATGAACTGTGGAAGATGGAAAAGCGTGTGGAATTTGATGTTTGGTACACCGAGAATTGGAATTTTTTCCTCGACTTGAAGATTATCGTGCTTACTGTGGTAAATGCGATAAGAGGAGAGAAAAACGCTTTCTAATATCAGTTTTCTGCTCACTTTTTTTACATCTTAATAAAATCTCGTTATGCCGATTAATCTTGAACAGTTAAAAGCGCAATCACTGGGCATACTTCGTCGTTTTTACGGCTATGACTCATTCTTGCCGATGCAGTTTGAGGTCATCAGTCACATCATGAATGGCGATGACTGCATAGTGCTGATGCCCACAGGTGGCGGAAAATCGATATGCTATCAGCTTCCTGCACTCTTGAGCGATGGGTGCTGCATTGTGGTGTCGCCATTGCTGGCACTGATGAAGGATCAGGTTGACGCGCTTGTGCTCAACGGTGTGCCTGCCGCTTCCATCAACAGCATGCAGACCGATGCACAGAACAGAGAGGTGCTCGATCATGTGCTCCAAGGTGTCATCAAATTGCTCTACATTTCTCCAGAGCGCCTGCTGAGTGGTTTAGACAACTGGTCGGAACATATTAAAATCAGTTTGATAGCCATCGACGAGGCTCATTGTATATCGCAGTGGGGACATGATTTCCGCCCTGAATACACGCAACTATCGGTGCTTAAAGAGCGTTTTCCTGGTGTGCCCATTGTAGCTTTAACTGCAACAGCCGACCAAATTACACGCGACGATATCAGAAAGCAGCTCCATATTCCTGATGCCAAACTTTTCCTTTCCTCTTTTGATAGGAAGAATATTTATCTTTCAGTGTTGTCGGGTTATGCTGGGACACAAAAATTCAATACACTTGTCAAGTTTATCGACCGTCATCGGGGCGAAAGTGGCATCATCTACTGCTTTAGTCGCAAAAACACGGAGTCGTTGGCTGCCAAACTTCAAAAGCGTGGACTCAATGCTCAGGCTTTTCATGCTGGTTTGCCTGTGTTTGACAAAAATGCTGTACAAACGGCATTTCTTAACGATGATGTGCAAATTGTGTGCGCCACGGTGGCATTTGGTATGGGCATAGATAAAAGTAATGTGCGGTGGGTGGTTCACTACAATATGCCCCAGAATATAGAGTCGTATTATCAAGAGATAGGGCGTGCTGGTCGTGACGGACTTGAAGCCGATGCCTTGATGTTTTATTCCTATGGCGATGTGATTTCTCACAATAGGTTTGTTACCGAATCAGGACAAGTGAAACTCAATCTGGAAAAATTGGAACAGATGCAGCGTTATGCAGAATCCACCGTTTGCCGAAGGCGCATCTTGCTGAGTTACTTTAATGAACGGTATGATCACGACTGCGGAAACTGCGATGTGTGCAAGAATCCCCCCAAGCGATTCGATGGCTCTGTATTGGTTCAGATGGCATTGAGCGCTATCGTGCGCACGGATCAAAAAATCGGTCTTTACATGCTCAAAGACATTTTAAGGGGCGCTTCAAGTATAGAGGTCATTCAGGCTGGCTATCATCACCTTAAAACCTATGGAGTTGGGCGTAATTTAAGCAATCTGCAATGGAATCACTATCTGCTTCAGATGCAGCAATTGGGTATTTTTACGGTGGCTTACGATGAAGGGAACCACTTGAAAATCACACCTTATGGCGCCGACATTTTATATGGAAGGGCTAAGGTCCAGCTCACAGAGTTTGTGAAAAAAGAGTTTGTGGAGCGGCCTGCTAAACAGGTTGGCACGCTTGATCTTGACCTGAGTGCTTCCGAACAGGAATTGTTTAATCAGCTCAAGGCGTTACGCTACACAATTGCCCAGCGCGAACACAAGAAACCTTATATGGTGTTTAGCGACAAGACCCTCAAAGACATGGCACATCAGCGTCCCACCAGTCGTTTGGCGTTTAGCTCCGTGTTTGGCGTGGGTGAAGCCAAGACTGAGATGTATTGGAAACCGTTCACCGACCTTATTATTCGGCAATCATAATCACTTATTCAGCATAGTTAAGCGTAATAAAAAATCCTCCTTTGCCACCAATTTTGGCGAAGGAGGATTTTTGTATAGAGTGCTGGTTTAGCTTATTTAACAGAGGCTTTCAGGAAAGCCGTACATTCTTCAAACGTCTTGAACACGTGTTCCTTTGGTATGAGGTCTGGAATACAGTTCATCTTAGTAAGCATGTACATAGGTTGAGGCTGTACGATAGTCATCAGCACCATCACGCCTCTATCTTTCAGCTCTTTAATGGCAGTCTCCATGGCGTATAATCCCGACTGGTCCATATAGCTAACAAGTCGCATTCTGATAATCACAATTTTAGCATCAGCGGGCACATCGTTCATAATCTCCTGGAATTTAGTGATTGAGCCGAAGAAGATAGGACCATTCAAGCGTTGTATGTAAATTTTATGCTTTGCAGTGTCGGGCATGTCGTTTTCATCGCTCCAAGGGCTCTCCTTGTCGAAGTTCTTCATTTCCTGCGAACTGTATGAACCCTCCACGAGGTCGCTTGCACGCTTCATAAACAGCACGCAGGCTATCACCATGCCCAGCCCTACTGCTGTGAGCAAATCAACAAACACCGTGGTGAGGAACACTACCACCAGCACAAAAGCATCTGAACGCGGAATTTTCAGCAAGTCGCGGAATCCCTTAAAGTCGATAATGCCCCAGCCCACAGTGATGAGGATGCCAGCCAGCACAGCTAATGGCACATGCTTTACTAAAGAACCCAAACCGAGCAGAATACCGAGCAGTAGCAAGGAGTGAATCACACCGCTGAGTTGAGTGCGGCCACCAGATTTCACGTTCACCACTGTGCGCATGGTGGCACCAGCACCAGCCACACCACAGAAGACCCCAGCAATGGCATTGCCAATACCTTGACCGATAAGCTCGCGGTTGCTGTTGTGCTTGGTCTTTGTGATATTGTCGGCCACAACCGATGTGAGCAGCGTGTCGATAGAGCCGAGACCTGCCAGTGTGAGGCCTGGAATCACAGCGTGCTCAATGATGCTTGCCCAATTGATACCTGCAAGGTTGATGCCTTCTTTAGCAAAAAATGGCATAGGTATGCCTGAAGGAATGTCGCCAATTTTCAGCGCATCGTTGAGCCCACAGAAAAGCGACACGATGGTAACTACTACCAGTGCCACCAGTGTGGCAGGTATCTTTTTAGTAATAAGCGGGAACAGATAGATGATGGCAATGGTGCCTAATCCCAAGAAAAGGGCAGTGTGGTCGATGCCATGAGCAACGATGCTTCCAAATTTGGTGATCATATCCACCACCAGCACTGGCGATTTCAAGCCTAATAGGGGATAGATTTGCTGAAGAATGATAATCACGCCAATACCACTCATAAAGCCGGAAAGCACAGGATAAGGAATGTAGCGCACATATTTGCCGATTTTTAATATGCCAAACAGAATTTGAAACAGACCGCAGAACATGCCAGCCAGCGACATGGTGATCAGCACTTCACTCATGTTGTGGCCGCTTGCTGCCCAAGCGCCACTCACCACAGAGGCTGTGATCACCGTCATAGGCCCCGTAGGACCGCTGATTTGAGAATGTGTGCCACCGAAGAGTGCGGCAAAGCAGCCGAGCAGCGTGGCTCCTACAAGTCCAGCAAGAGCACCTATAGAGCTTGCCGATGGGTCGTCGATACCGCCAAAAGCCTGAATACCGAATGCGAGGGCAAGGGGTAGAGCCACAATGCCAGCGGTAATGCCACCAAAGATGTCGCCTTTGATGTTTTTAGTCGAAATTAATGCCATAGAAATAATTTGAAATGTTTTTATAGAATAATTCTTAGAATAATACTCTTATTCTTTAAAAAGAAGTAGAATAAAGTACTTGAAATGCTAACTAACTCGGATTAATTTATGATAACCCATACAAAATTACAAAAAAAAATGCAGATACAGCAGTTACTTCCTAAATTGACGAAAAAAGAAGACATTCTACTCAATGAAGATAGAATGTCCTCTTAGGTCTTATTTTCTTAAACAAGAAGTGCTTGTTATTACAAGCCCATCTTTTTGGCTATTTTTGCAGGCACGGCTTCTTTATTCACCATGATATCCATGGTTTTTGCTTTGAAATAAGCCTCGCTCACATAGAAGTAGCCGTGGTAGAGTTGGTTGGTGTCCCAGCTGTTTTGTACCTTGAAGTATTTGTTACCATTCTGATCCACAGCCTTGCCCACAATCACCATACCGTGGTCATCGGTAGTCTCCTTGTTGTCGAACATCTCCTGACGGTTTTCCTGTGTTACCACCATTTCCTCCACAGGACCTTTGATGTCCCATTTCTCAGTCTCGCGATCCTTGTCGCTGAGTTGTGTCCAGCGGTCCATGTCGCTGCCCTTCAAGTCGGGCACCTCGTGGTCAACGGGAAGCACAGCGTAACCCTTGCGCCATTTAAAGCAAGGTTCGCTCACGTCGGCGCCCCATGCAATGGTGTAGCCGTGGTCGATAGCGTAGTTGGCAATTTCCAGCAACTCGTCCACCGGCACGTTTTGGTATTGCGACCAAGTCCAGTTGTCGGCCACCTCCAGGGTGAATGGCTTATAGAATGGGTGATGGGTGAATGAGGCGATTGAAATGTAATCGTCCATGTTGATGCCCAACGAAGCGGCAAATGTTTGTGGAGTGTAGGTTTTTCCTTCATATTTGAAGGTTTCAGGGATCTTGCCCATGTAGGCGTTGAGCACGCCTTGGAAACCTTCAAGCCAAGAAGGGGTGAGTTTTTTGAGTTTTTTTGAGTTCACTACATCGAGAAAGCCAGAAAGCACGGCGGTCAGTTCAGAGGTGTTGAATTTCTTGTCGCCGTGTGTCATGCCAGTGTAGGCCTCGTTTGGCATCATGCCATAGCGGCGCCAAACGTAGGGTACATCTTCAGCGGCGCCACCTTCTGCAAAATTGATTTTACCGTCCATGCGAACATATTTCTGTGCCTTATCGAAGTAGCAGTGCCACACCACGAAGCCCTCGCTCAAGTGTACCTCCTTGCCAGTTTTGCGCAGAATCTCGTTCTCGAAGAAGGTGTTGGTGGAATAGCACCAGCATGTGCCTGATTTGTTCTGGTCCTTTACGGGCGTGCTCTTCACCACCTTCACGTCGGTGAACTTGAAGCCAGTGCTGTCAGGAATCACTACTTTGTCGTCGGCCATGGCGCTGAAAGCCATACCGGCAGCCAAAATGGCTAAAAATAAATTTTTCTTCATCGTGTTGTATAATTATTTAATGTGATTTTCTGTTTGCAAAGTTACAAATTATTACTTTAACGCCCAAGTATATTTCCACCGCTCCATTTTTCAATGCGTGTGGGTGGAATTTTCGCTACTTTTGCATATCTAAGCCATTCATTTAAACGATGATGAAAATTTAATGTGCAGGGCTTTGCTTACTTATGTAGGGTACGGGCACAAAATTTGATGAAGATACTTCGCAACGCGTTACTCTTTCATATATTACACTTCCTCAGATTGGCTTTTTTAGAAATTCCTGAGGAAAAATTGCTGATGTGGTTGAAATGTGTTAATTTTGTAGTTCAGCGTAACTGATTATATGCCAACCATTAAAATTTTAAAGATATGAATAAAATTTTAGCTTTAATGAGCTCCTTTCTATTGATGGCTGCTCCTCTCACAATGAATGCCGACAGTCAGAAGGCTGCCAAGAAAGAACTTGATGCAAAATCTTCGAAAACCGCACGCAATGAGGCCAAGCAACTCAAGAAAGAGGGGTGGAAGGCTTCGCCTGGTGCGCTCCCGCTTGAAAAACAGCTCGACCGCAGTTACCTCAAGCAGCAAGAAGAGGATGAGTTGGGTTATCCCAAATACTTGATGGGGGAGGGCCGAAGCATTGGTGAGACCTACGATGCCGCCAAGATGCAGGCTCTTGAACTTGCCAAGCAGAATATTGCAGGTCAGATTCAGACCGAAGTTACTGCTCTGATTGAAAACACCGTGGCCAACAAACAACTCGCAAAAGAGGAGGCTGCTTCCATTACAGAAAGTGTGCTGGCTAGCAAGAACCTGATTTCACAGAAAATCGGCAAAACCATCACGGTGGTTGAGGTGTATCGCGAACTCGCCAACAAAAATAAGGAAGTGCTGGTGCGCCTTGCCTATAACATGGGTATGGCTAAAGAAGCCGCTCGCCAGGCTATCCGCGACGATTTGGAGAAAAAGGGAAAAGACCTGCATGAGCAACTTGATAAGGCGCTCGGCTTCATGTAATTTCTAATGTTTAATGGTTAGAGATTAATGGTTAGAGGTTAATGGTTAGAGATTAACGGTTAGAGCTTAGAGGTTAGTGTCTAATTTCTAACTTCTAACTTCTAACTTCTAATTTCTAATTTCTAATTTCTAATTTCTAATTTCTAATTTCTAATCTCTTGAGATACATTATTCTTTTTTGTTTATTGTTGCTGACTGCCACAGTTTTTGCCGCAAAGTTGAAAACTGTGGAAGCCACCTATGTGTATCATGCACCGAGCAATCAAAGCCCTGATGAGGCGATGAGGATTGCGCTGGAGCGTGCCCAGCTACAAGCCATAGCCGATGAGTTTGGCACTGTGGTTTCGCAGGAAAACACCACTCGCGTGCATAACGGCAGCACCGATTTTTTGGCACTCACCACCTCTGATGTGAAAGGTGAATGGGTGGAGACTATCGGTAAACCTGACTGTAGGATTGAATTCACCGATGGCATGATGGTGGTGACTGTGAAAGTGAAGGGCAAGGCGCGCGAAGTGAAAGCTGCGCCTGTGAGTTTTGTGGCCGAAACACTGCGCAATCGCCCCGACCGTGCAGATGCCACAACGGATTTCAAGAGTGGTAATGGCATGTATCTCTATTTCCGGTCGCCCACTGATGGCTATCTGGCTGTGTATCTGCTCTCTGGTGATGGCGAGGCATTCCGTCTCCTGCCGTATCAGCGGTCGGAAGATGTCGTGAAGCATGTGGAGGCAAACCGCGACTATTTATTCTTCTCCATCGGCCAGGCTCCGTCGGCTGAAAAGGAATTAGTCGATGAGTATGTGCTCACCGCATCACAGCCCGTGGAACAGAATGTGCTGTATGTGCTGTTTTCAAAACAGCCTTTCTATAAGGCTGTGGATCAAAGCTGCGGTTTTGCTTTGCCTTCCTCGCTTCCTGAGTCCGACTTTTTGACTTGGTTAGGGAAAAATCGGGCGCACGATGCAGAGATGCAGGTGAAGAAAATCGTGCTCACCATCACAAAATAAGTAACCACGAATTGCACGAATTTAACGAAAATCAAGGTGAACAAATAAATTCGTGGTATTTGTGAAATTTGTGTTTTTCATTAAAATGAAACATTTAAATGGAATGAAATTGAAAGGGCTTTATACTTTAATATTTTCGGTTTTTGTGGCTGTGTGCGCTTTTGGTCAGACAGTGACAGATGTTGATGCCTATCAGGAAGGCCAGAACATCATCATCACTTATCAGATCGACAAGGCTGGCAGTGTGGGCGATGTCTTTTGCTCTACCGACGGTGGTCGCACATGGGGCAATCCGTTGAAGCAGGTAAGTGGTGACGTGAACAAGGCTGTGAAAGCCGGCAAACATCGCATCACTTGGAACGTGCTCGCCGAGGGCTATGATCTCAAAGGTAGCAATATCTGCTTCAAGGTGGAAGAAAAGATGGTAAATGTAATCACCATCAAGGTGAAGGGCGTGACCTTTGAGATGGTGCGCGTGGAAGGTGGCGTGTTCACGATGGGTACGGATAGAAATGCCGACCCGGTAGCGTCGGTCAATGAAAGCCCCATGCACAGCGTGACCTTAGACTGCTACTACATGGGTAAGACCGAAGTGACGCAAGCTTTGTGGCAAGCCGTGATGGGCAACAATCCCTCCAACTTTAAGGGCAGCAACCTGCCAGTTGAGAATGTGAGTTGGGACGATTGTCAGGCGTTCATCAGTAAACTGAATGTTCTGACCAAGAGAAAATTCCGCTTACCCACTGAAGCCGAATGGGAATATGCTGCCAGAGGTGGCAACAAGAGTCGTGGCTATCTGTACGCCGGCAGTGACAGCATTGATGATGTGGCGTGGTACGACGTGAACGGTGAGGAGATCACCCACCCAGTGGCTTCAAAACAGCCCAATGAATTAGGACTTTACGATATGAGTGGCAATGTGTATGAATGGTGCACCGACTGGTATGCCCGTTATACCGGCGAGCCCCAAACCAACCCTCAAGGCCCTACAACGGGTTCGGGTCGCATTATTCGTGGCGGCAGCATTGATGATTTGAGAGATGCATGTCGCTCAACAAGTCGCGACAATGACGATTTCAATGACCGCGACAATGATATGGGGCTACGTCTGGCCCTTTAAGTTTACTACAAGAAGTAGTGTCTTTGGAAGAATTAGGCATGACAATTCTCCACAACCGACCCTCTCCGAGGCTCTTGTTTTGTTCGGAGTTGAACATTAATGATGCGACAAAGGTTCTGGAAGAAGAATAAACTAATGATTAAAATATTATTACTATAATAGATATGAATCGATTACTTGTTTTATTGGCACTTTGCCCAGCTTTGATGGCGCTGGGGCAGAGCAATGTGAGCAAACCCAAAGCATTTCACGTGGTGAAAGAAGTGAAGCCACCTGTGCTCGACATCGTGCTAGGGTCGCTGAAGTTTATTGACGCTTCAGGCAATAACGCCATCGACGCCAACGAAACGAGCATGATCAAATTCAAGGTGAAGAATTCGGGGTTGGGTGATGGCTACAGTTGCCGCGCGCTGGTGAAAGCCACCGGCACTACCAACGACATAAAATACTCCAATGTGAGCCTTGATGTGATAAAAATGGGTTCTACTATGGACGTGACCATACCAGTGAAGACGGGAATGAATACTGCCGATGGGAAGGTGCAATTTGAAGTGATGGTGGATGAGCCTAATGGTTTCGGAACCGATCCACAATACATTGAGGTGAACACGCGTGCTTTTGAATCGCCCTACTTGCAGGTGGCAGACTACACCGTGACTGGCACATTGAGCAACAGCTTGCAGAAAAAGCGCCCATTCGACCTTCAGGTGCTCCTTCAAAACACCAAATATGGTGAGGCCGACGACGTGACCGTGAGCCTTGAGCTGCCCGACAATGTGCTCCTGCTCGACGGTGAGCAATACGCCACAATCGGCAAGATGGAAGGCGGAAAGACGCGCTCGCTGGTGTATAGCCTCATAGCCAACAACAACTACAGTGGTTCCACAATTCCTGTGAAAGTACACATCAAGGAGAAATATGGTAAATTCGCAGAGGACAAGACCATCAATCTTGCCTTCAACCAAACTTTCGCCAGCAATAAACTTTCGGTAGATGAGATTGTGAGCAACCGCGGTGCCATCACTTTGGCCTCACTTGGCAGTGATGTGGACAAGAACATACCTAACAATGGCAATGGTAATAAGAACTCCTTTGCCGTGATCATCGCCAACGAGAATTACCAATATGAGTCGGCTGTGGAGTTTGCGCTTCACGACGGCGAAATGATGAAACAATATTGCACGCAGACGCTCGCCATACCAGAATCCAATGTGCGGCTGGTGGAAAACGCCACACTCAACAATATCCGCGCCGTGATTGGGTGGATTAAGGAGGTGAGCGATGCCTATCAAGGCAAAGCCAAAGTGCTTTTCTACTATTCAGGACATGGCATACCCAATGAAGCCACTTCGCAAGCCTATCTGCTTCCTGTAGATGGCACAGGAAAGGACTATAACACCGGTTATCCGGTGGACCAGCTCTATAACGAGCTGTCAAGTCTGCACGCACAGCGCGTGGTGGCATTTTTAGATGCGTGTTTCTCCGGTGCCAAGCGTAGTGGTGGTATGCTCGCCTCGGCGCGTGGCGTGGCCATCAAGGCACGTAAATCTATGCCAAAAGGCAATATGGTGGTGTTTTCCGCCTCACAGGGCGACGAGACAGCTTTTCCATATAATGGCCAGTCGCATGGCATGTTCACCTATTTTCTGTTGAAGAAGCTGCAGGAATCGAAAGGCAATGTCACTCTTGGCGAACTTGGTGACTACATCAACAGCAATGTGCGCCAGCGATCTATTGTAGAAAATAGTAAGAGCCAGACTCCAACTGTGGTGCCATCTGCCAATGTGGCAAGCGACTGGCGTAGCATGAAATTATGGTGATTTAAACGACTAACGCTATGGGAAAACGAATAAGTGTAGTGATGGCAGTATTAGTATTGGCTGCCACTATGGTCAAAGCACAGGACTTTCGTGACGTGTATGAGAAATTCAAGCGCCAGGCTGAACAGTCGTACAATGACTTTCGGGCTGAAGCCAATGCCAAATACTGTGAGTATTTGAAGTCGGCATGGGAGTCGTACAAACAGATGCCGGTGCTAAAAAAACCTATTGAAAAGCCTGTTCCGCCAGTGGTGTTGCCAGAAAACGACAAAACACCAGAAGTGAAAGTTCGGCCTATACTGCTCGACACAGTAATTGCGCCTGCGCCCCTCGGCATAGTGCAGCCCACACCGGTGGCACCTATCAAGGAGCTGCCTACAGTGGCCCCCTACAACCACCATTTCACATTTTATGGAACATCGATGGCTGTGCGCCTGCCCCAGAACCGCGACCCCAAAATCTCGCGCCTCAACAGCAGCGTTGATAATGATGATGTGGCAGCATCATGGAGTGCGCTATCCGCACACGACTATGATAATGCGCTGCACGACTGTCTTGCTCTTCGGGCAAAGCACAATCTCGACGATTATTCCTATTTGCTGATGCTTCGCTCTTTGAGTGAAAGTTATTTTGGGGCGGCCAATAATGCATCGGTAGCCCTTACGGCATGGCTCTTTTGCCAGAGTGGTTATAAAATGAGGTTAGGAAAATCAGACGGCCGTCTGCTCCTCCTTTTTGCCTCCAGCAATGTGATATATGATATTCCCTATTATTATATAGGTGGCATTGAGTGCTACCTGCTGCTGAAAAAAGGCGAAAAATTCACTCAGCAGGTGAAGGCATGCAATGTGGCGTTTCCTGGAGAACAATCTCTCACGCTCGAAATTAAAAAGCCGATAGAACTGTATGCCGACGAGTCGGAAACGAGGACGGTGAAATCGCGCCGATATCCTAATATGGCTATAGATGTGAGCGTGAACAAGAATTTGATAGCGCTTGAAAACGACTACCTTTCATCGTATAAAGACGGGAATTTTATGACCCGATGGGCTTTACTTGCCAACGCTCCGCTTCAAGAGACCACAGCGCAGGAAATAGCAAGGCAGATAGCTCCTATCTTCAGCGGGAAGACACAGTTCCAACAAGTGGAAATGCTGCTTAACTGGGTGCAGACAGGCTTTGTGTATGAGTACGACGACAAGGTGTGGGGTGAGGATCGTGCATTCTTTGCCGAAGAAACTTTATATTATCCTTACTGCGACTGCGAGGACCGCGCCATTCTGTTTACTCGGCTTGTGCGCAATCTGGTGGGGCTTAAATGTGCACTTGTGTATTATCCAGGCCATTTAGCTGCCGCTGTAAGTTTTGTTAGCAATGTTAAGGGCGACTACCTCATGGTGAATGGAGAGAAATTCACTATTGCCGACCCCACTTACATCAATGCTCCAGTGGGGTTATCGATGCCCAATATGGCTAATAGACCTGCCACAGCGATATTGCTGCAATAAATTTCCTAAATTTTGCGGTTTTCGGCGAAATGGACTAATTTTGTAGAAGATATGTTCAAATAGAGGTTAAACCTTTGGAAAATATCATTAGTCATATATTTCAGTAAATTTAATTATTAACACTATAAAATATATAACGAAATGAAAAAAATTATGAGTTTATTCCTGAGTGCTGCTTTGGTGCTCGGATTGTCGGGATGTGGATCAATGAACAACACTACCAAGATGGGTCTTGGTGGCGCAGGTGGTGGCGCAGCTCTTGGCGCTATTATCGGTGGACTGATTGGCCACGGTAAGGGCGCAGCTATTGGTGCCGCTGTCGGTGCCGCTGCAGGTGGCACTGCCGGTGCTTTGATTGGCAAGAAGATGGACAAGCAAGCCAAAGAACTTGCTCAAATTAATGGCGCACAAGTTGACACCATCACCGACCCCAATAACTTGACTGGTATTCGTGTGACTTTCGATAGCGGTATTCTCTTTGGCTTCAATAAGACCAACTTGAGTGAATCGGCTAAGAAATCACTTACCCAGTTCGCCACTTCATTGCAGAACAACCCAGAAACCGATGTAACCATTCTTGGCTTCACCGACAATGTGGGCACTCGCGCAGCAAACGACAAAGTGTCGAGCCAGCGCGCAGCCAATGTGCAGACTTATTTGAACCAACAAGGTGTGAGCAACAGCCGTATGGCCAACAAGGGTATGGCTTGGGACAACCCAGTGGCAAGCAATGACACTGAGGCTGGCCGTGCGCAAAACCGCCGTGTGGAAATCTATATCACTGCCAACGAAAAAATGGTGAAGCAAGCTGTTGACGGCACTCTCCAATAAAGTGTAGCAGCTTTTCACTGACTTATGAATAACGACTGGAGGCCATTTGCGGTCTCCAGTCTTTTATTTGTGTAGGAGGTGAAAAATCGCTAAATTTGCATAACGAAACTTTTTAACCAATCATACATTATGAAATTAATTAAATCTTTTTCTAAGGCACTATTGCTGCTGATGCTGGCAATGGGTGCGCAAAATTCTTTTGCACAAGATTTTACGAGCGTAGATACGCTGAAATTCTATGATGCGCTGCAGTTTAGAATGATCAACAAGGGGTTCACCAATTCTGAGACACCATTTTTCCGTGTGCCTGCCTACTTGAAAGATAGCTGCCGCACCACGCTTTATGAGCGTTTGAGATGCACCGCCGGTGAAGGCTTCCGCTTCCGCACCAATAGTCACTGCGTGGCTGTTCGATACAATCTTCTCACTAATATGCACATGGCTCACATGGCCGATACTGGCATCAAGGGTACCGACCTTTATATTTGGGACGAAACCGACCAAAAATGGCAATTCCTGAACTGTAACCGCCCATATCGCGACTATTCATGGAAGCCGGGAACTCCTCGCAAAGACTCCATTCAAAGCAAAGTGTATATCGACAAGCTTGATGGCAAAATGCACGAATATATGATTTATCTGCCTCTTTACGATGGCGTGAACTGGATTGAAATAGGCGTAGAAAAAGGCGCTAAGATGGAGCAGCCAGTGATGAACAATCCGCGCAAGGGCAAGAAGTTTGTGTTCTATGGCACCAGCATTATGGAAGGCGGCTGCGCTTGCCGTCCGGGTATGGTGGCTACCAACATTCTTCAGCGCGATTTGAACATTGAGTGTGTGAATTTGGCTATTAGCGGTGAAGGCAAGATGGATTCTTATATGGCAAGGGCTATGGCTGAGATTCCTGACGTGGAAGCCTTTATTATCGATCCTATTCCAAACTGCACTAAAAATATGTGCGACTCGCTCACTTACGGCTTTGTGAATATTCTTCGCAAGGCGCGCCCCGATGTGCCTATTATTATGGTGGAGGGCCCGATGTACTCTTATGCAAAATACAGTTCTTTCTATAGCAAGTATCTGCCTCAGAAGAATTATGAGTACCATAAAAACTATTTGAAGCTACGTGCCGAAAATCCAAAGAATCTTTATTATGTGGATTGTGAAAACATCTGGGGGCCTGACAATGAAGGCGCAGTGGATGGTATTCACCTCACCGACATTGGTTTTTACTGGTATGCACAAAAATTGAAACCCTATTTGAAGGCCATTATGGAGGGAAAGAAAGTTCCATTCCAGGACAAAGTGAACAAGCCTTATCCTGAAATTAAGTAGGGGAGAGAAATTGTCGATAAACGGCAAAAAACACTTTATTTATTTTACTATATGTTCATGGCTCGTGTTTCGTACTGAGCCATGAACAGTTTTCTAAAATGCACATTGAAGACTAAAAACTACATATTGAGCTTGATTGAAGAGGGCGAACACGAGCACCAGGATTTTAAATATCAAATCAGCGATGCCAAGAAGATTGCCCGAAGTATAGCCGCATTCGCCAATAATTCAGGTGGACGGCTACTTGTGGGTGTGAAGGACAATGGCCATATTGCTGGCGTGAAAAGTGATGAGGAAATCTATATGATTGAGCAGGCTGCCAGTATGTATTGCCGCCCGGAACAGCATGTGGAGTTTCAGTTATTCAAGGTGGAAGGAAAGAATGTGCTGCTGGCTGAGGTCGTGGAGGCCGATCAAAAACCCGTTCAGGCGCCCGATGAGAATGGACATTGGAAAGTGTATTACCGTGTGGCTGATGAGAATGTGCTTGCAAGTGGTATGCACGTGAAGGCGTTAAAGCATACCTCGAAAAAAGATGATGGCGCATTACTCAATATTTCCGAAAACGAACGAATTTTGTTGAGCTATTTGGAGAACCACGGTGGCATTTCACTGTCGGGGTTCGCAAAGTTGGCGCATATTTCACGATTTGCAGCGGAAGAAATAGTGGTGAAACTGGTAGAAATGAATGTGCTGCATCTTTCTTACCATAATGGCAACTGTTTGATAGTGAAATAGAACATAGGGATCACCCGATAGACCCCGGTGATTAGAGACGCACGAGCCGTGCTTCCCTACACTGAATAACTGAATAATAGTTTTGTTCTCTCAGTGCAAGCTCTACGGCACTGCATCAATTTTTATCCCCACTAATTTTCGACAGATCAGAATAGAAAAGTTTTGAGACAGAATCCGTTGTTATGTCAATTCTGAAAATAAAAAAGAGGAAACCTAATTGATTTCCTCTTTTTCGTAGCGGGATCGAGAATTGAACTCGAGACCTCCGGGTTATGAATCCGACGCTCTAACCAACTGAGCTATCCCGCCATCATCTGTTTTGCGAGTGCAAAGTTATAACTATTTTCGCAATTTACCAAACTTTTGACATTTAAATTTGCGACTTCTATTGTAGGAATATTCGTAATGCTACGATTTCAAGCGGATTACGGGATTTATAATTTTTTTAAATAGTCACAAGTTTGGGTATCGGCACTATTTAGCGTATCTTTGCCCCGGATAATCAAAAAACTTGTATCAGTCTTATAATCAGCATGGTTGTTTGAGAGAACTGACTTTTGGTAACGATTTAGCGAAAGTCATACCGCTTTCGGTCGCTTTGCTTTGCATAATGTTCAAACAACTCTTGCGAGTGCAAAGGTACATCATTTTGGGGAGAACACCAAATAAATATGTAGTCATGCTTACTACGATTA
>JBNMJK010000022.1:0-35834 GCA_050873765.1 Sodaliphilus sp.
CCTATGGACGATGATGTGAATGGATTTTTTGAGAGCGGCGTGGTTTTGGATATGTCGTTTCCAGTTCATAAATCTAAAATCAGATTTTCAAAGGTGTTATGATACTGGCACTCACAACTTGAATGAAAAATAGAGAGGCATCGGTTTTGTGACCGATGCCTCTTGTGTGTGTAAATGCGTCGTGTTGACGTTATGATGTTTCCACTAATCAATAGTTGCGGGCGAATATCACACGGCGGTGGCTTGGCTTACCGGTGTAGATGCATTTGCCCTCTTCCTCTTCGCTATCCAAAGGAATGCAGCGAATAGTGGCCTTGGTTTCTTCTTTAATTTTCTCCTCGGTTTCGGTTGTGCCGTCCCAGTGAGCAAGAATAAAGCCACCTTTTTCTATTTGCTCCTTGAATTCGTCCCAAGTGTCCACTTTTTTTGTTTTAGACAAGCGGAGATTGAGTGCTTTAGTGTAGATGTTGTTTTGAATTTCATCAAGCAGCTTCACCACGTATTCTTCAATGCCGTCGATGGCCACAGTTTCTTTTTCCAAAGTGTCGCGGCGCATCACCTCAATTGTGCCATTTTCAATGTCGCGTGCGCCAAGAACGAGGCGTACAGGCACGCCTTTCAGCTCGTAGTCGGCGAATTTGAAACCAGGGCGTTTGTTGTCGGCGTTGTCATACTTCACAGAAATGCCTTGCTTCTTCAGATTCTCAACAATAGGAGCCACTTTTGCGTCCACTGCGCTTAATTGCTCCTGGCTTTTATAGATAGGAATAATCACAACTTGGATTGGTGCCAATTTTGGAGGGAGAACCAAACCGTTGTCGTCGCTATGAGTCATGATCAAAGCGCCCATAAGGCGTGTTGAAACACCCCAAGAAGTGGCCCATACATAGTCGAGCTTATTTTCCTTATTGACGAATTTTACATCAAAGGCTTTGGCGAAGTTCTGGCCCAAGAAGTGGGAAGTTCCGCTCTGTAATGCCTTGCCATCTTGCATCATCGCCTCGATGGTGTAGGTTTCGAGGGCTCCGGCAAAACGCTCGTTGGCGGTTTTCACGCCCTTCACCACAGGCACAGCCATATATTTTTCGGCGAAATCGCCGTACACATTAAGCATTTCGATGGCTTTAGCCTGTGCTTCTTCTTTTGTGGCGTGGGCGGTGTGGCCCTCTTGCCAAAGGAATTCTGCGGTGCGCAGGAATAAGCGTGTGCGCATTTCCCAGCGGAACACGTTGGCCCACTGGTTAACGAGCAGAGGAAGATCGCGATAGGAGTTGATCCAATTGCGGTAAGTGTTCCATATAATGGTTTCGCTTGTAGGGCGGATAATGAGTTCCTCTTCAAGTTTGGCTTCTGGATCCACCACCACACCTTGGCCGTCGGGGCTATTTTTCAGACGGTAGTGGGTGACTACTGCACATTCTTTAGCAAAGCCTTCCACATGGTCGGCTTCTTTACTGAGGAATGATTTAGGGATAAGCAGAGGGAAGTAAGCATTTTGCACACCAGTCTCCTTAAACATAGAGTCGAGCTGGTGTTGCATCTTTTCCCAAATTGCATACCCGTAAGGCTTGATCACCATACAGCCTCGCACGGCTGATTGCTCAGCGAGGTCGGCTTTGATTACAAGCTCGTTGTACCACTGAGAGTAGTTGTCAGCTCTCTTGGTTAAGTCTTTTAATTCTTTTGCCATTTTTTATAATTATGTGTTTTATTTTCTTCTTTTGCTAATCACCTTACCGGTCACCTTTCCTTTTTTCGCTTGGTCCAAAAGATCTTGGTTAGGCACAATGTAAATTTCCAACCGGCGGTTTAATCGGCGTTTTTCCATTGAATTGTTGTCCTCAAGTGGTTGGGAGTCGGCAAGCGCATATGGCACAGCCGACTCTGTGCTGCCATTGGCGGCAAACCAGTCGAACACCGAATTGACTCTTGCGCTGGTGAGGCGCATTAAGTATTCATGCGATCCAGTGTTGTCGCTGTGCATGGCAAGGAGCATTTTATACATTCCTGGCTGTTTGGTGAATTTCAGCAGTTTGCCAAACGTGTCCTTACTCTTGCTTTTTAAAATGGTGTCGTTGGGGGCAAATAGCTCATCAGCGGGGATTGTGACGATGATAACCTCCCCATTCCGTGTCAGTTCCACTTCAAGATTGCTTTTGATGAGCTCGATTGCCAAGCCGTTCATGTAGCTTTGAACTCTTTGCGCCACCTCATTCTTTACAATCTTGGGAGAATTGAAGTTTTCATCGAAAGTCAGTTCAAAAATATCCACCCCTTTCTTTGCCTGGCAGGTCATTGCCAGGCAAATAGCCATAAATATTGAAAGTAATTTGATGTATTTTCTGTAACCCATTGTGCTATAATTCTTCTGATAAGCTGTCTTCATACGCCAATTCTGCCTCAACAATGGGCTTCACATGGTTGAGGTTGATCACATTATCTTTGTCTTTAGCAAGTTGCTGCTTCACAAAGCGTGTAATATTCTGTAAATCATCGTCAAAATCCTCACATTCGTCATATTTTTCAAAATAGTTGAATATAGAATCAATCACCAAAAGAATGTCGTCATCATTGTATGAGGCGATAGCTTCATCGGTGGCGTGGGTTTTGATGTATTTAATTGCCTTGTTCTCGTCGAATTCCATAGATTTAAAACATTATTTAATGAGTTTGCTTCTGTGGTTACAGGTTCATTAACTCGTCGGGCACATCAAGAGTTATCGTTTTATTGTCGGAGTCGATGTCGGTCACAAATTCCTCCACAGCAGGAATCAGAAGCTCTTTGCCACAGTCCTTGCTTTCTATGCGGAAGAGCACGTTGGCAGTTGTGTCGTCCACGTCCGCTATTGTCCCAATTTCTTTTCCAGCTACTATCGCGGCATAACCGATAAAAAAATCGATGGGCATTTCATCAGACTGATGTTCGGTGGCTAATGCGTTGAATTCATCTTTCTTGACAAAAATGGATTTGTTGACCAGTAGAGCTGCTTCGCAGTCATTAGTGATGCCATCGATAAGCAAAAGTGCAGTTTGAGCCGTTTTAGCACGTTTCGACTTGATGAAAAATGGCACAAATATGCCGTCGATATCACTGATAAGACACGAGAACTGTGATAGAATGTCGAGATCGCAGTCGATTGTAGCTGAAATCTCACCATTCACGCCGTGAGGCTTATTGTAAATGCCAATTTCTATAAGTTCGTCGCGTGTGATCATTTCTTATTTCTTCTTTTTCTTTTTAGCTGTAGTCTTGCTGGGAGCTGGGGCTTCTTTAAATTGGTGAAGAGCCTTACTGCCAGGATCGATCTGAATTTTGCCTTTGGAGTAAAAAGCCAAGTCCTTAAAAATTTTAGCATCGTCCACATCTTCTTTGCTGATTTGGAAAATCAGCTTCTTCATGTGGTTGGCAATCAGCATCACAAGTGCATCTTTTTCATCACCTTCAGGGTATTCACAGGCGCGTGCAATCATGCGCTCTATGATTTTACCATAGTGGCGAAATTTGATTTTGTCTAAGTGGTACTTCAGTGGTTCAGGCTTGCTTTCCAAATTTTCCTCTTTCACTATTTCACAGGGGTAGTCGATGTCTAATTTGAAATCGCTCATGATGGCAAGATGATCCCACAGCTTATGCTTATAGTCGGCCTCGTCGCGCAGATGTGGGAAGAGGTTGCCCATGGAGTGAATGATGGAATAGGCGCATCGCGTGCGCTCTTCCCTGTCTTCAATGGTGCAGCAGTAGTCCACCATCTGCTGAATGTTGCGACCGTATTCTGGCAGAGCCAGTTTTTTAAGTTGTGTATTGTAATCGAGCATATCGAGGTAATGTTGCATATTCAATCTACAAAATTAATGATAAAAACCCAACAATAGAAATCAGAAAAGTTTTTTCTTTGACTTTGTGACTTGGAATTCTTTTAAATATAGTGGAGTGGAATAGGCCACATCGATAAATTTTTGCTCTCGGTAAGCCTTTTCCGAAAGAGCCATCATAGAAAGCGCCACAGGTTTCACACCATCGATGAATTCTGCGTTTGGGTGGTTGATGATGTTTTTCACCTTGTCGGCCCCATTGCCGCAAAACACCAAATGATGCTCTTTCAGAAGGTCGGCAAAAGAGTTTTCATCGATAATCATAGGCTGAGGCTTAAGCACCTCGTTCAAGGCATTGTCGTAAACGGCTGTGTAAACTTCCATTCTTCTTGCATCAATCATAGGAACGAAAAGCGTGGACTCGTCATCGAAAAAGTGGGCAAACATAGTGGTAACGGTCAAGAGCTGGAGCGTGTTTACACCGATCAGTGGAATGTCTAAGCCAAAGGCAAGTCCTTTAGCCTCTGAAAGTCCGATTCTTAATCCTGTGTATGAGCCAGGTCCAATGCTCACTGCCACTGCATCAAGTTTGATTTCCCGAGAGGTGGCATATTTCAGCATGTCTTGAATGTAGGCACTCAGCAGCGTAGCGTGAGTTTGGCCTTCATAGTTTTCTCTGTGCTCAAGCACCTCGCCTTCAGCGGTGAGCGCAACGGAGCAAACGCTTGTTGACGTTTCGATATTTAGTATATTTGCCATATTATCGTAAAATTTTCTCTGCAAATTTAGCAAAAATATCGCTGATATTCCCTCCTTTTCGAATATAAGCAGTAAATTTGCGTATAATTAAATACATACAAAGAGATGATTTTATCAATGACTGGGTTTGGCAAGGCTGTCAAAGTGATTAATAATAAGAAAATCACGGCTGAGGTCAAATCATTAAATAGCAAACAACTGGATTTTTCTGTTCGTGTGCCGCAAGGCTATCGCTCGGTGGAGCTTGACCTGCGGAATATGGTGGCGAGCAAGCTTAATCGTGGCAAGGTTGATTTATATGTGTATTGTGAACCAATTGAAGGCGCAACTTCTGTGAGCATCAATTTGGCTGTGCTGAAGCAATATAAAAAACAAATTGAGAGTGTGGCGTCGGAGCTCCACATTCCTCAGCCCGATGACTGGTATGCCACCCTACTCCGGTTGCCCGATGCGCTCAAGAGCGACGTGAATGTGGCAGAAGTGAGCGAGGAGGAGATGCAAGCCGTGAAAGATGTGGTGGCCGAGGCTATTGAAGGCCTCATTGCTTTCCGTGTGCAGGAAGGTGCTCGGCTGGAGCTGTTCTTTAAAGAGAAAATTGACGCCATTCAGAAACTGCTCGACAGTGTGGAGCCATACGAACACTCTCGTGTGGAGAAAATCAAGGCCAGAATCTACGACTCTCTTCAAAAACTTGAAGGCGTGGAGGTGGACAACAACCGCTTTGAGCAAGAACTGATTTTCTATATTGAGAAGCTCGACATCACGGAGGAAAAGCTACGTCTGCAAAACCATCTCAACTATTTTTTGACCACACTGGCCAATGGCTCGAGCCAAGGTAAGAAGTTGGGCTTTATTTCGCAGGAAATGGGCCGCGAAATCAACACGATGGGCTCAAAAGCCAACCAGGCTGAACTTCAAAAGCTGGTGGTGGAGATGAAGGACCATCTGGAACAGATTAAAGAACAAGTTCTTAATGTGCTCTAAGATTATGGCAGACATAAAACTGATTATACTTTCGGCTCCTTCTGGCTCTGGCAAATCCACTATCATTAGTCGTATCATCAATGATGCGAGTCTTAAACTGGAATTCTCCATCTCTGCCACCACTCGTAAGCCTCGTGGCGATGAGCGGCATGGGAAAGAGTATTATTTCCTGTCAGAACAAGAGTTCCGTGACCTTATCGCAAAAGATGGCTTTGCAGAATATGAAGAAGTGTATCCTGGACGCTTTTATGGCACACTGAAGAGCGAGATTCAAAGAATCAACTCTAATGGGAAGAATGCCATTATTGATGTGGATGTGGCTGGCGGTGTGAATGTGAAGAGCATTTATGGCGATCAGGCGTTGTCAATTTTTGTGATGCCTCCGAGCGTGGAAGAACTTCGGCGCCGCCTGGTGTCGCGTGCCACCGATTCTGAGGCCGATATCCAGAAACGCATCAGCAAAGCTGAGTATGAGATGTCGTTTGCCCCGAAATACGACAAAGTGGTCGTGAACGACGATCTTGATAAGGCTGTGGCTGAAGTTCGAAAGCTGATCTCTGAATTTGTGGCGAAGTGAAATGAAGAGGATAGGAATTTTTGGCGGGACTTTTAACCCGATTCATGTGGGACATGCCATTATTGCTAATTATGTGATTCAGCATTGTGGTTTGGACCAACTGTGGCTGATGGTTTCGCCATTGAGTCCGTTTAAAGTGGAAAAGGGTGAACACTATGATGTGGAGCGTGTGCGTATGGTGGAAATGGTGTCGCACAGGCTCGACAATGTGCTCACTTCGGGGTTTGAATTTTCGCTGCCCCGTCCATCTTACACCATCGACACCCTCAATACACTTCAGGAAAAATTTCCCGACCATGAGTTTTACCTTGTGATAGGAGCCGATAACTGGGCCAGTTTCGACAAATGGGACCGCCATGAGGAGATTTTGGCGAAATACAATGTGCTGATTTATCCTCGAAGTGGTTTTGAAGTGAAGTTGCCTGAACACTTGACGAAAAATGTTCAGCTGATTGATGCCCCGCTTGTGGAGGTGTCATCTACCGAAATAAGAGAAGGCATAGCCCAGTTGAAGAATATGTCGTTCTATCTTCCTGATGACGTTTACGGTTATATTTTGAAAAATAAATTATACATTCAAGATGAGTGACACTCAAAAAATATCACCAAATAGTTTGTCGTTCATAGCCCTGACGAATGAATTCTGCCAGGCTGTGGAACACGCAGAAAGTGCTACAAGAGAAAATTTTCTTGCAGTGATGCTTAAGATTCTGCCACGCATATATATTATAGCCAGCGACTTGGAGCATGAATTCTCTTTCAGCGACTATGCAATAGAGCCATACCTGACTGAAAATTTGTATAATCAAGCTCGCGACACAATGAGCAGGGTGCTGGCTGAAGAAGACGTGTATTTAGAGGTTTTTGTGGAGGATATGAAATACAGCGACTCCCCTATCGCCTCGTCGATAAGTGAAAATCTTGCCGATCTCTATCAGGAGTTCTACAATTTTATAGCCACCGTAAAAGACGCTTCAACCGATGCTCAGATAGAGCTGATTGGTGTGTGCAAATCCAACTTCCGAAACTATTGGGGGCAAACGTTGTGTAATGTGTTGCGTGCAATACATTCAGCTTATTATACCCCATCGAATACAGACTTATAAACAAATCCTTAAACACTTATTTTGGCTTATGAATGTGAAAATAAAATCGTTGCTTCATTTTCTGGACAATAGCCCATGCAATTTCCTCGCAGTGGCTACGGCAAAGAATCTGCTTAAAGAAAACGGGTTTACCGAAAAATTTCTTGATCGTAAAATAGAGATAAATCCGGGCGAAAAGTTCTACATTACCAAAAACGATTCCGCTATCTTTGCTTTTTCTGTGGGCAAAAAGCCTATATCTGAAACGGGGTTGAAGATTGTGGCAGCGCACAGCGACTCTCCATGCTTCCGCATCAAACCTCATGCCGAAATGCTGTGCGAAGGTGGTATTGTGAAGCTAAATACAGAAGTGTATGGTGGCCCGATTCTATATACATGGTTCGACCGACCTCTATCACTTGCCGGACGAGTGATTCTGAAAGGCGAAGATGCTCTTCACCCTGTCACTCGTCTCATTAAGATTGATCGTCCGCTATTGTCAATCTCACATCTTGCCATTCATTTTAATCGTCAAGTGAATGAGGGCAACAAAATCAGCAAACAGAAGGATATGCTTCCGATCTTGGCGAAGATTACGGAAAAGTTTGAGGCTGAAAATATGCTTCTGCGTTTTGTGGCTGAAGAGTTGAAAGTGAATATGGATCAGATTCTTGATTTCGATTTGATGGTTTACGACACGGAAAAGGCGTGTACGTTTGGCTTAAATGATGAATTTATATCAGCTGGCCGACTCGATGACTTGAGTATGGTGCATGCTGCCCTCGAAGCTATTACCGATGTGAAAGATGAAGATGCCACTTGTGTTGCCGCCATTTTCGACAATGAAGAAACAGGTAGTGGCACTAAGCAAGGTGCAGGTTCGCCTGTGCTGTCCAACATTATTCGCCGAATGGTGGAATGTCAAGGAGGAGGCTACGATTCGTTCTGTCAGGCATTGGCTAAATCGTTTTTGGTTTCGGCTGACAATGCCCATGCTTTCCACCCCAACTATGGTGAGAAATACGACCCGACCAATCACCCCGCACTTGGTTCCGGACCTTGCATAAAGATTAACGCCAACTGCAAATACATGAGCGATGCTCACTCTTCGGCCATTTTCAAAAGCCTATGTATGAAGGCAAACGCTCCATTCCAGTATTTTGTGAACCATAGCGATGTGGCTGGAGGCTCTACTCTTGGCAATATTCTCACTGGACAAATTGATATTGAGGGAGTGGACGTGGGTAACCCCCTTTTGGCCATGCACTCGGTAAGAGAAACCGGGTCGGTGGCCGACCACATCAATATGATTATGGTGTTTAAACAATTCTTTAGTTGATTGATAATTCAATCATACTTGCTATACTGACATAAACAACAACTAAAATACTTTATAATATGATTGACGAAAAACTTTTAAAAGAGGTGACCGAAAAAGCCAAATTATGGCTTGGTGATGGTTATGATGACGAAACGAAGGCTGAAGTGAAGCATATGCTTGACAATGCCGATAAAACCGACTTGATTGAGTCGTTCTATAAGAATCTTGAATTTGGCACTGGCGGCCTTCGTGGTATTATGGGTGCTGGTTCTAACCGTATGAACATCTATACTGTAGGTTCCGCAACCCAGGGCTTGGCCAACTATCTCAAGGACGCTTTCAAGGATCTTGAGCAAATCAAAGTGGTTGTTGGTCACGACGTGCGAAACAACAGCCGTAAATTTGCTGAAACAGTGGCAAATATCTTTTCTGCCAATGGCATTAAGGTGTATCTCTTTGAGGGGTGCCGCCCTACCCCAGAACTGTCGTATGCCATACGTTTGCTGGGCTGCCAAAGTGGTGTGAACATCACTGCTTCGCACAATCCTAAGGAATATAACGGATATAAGGCATACTGGGACGATGGCGCACAGATGGTTTCGCCCCATGATGTGAACACTATTGATTATGTGAACCGCATCAAAAATGTGTCGGAAATCAAATTCAACGGCAATCCAGATCTGATTCAAATGATTGGTGAAGATATTGACAACCAATTTATTGAAGATATAGCAAAACTGTCGCTGAGTCCTGAAATTATCAAGAAGCATAGCGACTTGAAAATTGTATATACGCCTATTCATGGCACTGGAAAATATTTGATTCCTCGCTCACTCCAGCGCTGGGGATTTACGAATATCATTCATGTGCCCGAACAAGATGTTCAGAGTGGTGATTTCCCCACTGTGGATTCGCCTAATCCAGAGAATGCGTCGGCTATGGCAATGGCAATCAAGAAGGCTGAAGAGGTGGATGCCGATATTGTGATGGCTTCCGATCCCGATGCAGACCGTATAGGCCTTGTACTGAAGAATACCAAAGGGAAATATGAACTGGTGAATGGTAATCAGATTCAGCTCATTTTCCATTACTATCTGCTTGCGCGCTACAAGGAACTTGGTAAGCTCACAGGCAATGAGTATATCGTGAAAACTATCGTGACCACGGATCTCATCGCTAAGATAGCAGAAAAGCAGCATGTTAAATTGTATGATTGCTACACGGGCTTTAAGTGGATTGCAACTATCATGCGTGAAAATGAGGGTAAGGCTCATTATCTTGGTGGTGGTGAAGAAAGCTATGGCTTCCTTCCAGAAGATTTCTGCAGGGATAAGGATTCGGTGTCGTCGATTTCTTTGATGGCAGAAATTGCAGCGTGGGCTAAAGAGAAAGGTATGACCATGAACGATATGCTCATCGACATCTACACCACTTATGGATACAGCAAAGAGCGTGGTATATCGGTTGTGCGGAAAGGTAAATCGGGCGCTGAAGAAATTGTGGCTATGATGAAAAATTTCCGTGAACACCCTCTTAAAGAAATAGCTGATTCACCAGTGGTTAAGATTAAGGATTACCAACTGCTTGAAGAAAAGAATGTTGCCACTGGTGAAATCACCAAACTGGTTATGCCATGCACTTCTAATGTGCTTCAATACTACACTGAAGATGGCACTAAAGTTTCTATTCGCCCATCGGGCACCGAGCCAAAAATTAAATTTTATATTGAGGTTCACGACACCCTTGCCAATGCTTCAGAGTATGATGCGAAGAATGATTGGGCAAACGCTAAAATCGACAAGATATGCAAAGATTTAGGCATCGCCTAATTTGATCGGCATATTGTTTTATACACAAATTCATCTACAAGGTGATTTCATCTTATCCCATATATATAATAGGAATATGATGAAGTCATCTTGTTTTATTTAGATGTTTTTATGTTATGAAATCGGGGTATTTTGCAGATAAATGTGTAAATTTGCATAAATTTTTGTGTCAATAATTTAAATTATATAGAAATATGTCTGAAAACGTACAAAAAACACTCAGAGATTCAGCGGCACTGCGTTGGCTTGCCCTGATTCTTCTTGCAGGAGCCATGTTCTGCTCCTACATATTTATGGACATTCTGTCGCCAATTAAAGACTTGATGCAGCAAACCAAAGGTTGGGACTCAACAGCATTCGGCACGATGCAGGGATCTGAAACCTTCCTCAATGTGTTTGTGTTTTTCTTGATTTTTGCCGGTATCATTCTCGACAAGATGGGCGTGCGCTTCACCGCCATTCTTTCTGGTGCTGTGATGCTTGTGGGCTCAATAATCAATTGGTATGCACTCACCGATATGTTTGCTGGAAGTGGACTTGAAACTTGGTTTAACAACCATTTGAACTATATACCCGTATTCGACGAATTGGGCGTGTCTCCTTTCTATCAAGGAATGCCAGCTTCGGCTAAATTTTCAGCTATTGGCTTCATGATATTTGGCTGTGGTGTGGAAATGGCAGGCATCACCGTTTCACGTGGTATAGTAAAGTGGTTTAAAGGTCGTGAAATGGCACTGGCCATGGGCTCAGAAATGGCACTGGCACGTTTGGGTGTGGCTACTTGTATGATATTCTCACCTATGTTTGCCAAATTGGGTGGTGACATTTCTGTGTCTCGCTCTGTTGCATTCGGTGTGGTGCTGTTGATGATTGCTCTTATTATGTTTGTAGTGTATGCCTTTATGGATAAGAAGCTCGATTCTCAAACTGGTGAGGCAGAAGAGAAGGACGATCCATTTAAGATTAGCGACCTTGGCAAGATTCTTTCTGACAGTGGCTTTTGGTTGGTGGCTCTCCTTTGTGTGCTTTACTACTCGGCTATCTTCCCCTTCCAGAAATATGCTGTGAATATGCTTCAGTGTAATCTGGTGTTCCACAAAGTGGATCCCACATCATTCTGGGCATCAAACACCATCGTCATTATCCAATATCTCATTATGCTTGTAGTGGCTGCAGGGGCTTTCGCAAGCAATTTTTCAAAGAATAAGATTGCCAAATACGGTTTGATGGGAGTGGCCATTGTTGCCCTCGTGGTGTTCTGCTATATGGGTTATATGCGCCAGAGCGCTGAAACCGTGTTTGCCGTATTCCCTCTTTTGGCTGTTGGTATCACACCGATTCTTGGCAATTATGTTGACCACAAAGGCAAGGCTGCTACCATGCTTGTGCTCGGATCATTGCTGTTGATTGCTTGCCACCTCACATTTGCTTTCGTTCTGCCAGCATTTAAAGGCAGCGAAGTGGGCGGCATCATTATTGCCTATTTAACGATATTGGTGCTTGGCGCAAGTTTTTCGCTCGTGCCAGCATCGTTGTGGCCAAGTGTTCCAAAACTTGTTGATGAAAAAATCATAGGTAGTGCTTATGCGCTTATTTTCTGGATTCAAAATATAGGCTTGTGGCTGTTCCCTCTGCTCATAGGTAAAGTGCTTGATGCCACAAACCAGGGTGTAACCGATCCTGATAAACTCGACTACACAGCCCCTCTTGTGATGCTGGCAAGCCTTGGTGTGGCAGCACTTGTGCTCGGCCTTATATTGAAGGTGGTGGATAAGAAAAAAGGGCTTGGACTTGAAGAGCCTAACATAAAATAAATGATTTAGAAAATTTCTAATTTAATTATGGGGCATACATTCGTGAGATTTTTCTTGATGTATGCCCCATTATACTATCAATTTAGATGAATCAGATTATTCGCAAAAAACTGAACGAGTCGTCGCTTGCTCGATGGACAGTGCTGTTTATCGTGTCGGTGGTGATGATGATGGGCTATGTGGTGGCAAAGGAAATGTCGCCATTGCAGTATTTTTTAGAGTTGCCACAGTCGCAAGGCGGGCTTGGCTGGAATAGCAGCGAGTTTGGTTTGTTTATCGGGTCGCGAGGTTTTTTCAACGTGTATCTGCTGATGCTTTTTATCAGTGGCGTGATTCTTGATAAGACAGGAGTGAGATTTGCCGGTGTGCTATCGTGTGTGCTAATGTTTGTGGGCACAGCGATTGACTATTACGCCATAGCCATTGCGTCGCCAGTCCCCACAACGGAAGTCACTTTTCCCCTGCTCGGACTTGATCACACGGTGATAAAAGATCAAGTGCTGATTTCGGCATTGGGTTTTGCCGTGTTTGGCATTGGCTATGAATTGTGTGGCATCACGGTGTCGAAAGTGATTGTGAAGTGGTTCTCTGGCAAAGAGATGGCATTGGCAATGGGTATTCAGGTGGCATTGGCTCGCCTTGGAACAGCTTTGGCCCTGCTTGGTGGGCCTTTCTTGGTAAAGTATTATCAAATTTCCACACCTATCCTTGTGGGCCTGTTTAGTGTGGGTGTTGGAGTCGTTATCTACTTGATGTACTGTGTGATGGACAGAAAGCTCGACAAAGAATTGGGAAATTCTGTAAAAGAGGAGGATAATCCAAAAAAGTTCAGCTTTAGAGGGCTACTTTCCACACTGAGAAGTCCTGGTTTTTGGATGATCACGCTATTATGTATGCTTTATTATTCTGCACTTTATCCCTTTTTGGACTTCTCCAGCAAATTAATGATTTCTAAGTATGGCGTAAGCCCCGAATGGGCTGGAGGAATTTCTTCAATTTTACCATTCACCTCCATTATCCTCACTCCGCTCTTTGGTGGTGTGTACGACAGGGTGGGTAATGGTGCAGGCATTATGATCTTGGGCACTGTGATGCTCACCGTGGTGCTGATGACATTTGCCTTGCCACTTCATTCAAGCATACTTGCTGTGGCACTGATGCTCATATTAGGCGTGGCTTTCTCGTTGCTTCCGAGTGTGCTTTGGCCTGCTGTTCCGAAGATTGTGCCTGAAGAGCAGCTGGGCACAGCCTACTCTATTATTTACTATATTCAAAACATAGGGCTGATGCTTGTGCCTATAGTGATAGGCCATGTGCTTGATCATAACACAGTGAATGGTGAAGTGGACTACACATCGGCCATGTGGGTGTTCTCTTTCATTGGGTTACTTGCAGTAGTGGTTTCGGTTATACTTCTTTCCCTTGATAAGAAATACCGCTATGGGCTTCAAGATGCCAACGTCAGGGAATAGGCATCATGCTTCTTGGTAGAGGCGCATGGCTTCTTTACGGCCTGAATTAATTAGCGAAGGAAAGTGTGCATCGCTGTTGAATACTACGGGGGCGTTATGCTCTTTCATCATTCTGAAATATTGCTGATGCGGAAAGAGCCGTTGGTCGGATACCCATTTTTTTGTGTTGATTTCTATGGTTATTCCTTTATCCATAATGGCTTCAAACAGTTCTGTCACGAGCTGGTTGTACCAGGGCTCATGGTCGATGCCGGGCTTGAACATACTGGCGTTGTGCCCTATTTTATCAAAATGCCCAATAATGTTGAATCCTCCACTCTCCACCATGCGCATCGACTGCTTGTAGAATGATTTGATCACTTGCTCTATATCATTATTGAAATAGCGGCTCATTTTTAATTTGAAGTTTTCAAAATCACCGTCAATGTCAACATACTCATCGCTACAGAACGAGGGGATAAAATGCACTGAGCCAATCCGATAGTCAAGGGGCATTTTTTGAAAATATGATATAGCTGGTCCCCAGTCGTCGAGGTAGTCAATCTCCATAGAGGTGTAGATGTGTATCTGGCTGCCATAAGAGGCCTTCAACCTGTCCATCTCAGCCAAGTACTCCCCTACTTTCTCTTTTTTCATATTGCATGGCGAATAAAATGGTATGGGGCTGTGTGGACTTACTCCATAATGGGTGAACCCCATTTTTATTGCTTCTTTGATGAAATCCTCAATGGGGGCATGGCCATCACAATAAGGACTATGGCTATGAAAATTATACAGCTTGCTCGATTCTGCTATTTTGGTAAAGTCTAACATACTCAAAACATTTTTTCTAATTGCTCATTGTTGAGAACTGCAATGATGGTCTTGCCATCGGGGGTGTAGTTGGGATTGGGAATACTCAACAGCTTGGCGAGCAAAGTGTCCATTTCTTCTTGAAGCATAGTTTTACCATAAGGAATTGCTGCTGATTGTGCCACACGCAGCGCAATGTTTTCATACACTTTGTTGGCAATGCCACTGCCACCCTGGCTCACTTCATCAATCACCTGAAGAATAGTGTCTTTGAAGTCCACATTATCCATTCCTGCCGGAACAGCGTTGATCGACCAGTCGTTGCCACTGAGTTTGGCAAGGCTGAATCCAATTTTCTCCATTTCAGGCTCTAATTCTTGGAGTATGATGTTTTGAGTGGCGGTTAATTGAAGCACTTCAGGGAATAGCACTCGCTGCGACCCTATATTTGTGGAGTTGATTTGACTCATATATTGCTCGAAAAGCACTTTGATGTGTGCCCTATGCTGGTCCACAATCATCAAGCCAGACTTGATGGGTGAAAGAATGTATTTACCTTTCAACTGCATGCACATGGCAGAAGAGATTTCGGGAGAAATAATCTCCTGCTGTGTTCCGCTTTCGGCTTGTGGCACTTCTCCAAAATCAGAGAATGAGTTTTCTACATCTTGCTGGGTGATAGAGGCAATGCCTTCCTGTTTGCCCTTTTCAAAGTTCTGATAGAGCTTCTCCCAGTCAGGAAGTGGGTTTGAAGAATAGCTGCCAAAGCCTCCACCACCCTGTGGGTGGAAAGTGTTGGTGCCTCCAGAGTTGGCTTTACTTTGAGGCTTAAATGGATTATAAGTTGGATCTACCCCATCTTCTGGGGCTGTGACTATGGTGTGGTCGTTGTAGGCAGGTATGTCGGGAGCGTCATTTGTGTCGAAATCAATTTGTGGCACTGCGCTGAATCGCCCAAGCGCCTCTTTAACGGCGGCTGCGAGTATTTGCCATATTGGCAATTCGTTTTCAAACTTTATCTCCGTCTTTGTGGGGTGTATGTTCACATCGATACTTTCTGGATCAACGGAGAAGTTCAGAAAATAGTTGGGCTGTTCATCGGCAGGAATCAGCTCGTTGTAGCTCGATATGATGGCCTTGTGAAAATAAGGATGGCGCATATATCTGCCGTTCACAAACATATATTGCAGAAAATTACGTTTGCGTGCGCCTTCGGGTTTGCTGACAAAGCCGCTGATGCGAACAAGCGATGTGTCGGTGTTGAGCGGAACGAGCATTTGGTCCACTTTTGCACCCCATAATGCCGCAATTCTTTGCTTGAACGAGCCACCCAAGAATTTGTTTAGAGGCTTGTCGTTGTTGGAAAGGGAAAAATCCACATGGTGATTCACCAATGCCAATTTTTCATATTCCTTGATAATGTTGCTGAGCTCCACTTGGTTGCTTTTGAGAAATTTCCTTCGGGCTGGCACATTGAAGAAAATGTTTTTAATCATAAAGTTGGAGCCTTCCGGGCACATATCGGGTTCCTGACTTTCGCATTTAGAGGCGTTGATTATAATTTTGGTGCCAAGTGGTGCGCCCTTTGCTCTGGTTCTGAGTTCAACTTGGGCAATAGCAGCAATAGAAGCCAAAGCCTCGCCACGGAATCCCATTGTGTGCAGAGAGAACAAGTCCTCGGCTTTTGATATTTTTGAAGTGCTGTGTCGCTCAAAAGCGAGTCGGGCATCAGTATCGCTCATGCCTTTGCCATTGTCAACTACTTGTATGAGTGTTCTTCCAGCATCTTTCAGCACGATTTGAATACTTGTAGCGCCAGCATCGATGGCATTCTCCACAAGTTCCTTAATTACGGAGGCTGGACGCTGAATCACTTCGCCCGCCGCAATTTGGTTGGCCACAGAGTCTGGCAAAAGTTTAATAATATCGCTCATTTTTTGGTATAGGATTTATTTATTACCACGTTTGGTGGATTGATAGAATTTCTTGCACTTATTTAGTGCCATTGTCAGTATATTTGTCGTCGTCGGATGACTTTTCTTCATTTTCCGGCTTCGACATTTCATAGGGTTGGCTAATCATGTCGCGCATCATGTCGGAAATGTTGAGCACCTCATACGGACTTTTTGGGCGAAGGTCGTCGAACCACTGATATTCATCAAGTTTCAATTGCGATTTTTTTGCTATATATAGTGGTATGACGCTTCCACTCACTTCAGGCCACATTTTCACTTTGTCCACTTCTTGTTTCTCTTTGAGGTCAAGCGACAGGTAGCCGCTTTCTGTTCTCACGCATTTGTTGTAGGTAGAGTCGTTTTCCATCGGGAAAAACAACGTTTTCACATTGCCCACAATATCGGCATGCCGAAGCTCATTGCGAGTGGATTGTGTGCCGTCATCGAAATAATCCGTGGTTTTGCTGAAATATGCTTTTAGATATTTTCCGTAAATCTGGTTATAGTATATTTCACCAAGATGTTCCACTATCAGTCCTTTGTTGGGAATGGTTGCCCAGTCCACGGAACTGCTGTCACGCATGTGCACATTAATCTCATTGTCGCTCGATATTTGCCGTTCGCCACTCCATACCACTGGGTGATTGTAGAGATACAGAATAGAGTCGCGCTGGGCAAATGAAAGGTGACCACAGATGCCTTGCACGTCTTTGCGGTAGAATTTCACCCCACCTGTAGCAGTGAGCACCCTTTTCTTGTCGGCCTCCTGAATGGTGGTGATGGTGTCGCCGTGGAAGTACAGCGTGTCACTTCTTTCGCCTGTGCGGGCATTTTCTTTATTATAAATGCGCGCTAAAGCATTGTCAGTGGCAAAACTCACGTGCGTCTGTTCGTTGTGATATCCATATCCACCAGTGAGAATCGCTTTGTGCTTTGGATCAATGACTGTTACGTGTCCTTTGGCTGTGCCTTCGCCTTTGTGGCGGTCGTAGCGGATTTTATCGCCTTCAAGTGTGCGGTCGTCTTTAGCAAAAAGTTTAGGCTGTATGCCATTTTTTACATAAAGGTTGGCAATTTCAGTATTTGTGTTATAGTCGCCACTCGAAGTGATTATTTTATTGTCATTTGAAGTGATTTCTGATTTTTCCACCAGAGTGGCCACATTTGTCCGTGTGTTGTAGAGCAGTTTGTTGGTGTGAATAACGTAATTGTCGCGGCTGTTCACTAAATCCACGTTGCGGGTGAAAACCGCCTTGTCGGTGCTGAAATTATATTCACCAACAATAGATGTGAGCACATTTTTAGGATCCTCCAATTTGCCATTAGAGGTGTATTTCCCCGTGTTGGTTATCACATAATAGTCAATCGACTGGCTCGTGAGTGTGCGGTTGTCTTTTGTGATGCTCACATTTCCTATCAGATTCATCACCTCTTTGGCGCCATCATAGTGCAGTTGGTCGGCTCTGCCACTTAAGCGGTCGGCCCTCTCCATTCTCACATTACCAAAAGCGTCGATAGAGTTGATTTGATCGTAGTAGTGGGCACTGTCGCAATATAGGTGCATATCTCCTCTTGAAAATTCGATGTTGCCCATGAGCAGGATATACGACTTCATTGGATTTTCCACAGGCGCCGAGAGCATAGAGTCGGCTCTCTCCAAAAACACCTTGTTGGCTTGATAGCGGTTAGCGTTTGGAATTGACGGCTCCACCATCTTTACCTTTTTTTTGTGTCCCGATTGGGCTGCAACCTCTAACGACTGAACCCCGATAAAAAGAGCCAAAAGGCATAAGATGCATTTTGCAGCCTTATGCCCTGGTTTCGTGATATGTGTGAATATGTTCACTTATAAATTGGGATTATTTCTTTAACCAATTGTATTTGAAATCACAGTTTCGCCATCCTTCGCTGATGAATACATAGGTCTTTTTTTGTTTCTCTTTAACCCATTCATCAATGATTTCGGATTTACGCTTTGTTTCATACATGTCTTTAAGCACTTGGAAATCCTCCGCGAGGTCGGCCTTGTGTGCTTCTATTCTTCTCACAAGTTTCACAATGGCCACTTGCTGCCGGTTGTTGCTTTTGTTGATAGCAATGAACGGCTCCGACATCTCTCCCACTTTGAGCTTATCGACCACCTTGCCCACTTCGTCTGGAAGGTCGGCCATTTCAAACAGCGTGGTGTGGTTTTTGGGGTTCATCATCAGTCCCTTGTTGTTGCGTGAGTCTTTATCTTGCGATACGTAAGCAGCTGCTTGCTCAAAGGTGTATTTTTTAGCCAAGATATCGTTGCGGAGAGAGTCGAGTTTCACCACGGCGGAGTCAATGTCTTTTTGATTTACTTTAGGCTTAAGCAGAATGTGACGAGTGTTGATGCGGTCGCCACGCTTCTCAATCAGTTGAATAATATGGTAGCCAAATTCAGTCTCCACAATTTTACTCACCTTCTTGGGGTCGCTGAGGTTGAATGCCACATTGGCGTATTCCGGCACCAGGTCGTTGCGGCTTTTAAAGCCTATCTCGCCACCGGTCATAGCAGATCCGTCTTCAGAATACAGAAGAGCCAGTGTGGCGAAATCGCTTTCTCCGCTATTGACACGCTGAGCATAATCGCGTAAACGCGACTTCACCTCATCGATTTCCTGCTGTGGAATGATGGGGTTGATGGTGATGATTTCCACTTCCACTTGTTTCTGAATGAGGGGAAGCGAATCTTTTGGAATGGAGTTATAGAATTTGCGCACATCAGAAGGTGTGGCTTTCACGTTTTTGGTGAGGTTGCTCTGCACCTGCTGAATGGTGTATTGCTCGCGAACGGTGTTCATCAGTTGCTCGCGCAGCTCTGGAAGAGGCTTTCTAAAGTATTCTTCCACCTTTTCCTTTGATCCTAAGTTGGCAATGAAATAGTTGATACGTGCGTCCACACTTTGTTGAACCGTGGAGTTCGCCACTTCGATTGTGTCGATTTTAGCCTGGTGCAAAAACAGCTTGTCGATGGCTATTTGCTCAGGAATCACACAGTATGGATTGCCTTCTATTGGAGTTCTTTCATATTGTAGTTGCTGATACTGTTCCTCAATATCTGATTTGTAGATGGCCTCATCGCCTACGATCCATGCCACTTCTTCAGCAATATTGTTTTGAGCAGTCATCAGATAGCCCATTGTTGTGACAAATAGGCTAATTGTAAGGAGTCTTAATTTCACTTTTATTGTTTGTTTTGTTAATATTCTGTTTCGTTGTGTTTTGTAGGTGTAATCTTCTTTTTCTGCACCCACATATATTATGCAAATTTCATAAAATTTATGCACATAGCAAAACAAAATACTTTAATTATCATTAAAAGAAACTGAAAGCCATTTACATTGAATCATTTCGTGAGGTTTCTCTATGCCAAGCAGCCCCTTTGTCGTGATTCTCGACAAAGGGGCTGCGTATGTGTGGAGCCTGTTTGTTGGCTATGAAATAGGCTGGTTATGGTTTCACCAGCTTCAGTACATTCTTATCAATCTTTGCTGGATACTTTGTGTTGAGATATTTGAGCCATGCCTTTTCAAGTGCGTCCTGATAGTCGGAAGTAACAAGTCCTTTCACGTCGGCCACACTTTCTGGCTGTGCGATCACACCGCCTTCAAGCACGAAAGCAATTGGATATTTTTCGTTGCCAGTTTGCTCTTTGCCACCAAACACCACAGCGTCAACCACGTCGTTTTCGCCTTGTGCGAAGAGCATTCTCTCCATTTTGATATTGCTGGCAAACTTCTTGTGAAGCGTAGTGGTGAGCGTGTCTTTTCCGAGCGTAGGAATCATCGCTTTCACAGCCTGGGCGACAGAGTCGTTCTTCGCTGAAAGGATAATGCCTTTAAAGTGAGGTTTCGTCCAATTGTATTTAGCTCTGTTTGCCTCGAAGTAATTCTTCAATCCAGTGGTATCTTTGCTCGCGCCTTCCCATACCTTTCTATTGCTGATTTCAAACAGGAGCATACCATCACGATACTCATTGATGAGGTTGCGATATTCAGCGTTGTCGTTAATCAGGTTGTTGATATAGTACTGCATAATGTCGTTGTTTGCATAAGGCTCGATTTGAGCGGCAATATTGGCAGCGGCCGACTCGATGTCGTACTTAGCTTTAGAATTTACCCTCTTGGTCAGGACAGATGCTGGCACTTTGTTCTTCGCATAGGTGTAGATGGTGAAGTTTGATTTAGCAAGCACATTGCTTACAAATGTAGAGTCGAAACCACCGTGTTTTTTCAATTCCTTTACAAGGTAAGCACGGAATTTCTCGTCGTTGTTCTTATAGTTGTAAAGTTTTTTCACCTCCTGTAGCTTGGCATCGCGTGCCATTTGGCTGCGCTCATCGAAAGAAATGGCGCGCTTGATAGATGGCAGCGCCTCCTCAAATGAAGGAATTCCTTTGTGACCAAGTTTTTTGATGATGTGGAATCCGTATTGTGTCTCAATAGGAGCCGACATTTCGCCGTCTTGAAGTTCGAACGAAACTTTTTCAAATTCAGGAACCATACGGTTGATGCCAAACAAAGGCAGTTTGCCACCTCTTGCTGCTGATCCCTTGTCTTGGCTGTATTTACGTGCCATCAATTCAAAGTTGGCGCCATTCTTTAATGAATTGTAAATTTGCTCAATTTTAGCCTTAGCCACGGCCTTGGCTGAGTCGTTTAGGTTTCGAGTCATCAGCATGATGTGCTCCACTTCCACTTGACCTGGATCTGGTCTTTTGCCATTCACTCGAATCAAGTGATTGCCAAAGTCGGTTCTGAAAGGCTTGCAAATTTGGCCAACGGGCGTGGTGTAAGCCACCATTTCCCAAGTGTAGGGATATACACCTGATGCGGTGTATCCGTAATGGCCGCTATTGCGCGACACCGAAGGATCAATAGAGAATTTTTTAGCGAGTTCACCCCAATCCTCACCTTTCAATACGCAGGTGCGAATGCTGTCGAGGCGGGCAAGAATGGTTTTGTTCTCTTTTGCGTCCTTGCCAAGTGGCAGCATAATGTGGTCGAGGTCAACGTCAGTCTTCATTCTTTCGTAGGCTTCTTTTTCAAGGCGCACATTCACAGTGGTGTCCTCAAGGAAGTCTTTGACCATACCTTCCTTGTAGCCATTGAATTCTGCCACAAACGACTTGAGGGTGTCGATGCCCTCGGCCTCGGCATCTGCCACTTTCTGCTTATAAATCACAAAGCGGTTGACGTATTGGTCGAGCGTTTCTTTCTCCACCTGCTGTTGGTTGTTCTTCTTATACAGATACTCAAATTCTGAGAGATGAATATCTTTACCATTGATGGTCATCAGCACTGGGTCTTTAGCCGCAAAGGCCAGACATGCACCGCCAATGACTGCACCAATCATTAATTTGATTTTCATAGCTATAATTAATTCAATTTGTTGTTATCAATAATTATAACGAAATGTTTTGGTAATTATTGTGCTACGGATTAGCCACGGCTGTAATTAGGAGCCTCACTGGTGATGGCCACATCGTGAGGGTGACTTTCAGCCACGCCAGCATTCGTGATTCTCACAAATTGAGCGCTGTGGAGCTTTTCAATGTTTTCAGCTCCGCAATATCCCATGCCAGCACGCAGGCCTCCAAGCATTTGGTAAGCCACTTCGTAAAGGGTGCCTTTATATGGCACTCGGGCAGCGATGCCTTCAGGCACGAGCTTCTTGCTGTCGGTGACGTTGTTTTGGAAGTAACGGTCCTTTGAGCCTTTCTCCATAGCTTCAAGTGAGCCCATACCGCGGTAGGATTTATATTTTCTGCCATTGAAGATGATGGTGTCGCCAGGAGATTCCTCCACACCGGCAAACATACCGCCAAGCATCACGGAATATGCGCCAGCTGCCAGAGCCTTCACAATGTCGCCAGAATAGCGGATGCCACCATCGGCGATGAGAGGCACGCCAGTGCCTTCAAGGGCTTTTGCCACTTCATAAACCGCACTCAGCTGTGGCACACCAATGCCGGCAATGATGCGGGTGGTGCAGATAGAACCAGGACCGATGCCCACTTTCACACCGTCGGCGCCATTCTCCACGAGGAATTTTGCTGCCTCGCCAGTGGCGATGTTGCCCACCACCACATCAATCTGTGGGAACGAGCGCTTCACTTCTTGAAGCACCTTCACCACGCCTTTTGAGTGGCCGTGTGCAGTGTCGATAACGATAGCATCAACGCCTGCTTCCACAAGCGCCTCTGCCCTCTGCAGGCTGTCGCCTGTCACACCTATACCTGCAGCCACACGCAAGCGACCGAGCGCGTCTTTACATGCGTTTGGCTTGTCTTTTGCTTTTGTGATGTCTTTGTAAGTGACAAGACCAATCAACTTTCCGTCCTTGTCGATTACAGGAAGTTTCTCAATTTTGTGTGTTTGGAGAATGTCGGCGGCTTCGTCGAGGTTGGTTGAGGAGGATGTGGTCACGAGATGGTCGCTTGTCATCACTTCGTCGATCTTGCGCTCCACATTTTTTTCAAATCGCAAATCGCGATTAGTGACGATGCCCACAAGTTTCTTGTTTTCGTCAACCACAGGGATACCGCCAATATGATACTCGCTCATGATGTTGAGCGCATCGATAACCCTTGAACCGCGCCTAATGGTCACGGGGTCGTAAATCATACCATTTTCAGCGCGCTTCACCGTGTGCACCTGGCGGGCCTGCTCCTCAATACTCATGTTTTTGTGAATCACGCCAATGCCGCCTTCACGAGCAATGGCAATGGCCAAAGAGGCTTCGGTCACAGTGTCCATAGCCGCTGAAATCAGTGGAACGTTGAGGGTGATGTTGCGGGAAAACTTGGTTTGAAGATTTACGTCTTTAGGTAACACTTCAGAATACGCTGGAATCAGCAGGACATCGTCGAAGGTGAGTCCGTCCATTTTTACACGATCTGCAATAAATGACATATATATAGATTTTAAATTATTTCCCTAAGAGGAACAAGCAAAACAAACATTTGCTTTCTCACTTATTGCACACAAAATTACGAATTTTTCTTCTTTCTACATAGCGAACCGCCCAAAAAAATATTAAAAAGATTTTCTTTTTTTGGACGGTTCGTGTTATTGAGTATATTACTTTTTGAAGATGGTGGTGGGGTTAGTTGGCTAACTCGCTGGTAAATTTGATGCGTACTAATCTCACTTCATCTTCAGTGTATTCGGAGCCAAGCTCTTCGAGCGCGTTGTGCATGTTGTCGGTTTCACTTTCCATGAAGTATTGGAAAATGTCGTCAATATGCTCCTCGTCCATTATCTCGTTGAGGTAATAGTCGATGTTGAGCTTTGTGCCGGAATATACAATGGCCTCCAGTTCATCTAATAGCTCGCTGAATTTCAAGTGGTTCGATTCTGCAATGGAGTCAAGGTCCACTTTGTGGTCGATAGCTGTGATGATGCCGATTTTAAGTTTGCTTTTGTTGGCTTTGGTGCGCACGCGAATGTCTTCTGGGCGCTCTATTTCATTTTCCTCCACATATTTCTTTATCACATCTACAAACTCTTTACCATATCTTTTGGCTTTGCCCTCTCCCACTCCTTTCATTGTTTTCAGTTCGTCGAGCGTGATGGGATAGAATGTGCACATGTCTTCAAGCGTAGGCTCTTGGAAAATAACGTAAGGCGGCACGTTGAGCTTTTTGGAAAGTTCTTTTCTCAAGTCGAGCAAGATGCTGTGCAGTTCTGGGTCGAGCACATTTGTAGATGCACTTTGGATAGCCACATTGTCTGTTTCAGAGAAGTCTCTGTCGTGCACAATGTAGAATTTCTCTTTGCTGCCGATGAAGTCTTTACCCTTCTGTGTCACCTTCAACATTCGGTTGTTGTCGATATCACATTCAATGTAGCCATATACCCGCGCCTGATAGGTCACCATCTTCATGAATTTGTCGTCACGGTTGGTGATGGCGCCAAACTCCTCGTAGGTGTCGAGCTTGAATTCTGTGATTTCCTTGGTTTTTACACCAAGCACGAAATTGATAATGTCGTTAGGCTTGAATTTTCCTTTCAGCACAATGATGGCCTCCAGCAGCGCACGAAGTTCTTCGCTTGCATCTTCTTTCTTTTTGGGGAACAGGCAGTTGTCGCAGTTATGGCAATTGTCGGGCGTGTACTCTTCTCCGAAATACCGAAGCAGGGTCTTCCTTCGGCATATTGATGATTCGGCGTATTGCGCGGTCTCGGCAAGTAGCTGCTTCCCTATCTCTTGTTCTGAAGCAGGCTTGCCCTGGATAAATTTCTGTAATTTCAGTAAGTCTTTCTTTGCATAGAAAGTGATGCTTTTTCCCTCACCGCCATCGCGCCCGGCGCGCCCGGTTTCCTGATAGTATCCTTCGAGACTCTTTGGTATGTCGTAGTGAATGACAAACCTCACATCTGGTTTGTCGATACCCATGCCAAAGGCAATTGTGGCCACAATCACCTGCACATCGTCTTTGAGGAATTTGTCTTGATTCTCCGACCTCAATGCGCTTTCCATGCCGGCATGGTAAGGCAGCGCCTTGATATCGTTCACATTGAGTAGCTCGGCCAGTTCTTCCACTTTTTTTCGGCTGAGGCAGTATATAATACCCGATTTTCCGCTCATTGTTTTGATGAATCGGATAATCTCCTTGTCAACATTCTCGGTTTTTGGACGCACCTCGTAGTAAAGGTTCGGGCGATTAAACGACGATTTAAATACCTTGGCATCGGTGATGTCGAGGTTCTTCATAATGTCGTGCTGAACCTTTGGCGTGGCTGTGGCGGTAAGCGCAATTATGGGGCGGCGCCCTATCTGCTCAATGTTTTGCCGAATGTTGCGGTATTCGGTGCGGAAGTCGTGTCCCCATTCTGAAATGCAGTGTGCCTCGTCGATGGCGTAAAACGAGATTTTAACCGACCGTAAAAAGTCGATGTTCTCTTTTTTAGTGAACGATTCTGGCGCCACATACAGGAGTTTGGTTTTACCCGTCACTACGTCGTTTTTCACTTGCTCGATCGCCTGGCGGTTGAGTGATGAATTGAGGAAGTGGGCAATGCTGTCGTCTTCGCTGTAGTAGCGCATGGCGTCCACTTGGTTTTTCATCAAAGCGATCAGTGGTGATATTACAATAGCCGTGCCCTCCATCATCAGCGATGGGAGCTGGTAGCACAATGACTTGCCTCCGCCCGTAGGCATGAGTACAAATGAGTCGTTTTCGGAAAGGAGGTTGAGAATAATTTCCTCTTGGTTTCCTTTAAAAGAGTCGAACCCAAAATGCTTTTTTAATTCTTCTGTGACTTTTTTAATATCAGGCATAGTGATTTTGGTAAAAAGGCTTTATTTACTTACAAATTTAATAAATAAGAATGGGACAAACAAATTTTTTTATTTGTTTGCCCCACAAAAAATGTATTTTCTTTGAAAAATTTACTTCGCGTCTTTTAAAATCTCAAAGTTTGATTTTTCAAGTTGCTCTTTGGCGTATTTCAGTGTCAAGGTGTATTTTTTAGCCTTAGACGATGGCACTTTAAACATGGCCTCTGTCATTATCGCCTCGAACAGCGAGCGGAGACCGCGTGCGCCTAACTTATACTCGATAGCCTTGTCCACGATGTAGTCGAGCACTTCGTCTTCGATGACGAGTTTCACGCCGTCCATCATGAATAGTTTTTCATATTGCTTGGTAATGGCGTTTTTGGGCTCGGTTAGAATTCGGCGTAAAGCCTTTTTATCGAGCGGCTCCAAGTTGGTGAGTACTGGCAGTCGGCCAATGATTTCGGGAATCAGCCCAAATGAGCGAAGATCCTGTGGAGCCACAAAGTGGAGCAGTCGCTCTTGCTCCAAGCGACGGTACTTGCTGTTTGTGCCAAAGCCCACCACTTGTGTGTTGAGGCGTTGGGCTATTTTCCGCTCGATGCCTTCGAAAGCACCACCGCAGATGAATAGTATGTTTTTGGTGTCCACTGGAATCATCTTCTGGTCGGGGTGCTTTCGTCCGCCTTGTGGCGGAACATTCACCACTGAGCCTTCAAGAAGTTTGAGCAGACCTTGCTGCACACCTTCACCGCTCACGTCGCGTGTGATAGAGGGGTTGTCGCCTTTTCGTGCAATCTTGTCGATTTCATCGATAAACACAATGCCTCTCTCTGCTTCCTTTAGATTATAGTCGCAGGCTTGAAGAAGCCGTGTGAGCAAACTTTCTATATCTTCGCCCACATAGCCTGCTTGTGTAAGCACAGTGGCATCCACAATAGCGAATGGCACCTTCAGCAGTTTTGCAATGGTCTTTGCGAGAAGCGTTTTACCTGTGCCCGTTGGCCCCACAATGATGATGTTTGACTTTTCAATCTCCACATCATCGTCGGTCTGCTTTTGCGCAAGGCGTTTGTAGTGGTTATATACCGCCACAGCCAAGTATTTTTTTGCTTCGTCTTGGCCAATCACATATTGGTCGAGGTAGTCCTTGATCTCGCTTGGCTTGGGCAGCGATTTGTAATCAATGTCGCTGCTTTCTGTCTTGTACATTTTGTCAAGATACTCCTTTGCCAGCTGGTCGGCCCGCTCGGCACATTCATTGCAGATGCAGCCATTAATGCCAGGCATTATCAACTGCACTTCACTTTCCGATCTGCCGCAAAAACTGCATCTTAGCTCTTGTTCTTTTTTTGCCATGAGTGTGAGGTGTGATTATTTACTGTTTTCGTTGGCGTTATCGGCAGCGTTGCTCTTCACAAGCACACGGTCAATCATGCCATAGGCTACAGCTTCGTCAGCAGTCATCCAGTAGTCGCGGTCGCTGTCTTGATACACTTTGTCGTAGGGCTGGCCGGAATGGTCGCTGATGATGGTGTAGAGTTCTTTCTTGAGTTTCAAGATTTCGCGTGATGTGATTTCAATGTCGGAGGCTTGACCCTGAATGCCGCCCATAGGCTGATGAATCATCACGCGGGAGTGCTTGAGTGCGAATCGCTTGTCCTTTGCACCAGCCACCAGAAGAACTGCTGCCATAGATGCCGCCATACCCGTGCAGATGGTAGAAACATCGCATTGGATATACTGCATTGTGTCGTAGATGCCGAGTCCGGCATACACCGATCCGCCAGGAGAGTTGATGTAGATTGAAACATCTTTGCCAGGGTCGGCAGAGTCTAAGTAAAGGAGCTGGGCTTGAATCACATTAGCAGTGTAGTCGTCCACCTGCGTACCAAGGAAAATGATGCGGTCCATCATCAAGCGTGAGAACACGTCCATTTGCGCCACATTGAGCTGGCGTTCTTCAATAATGGTGGGCGAAATATAGCTGTCGTTGATCTGACTTGTGTACTGGTCTAAGGCAAGACCGTTCATTCCAAGATGATTAACTGCGAATTTTCTAAAATCGTTGTTCATGCTTATCGTGATTATAGTATTGATATACTCGTTTATAATATAGGTAGAGAGCGACATGGCATAAAGGTTGTCGCTCTCTACACTATTTATGAATTAAAGATGCTTATTAGTAAAGGGATTATTTGGCAGACTCAAACAGTTTGTTGAATTCCTCTACGCTCACGTTCTTCTCATCGAGAGCTACTGCGCCTTGAATAGCGGCAAACACCTTGTCTTCAAAAGCGCGGTTTTGAATATCGCTCTTCACGTCGTCTTTTTGAAGGAGTTCCTTTGCATACTTTTCAATGATGTCGTCGGGAAGGTTCGACATGCCATATTGTGCAAATTGCTGTGCGGCATAGAAGCGGGCAAGGCGGAGCAAATCTTCTTGTTCCACTTTCACATCGTAGTTGTGAGCCACTTTTTCCTTGATGAGTTGCCATTGGATTTGCGCGCGAGTCTTGTCGTAGTTTTCTTCCACTTTCTTCGCTGCGTCTTCTTCTTTACTGCGGGCTGCAAGGAATTTTTTAAGGAATTCGTCAGGCAGCTCGAGATCGCCAACTTTTTTGCGCAGCACGCGCTCTGCATCGAGGGTGAAGCGGTAGTTGCTGTCGTTTTTCAGTTGGGCAGCAATCATTTCCTTAATTTTTGCATTGAATTCCTCTTCGTTCTTAGCCACATCTTTACCAAGAACATTGTCGAAGAACTCTTGATTCACTTCTGCGTCCTGGTTTACCAGAATCTCGTTGATGAGGAACTGGAAGTCGCTTTCATTGTTGGCTTGCTCTTTGTCCACGTTGAGAAGTGATGCAAGTTCGGTAACATTACCCTCAGTGGCCTTGAATGGGTTGTAAACCACCATGTCGCCCACCTTAGCACCGATGAACTTTGCTTTCTCATCGGCGTTTTTCATGTATTGAGGAGAGAAGATAGTTTTTTCCACCTTCAAGCCACCTTCTTTTGGAGTGCCGTCGGCGTTAAGCTCAACCATTTCACCTTTAACGAGAGCGTCTTCCACCACTGCGTCGCCTGGCACTTGCTTGCCAAAACGCTTCTTGAAGGCGTCGGTCTGCTTGTCAATCATGTCTTGGCTCACCTCGATGTTGTAATATGGAATCTTAACACGTTTGTCGAGTTTGAGCTCAAATTCTGGTGAAAGACCAAGTTCAAACTTGAAGTTGAATTCCTTGTCGTTCTTGAAATCAACTTTAGTGTCCTCAGTTACCATAGGCTCGCCAAGGATGTCGAGCTTGTTTTCCATTATATAATTGTTGAGCGCACGGCCCATTTGGCGTTCTACTACTTGAGCAAGGACTTCTTCGCCATACAATTTCTTCAATAGTGAAGCAGGAGCGTGACCTGGACGGAATCCTTTGATTGGGTATTTTTTGCCCACGTTGTTTAATTCCTTTTTCACTTCTGCTTGATAGTCGTCTTCTTTGATTGCGATGGAAAGAATTCCATACACATTACCTTGTTTGTCGAATGTAACGTTCATCTTTTGTGGTAAAATGTTTGTTATTTAATGTTTGTTATTTTCGATTTTTGTTGATTTTTAGCTTACAAAATTACTGCTATTCTGTGCAATAGGCAAATTTGAAGCCCTTTTTTTTTGCTTTATGAGGCAGTATGTGTACTCTCATAGCTATCTTATATGCAATTTTCGTGCCAATAAAATTAGTGTTTCCGCATCGGCTCTTACTTTGAGCGCCAAAGCGGAAACACTATGATGCTGTATTTTCGAGAGCCTGATGGCTTTCTACAATGTGAGCGTGATATGGTTTTCTTCTGCCATCTTTCGCATGTTAAGAATGGCATATCTCATTCTGCCCAGGGCTGTGTTGATACTCACATTTGTGGTGTTGGCGATTTCTTTAAAACTCATTTCCTTGAAATAGCGCATCATCAGCACCTCCCTTTGATTGTCGGGCAAGGCCATAATCAGGCGGTGAATATCGGTCTGAATCTGTGATGTGACCATATAGTCTTCAATCGTAGATTCGCTCAATTCCTTTCGGTTGAGAATATCGATTTCGCTTGCGTCGGTAGATTGCAAGTTTTCTGACTTCTCTTTTCTGAAGTGGTCGAATATAAGATTGTGTGCAATACGCGTAATCCAAGCCGAAAAACGTCCGTTTTCCACATATTTTTTCTGCTTGATGGTCATAATCGCCTTAACAAACGTTTCTTGAAATATATCGTCTGCTAATTCTTCGTTTTTGATAAAATGAAAGATGTAAGAATAAACACGATCCTTATGGCGGTCAATCAACACGTCAAAAGCATCATTGTTGCCATCAACATATAAAGCGATTAAGCGTTCGTCGCTCTTCTCTTTTAATGTTATCATCACTAATCTATTATGTTTTTATAAATAGGTAGATGTTTGTCGATAGGCGTTTCGTTTATTTAAATGATTAATAATTTTCTGCAAATATATATTAATTATTTTGAATAATTAGTATGTTTTTCTAATTAAATGCAAATAATAAAAGGAATTTGCTTTTTTAAATCAAGCTCAGTGCAGTGTGTGCCCTATTTCTTATGGCTTTTCCACAACTTGAAACCAAACATGGCAGCCTTTGCTCCCAGAAAAAGATAATCGGCTGTTTTTAAACTCTTTATCACGCTGTTGTGAAATAGCAATGCCCTAACGCCATGGCTGTTGGTTTTAGCTTTCATCACATTGTAGGACGACAACAGTTGTGCTTTTGTCACTTCCGACAAGATTAAGGCTTTGGCCCTCTTCATTCTCAGCTCTTCTAATGTCATTCCTTTCCAATTTGTGGTCTTGTCCATATTACTTATTGTTGTTGTCGTCGTTATTTGGGTTAAACATCAGTTTTGTCACAAATCGTGTCACTGGGTTGATGATAAGAGCGGTCTTAAATGCCAATACAAGCAACAAGATAACGAACCACACACCTGCCACGATAACGTATGATAAGACCTCGCTGCCGGTTAGCTCAAACAATATGTTCACTAATGCTCCTGAAAGAAAAAGCAGCACGCTAAAGCCAATGAGCAATGCTATTGCCGATATCACAATATAGGCCAAAAGAACAGACAGTTTTTCGGCAATGGTGAGTTTGGAATAGTCGTATTTTGCTGTGACGAATGCTTTAGCCTGGCTAAGTAGGGATTTGTAATCAACGTCTGCCATAACGCTTTTAATGATTTGAAATGGCGTGGCAGCCCTCTATTGTAAGCGATAAGCAGCCACGCCATATTGTTTATTTTTTTATGAATGGAGCTATTCGATCACATTCATAACGTTTACAAATTATTATTGCTCAATTTGTGCGCTAATCTGATCAACAAGGCGCTCCACTTCATCGTCGGTGAAGTCGATGCCTTTCTTCTTCAGCAGGTCTTTGATGCGCTTGCGAGTGTCTTCGCCTTTTTCTGGGGCAAAAAGAATGGCAAGTGCACCACCTACAAGTGCACCACCTATAAATGAATATAGTAAAGATTTCATAATGTGTACTGTATGTATATGTTTATTTAAAGATCTTTTTCAATTTCTTCTGTAATGTCGTCCACAAGTTCTTCCATTTTCTTAGGATTGAGCTTGATGCCAGCTTTCTTCACAGCTTCAGCAATTTTTGTGCGAGTGTTAGAACCCTTGTCGGGAGCGAAAAGCAATCCCACTGCTGCGCCAGCTACAACACCGCCAATCACAGCCATCACAATGTTGATAGGTTTCATAATTAATATCGTGTTATTAATGAATAATTGTTTAATATTTCTGTTGAATAGCGGTTGCCAACCTGACGCCCACTATTTGTGGTATAAAATTAGATATTGTTTTTTTGATTTCCAAAAAATAGCCGTAAAATTTAAGAATATTAGCATTTGTGGGAAATGCGTAACTTTTTTTTGTGGGGCATAATGTGTAATTTTGTACACTTATTTCAATCCGCAATGAAATCAAACGACATTATTATAAAAGGCGCACGCGTCAATAATCTGAAGAATGTGGACGTGCGTATTCCACGCAACAAATTTGTTGTCATTACAGGGCTTTCCGGTTCTGGTAAATCTTCCTTAGCTTTCGACACTTTATACGCTGAAGGGCAGCGCCGCTATGTAGAGAGCCTTTCGTCATATGCTCGCCAATTCCTTGGACGTATGTCGAAACCCGACTGTGATTTCATTAAAGGGCTTCCTCCTGCTATCGCCATTGAGCAAAAAGTGAATACTCGAAACTCCCGAAGCACGGTTGGAACATCTACCGAACTTTACGATTATTTGAGAATGCTCTTCTCACGTGTAGGGAAAACCTACTCCCCTATTTCTGGTGAATTGGTAAAAAAGCACACCTCCGAAGATGTGGTCAATTATATCAATTCTTTTCCAGAAGGCACGAGGGTGGCTATACTTACTGAAATCGTGTTGCCAGAAGGCCGGACTTTTAAAGAGCAACTCGATGTTCTGGCTAAAGGTGGATATTCCAGACTTGAAAAAGATGGAAAGTTTTACCAAATTTCAGCAGTGGAATGTGACGACGACTCTCATAATGATTATAGATTGCTTGTTGACCGTGTGGCAGTGACGCACAACAAGGAAGACGATATGCGTATATTCGATTCTCTTCAAACCGCCTTTTATGAGGGACACGATGAGTGTGTGGTGGAAGTGTGGAATGCCGATGGCACACTGTCGGAACATACTTTTTCCAAGCGCTTTGAGGCTGATGGAATGCAGTTTCAGGAACCATCCGACTTGATGTTTAATTTCAACAATCCGATTGGTGCTTGTCCTGAATGTGAGGGATTTGGAAAGATTGTAGGTATTGATGAAAATTTGGTTGTTCCAAACAAAACATTGTCGGTTTACGACGATGCTGTGATGTGCTGGCGTGGCCAGGTGATGGGAGAATGGAAGCGTGATTTTATACGCGCGGCATCGAAGGTGAAATTTCCAATTCACAGAGCGTATTACCGCCTTACCCAAGAACAAAAAGATTTGCTATGGCATGGGTTTGACGGTTTTCCGGGCATTGACGGTTTCTTCGATTGGGTGAAGAGTAAATCCTACAATATACAATATCGTGTGATGCTTGCGCGGTATCGTGGTAAAACCACGTGTCCTGTGTGTGGTGGTAGTCGCTTAAAGCCTGAGGCTTCTTATGTGAAAGTTGATGGAAAAACCATTCATGAGCTTGTGGCGATGCCTGTTTGTGAGCTGAAGAAATGGTTCCTCCAGATCCATCTCGATGAGTCGGACCAGGCAGTGGCCAAAAGGCCTCTTGAAGAAATCAACAGCCGGTTGTCGTATCTTGATGAGGTAGGTTTGGGCTATCTTACTTTAGACAGGTTGTCGTCGTCGCTTTCTGGCGGTGAAAGTCAGCGCATAAATTTGGCCACATCATTGGGTAGCACACTTGTGGGCAGCATCTATATTTTAGACGAGCCAAGCATTGGCTTGCACTCTCGCGACACTGCACGGCTTATTAAGGTGCTCAGAATGTTGCAAAAGGCTGGCAACACAGTGGTGGTGGTGGAACATGATGAGGAAATTATCAGGGCAGCCGACTACTTAATAGACGTGGGCCCAGAAGCTGGACGCAAAGGCGGAAATATTGTTTATCAAGGCGATGTGGCTTCACTTGTGTCGGTTGACAACAGCTACACCACAAAATATTTGACAGGAGCAATGAAGATTCCGGTGCCTAAGTCGCGACGGAAATGGAGTAATTACATTACGCTTAAAGGCGCAGCGGAAAACAATTTAAAGGGAATTGATGTGAAATTCCCATTAGGGGTGATGACTGTGGTGACCGGTGTGAGCGGATCAGGAAAATCAACTCTTGTAGATGATATTCTGTATCGCGCCTTGGCGCGTCATTTTGGAGGAAATGTTGATGCCCCGGGCACATTTGCCTCGTTGGAGGGAGACTTGAATTTAATCTCTGGCGTAGAAATGGTCGATCAGAATCCAATAGGAAAATCGTCAAGGAGCAATCCCGCTACCTATCTTAAGGCATTTGATGAAATCCGATCACTCTATGCCCAACAGCAGCTTTCAAAGCAGATGGGCTATAATATGGGCTACTTTTCATTTAATTCGGGTGGAGGCCGGTGTGAAGAGTGCAAAGGCGAAGGCGTTATCACTATAGAAATGCAATTTATGGCCGATATAACCCTTACATGCGATGCTTGTAAAGGTAAGCGTTTTTCACAAAGTGCTCTCGATGTGCTGTATCGCGGTAAAACTATTTCCGACATCTTGGACATGACTGTGAACCAGGCTATTGAATTTTTCTCTGAAGAGCAGCGCTACAATGAGAAAAAAATAGTGAGCAGGCTTAAGCCACTTCAAGATGTGGGATTGGGCTATATCAAGCTTGGTCAGTCGTCATCTACCCTTTCTGGCGGTGAAAACCAACGAGTGAAACTTGCTTATTTTATGAGTGGCGAAAAGAAAAACCACACTATGTTTATCTTTGATGAACCTTCCACCGGTCTTCACTTCCACGATATCAACACATTGATGAAGTCGTTCAATCTGTTGATTCAAAAAGGACATACCGTGGTGATAATTGAGCATAACATGGACATTATAAAGTGTGCCGACCACATCATAGATCTCGGCCCAGAAGGTGGTGCTGGCGGTGGATCACTTGTGGTGGCTGGCACTCCAGAGCAAGTGGTGAAGTGCGCCGACAGTTACACCGGAAAGTTCCTGAAGGAAAAACTTGATTGATGTCCAATAAAAAGTAAGCCTTGCAAAACCACAGTTAGCAAGGCTTATTTCTTATGGATATGTTTCTGTCAGTTAACGCTTAGCTTATCTGAAGCTTTCGCTGTCGTGGATCACTTTTTTGTCGTGGGCAACACCTCTGCGAGCCATGTAGAAGAAAACGATTGCCAGCGCAGGATAAATGTTGTTTAGCGTTACGTGTATTTGGCTGCCGTCGGTCATGGCTTGAAATGAGAGTATTGCAATAGAGATGGCGGTGACAATGGTGAGCAGTATGCAGATGGAGCACAATTTAAGTTGAAGTTTGAGGTTCTTGTACTTAAATATAGTGATAATAGCTAATATCACAGTGAGTGCATTCAGTAGGCATAGCACAAAATTTGGAGCAGTGCTTTGCGTGTCGCCAGATGCAAATGCACCGACGATAATTTCATTTTCTGGTGTAGAGATAGTGGTGGAAGTGGTGAAAGTGAAAATTCCTAAAAGAATTGCTGCAATCAACAAGTAGAGCGACTGCAATCGTTGTAAAACCATAGTTATTAGTAGTTATTAAATGATATAATAATTTTATCAGTAAACTTATTAGGAGCACATTCCCTGTCTGTTGCCATAAAAACTATTTTTTCACTGTCGCATTCCTTGATGTAAATATCTGTGATCTCGTACGGTTCTAAATTAACCAAATGAGTATTTATACCTGTTTTCCTACCACTTAATATTTCTGCTACCGACTCACTAAGCTCATTTGTGTTTTGAGCTGTTACTTCATACAAAATATTTTTCTTAAGAACATATTCTTCATTCTCTATGTATCGATATACATAATCTCTTTCAAATGCTATTGAACTATAAATTACTCGCAAAATAATAAAAAGTATTATTACAAGAATAATAGTTAATGTTGTTTTTCTTTTCATAATATCACCTATGGCAATGAAATTTCGTATTTCTGCGTTTCCCAGTTAATTTTTAATCAGCCAAATCAATTCATCAATATTTTCTTCACAAGAATATGCTTTTATTCCATATGTTTCTTCAATTCACAGTAACAAAGCGTTTTTATCTCCAATTTTTGAAATGATACTGCCGATCAATTTTGATGATATTTGTAAGGGCAAAAACAATTATTACTGCCGTGATAATGCATGGGATCGGCTGCTTTTTCTTTATCATTGCGTATTCACTCCTTATAAATAAAATACTTTATGGCACCTATATAAATCTTGTTATATAAAATCATAATTACGCTGTTAAATCACTTATAGGTATTAATTTACAGAAAACTATAAATTGCAAAGTCTATCTTATTTTTCTCCTTGCAAAAAACATAGTTCGTTATTGCCGCTTTTTACAAATTCTCTACC
>JBNMJK010000023.1:0-33643 GCA_050873765.1 Sodaliphilus sp.
CCAACTTGTGTCTGCTTTATGCCGACGACAAGCTCAATGGCCAGGATCCAGAATTCTATAATTCAGGTGGTGTGGCTTCACCAAACCCACGCCAGTTCACACTCACCGTGCGTTTCGGCCTTTAATCACTTTTAAGCAACACATTAATATATTAAAAGAAAATAATTATTATGAAGTTTAAATATATAGCAGTAGCAGTTGCAGGCGTTTCACTCTTGTCGCTCTCGTCGTGTAGCGACTTCCTCGACAAGGTGCCCGACACCCGCGTGGAGCTCGAAACGGTGGATCAGCTGCGTGAGCTTCTGAGCACGGCATATATGGAGTATAACTACTCCACGCCTTGTGAGCTCTCTTCCGATAATGTGATCGACAACAACGCTCCCGACCCTAACGGCGTGCGCTACAATCTCCCCACTTATGCGGCTACCGACGACCAGCTTTTCCGCTTCGAGGACGTGACTATGGGCACCGGTTCCGACACTCCTTCGGGCATTTGGGAAGGCTGCTACCGCGCAATCGCTGCCGCCAACGCCGTGATTGAGCGTGGCACCGAAATGAATGAGAAGGGTGGCCTTACCAATGAGGAGACGAAGAAGCTCCGTGCCGCTATGGGCGAGGCTTACCTCATTCGCTCTTACCACCACTTCATTCTGGCTCAGGTGTTCTGTATGCCTTACCGTGGTGAGGAACTGAGCAAGAATTATCAGGGTATTCCTTACATCACCAAGCCCGAAACCAGCGTGAAGCCTCACTATGAGCGTGGCACTCTGGCTGAGACCTACGAGAAGATTGAAAAGGACCTCCAGCTTGGCTTGAGCTTGGTTGACGACAGCTACTATGAAGTGCCTAAATATCACTTCAACCGTGCCGCTGCCAATGCGTATGCCGCTCGCTTCTATGTGTTCACCCGTAAATACGACAAGGCACTCGAATATGCCAACGCCGCATTCAACGGTTCTGATCCAAAAACCATGCTGAGCGACATCTGGGCTAACCGTGGCTCTATGTACTACATCAGCGACATCGGCCGCTACTACACCAGCATGAAGCGTAAGAATATCTTTATGAATATTTCTACCAACTCCACTTCATCACGCCGCACCCACGGCTACCGCTACACCACCAACCGTGATGCACGCCGCTCCACCATTCAAGGTCCTGGCCCATCATGGCAAGACATTAAGTGGACCAACTCGAAGACTAAGGAGACATTCTCAATGCACCCTTGCTTCAATGGTCTTTGCAGCACAGCAGGTCAGGCTGAATATGGCTCTTACTTCGGTGGCATCAGCTCGGAGCAGTTTGAATACACCGATAAGGTGGCTGGCATTGGCTATCCTCATGTGGTGCGTATGGAATTCTGGGTGGAGGAAACCCTCCTTTGCCGTGCAGAGGCTAAGCTCTTCCTTGGCGACATCGACGGCTGCCTTGAAGACCTCACCATCTGGGACTATGCTCGCCGTCAGCTCGGAGCAGGCGAGAGCTATAACTTCAAGGATATGACCCGCAAATTGATTGAGGATTTCTATGCAAAAGATCCAGGTGATAAGACTTATGATGGCTTCGGCATTGTGAAGCCTATCCACATTGATGAGGTTTGCCCATCGGCTCAATATTCACTCACTCCCGATAAGGAGCCTTACATGCAGTGCATTCAGCACTTCCGCCGCATCGAGACTGTGCATAACGGTATGCGCTTCTTCGACATCAAGCGCCTCGGTCTGGAAATCACTCACCACTTCGGCCGTTTCAACACTGCCTACACACTGAAGACACTCGACCCACGCTGCGCAATGCAGATTCCAAGTGAAGTGATCAGCGCAGGTATGGACGCCAACGACCGCAAGCCTGTGGTTGACAAAAAGGACGAATCGAAAGTGGAGGCTGCTGGCACCTATGTTCTTATTAAATGATTTTTAAAGCGAATACACTACAATGAAATTGATCAATAAATATTTTTCAGTAATTGTGATGGCATCGGTAGCCGCCATGAGCTTCACCTCGTGTAGCGACGACAAGTTCACCGAAACCATCTTCCCTGACCAGACGGAGGAGCTGGACTCAACCCTCTCCACCTACAAGTTCGACAAGTGGCTGAAGCAAAACTACCTTGATGTGTATAACTTGGACTTCCGCTACAAAATGCAGGACGTAGGCACCGACATGAACTACAACCTTGTGCCAGCCAACTATCAGAAGGCTCAGGACCTCGCGCTCCTCGCCAAATATCTGTGGTTCGACGTGTATAAGGATGTGGTAGGCCCCGACTTCCTGAAGCAGTATGGCCCACGTATCATTCACTTGATTGGCTCTCCTGCCTACAATCCTTCTACCGGCACCATGATTCTCGGTTTGGCAGAAGGTGGTATCAAGGTGTCGCTCTTCCGTGTGAATTCTCTTGATGTGAACGACTTCGATCAGCTCAATGAGTATTACTTCAAGACCATGCACCACGAGTTTGCCCACATCTTGCACCAGACCAAGACTTATCCCGCCAAGTTCAACACCATATCTATCGGTAAGTATGATGGCAGCAACTGGCAGGATCGCCAGGAAGGCCCAGTGCTTTCCATGGGCTTTGTCACCAACTATGCAAGCTCGGCCTATCGTGAGGACTTCGCAGAAATCATTGCCAACTACATTGTGAAGACCGACGCACAGTGGCAGCACTTCTACGACCTTGCTGGTCGTGGCTGGGCCACTCCAAGCGGCGACGACCCCAATGCCATCTACTATTGCTACTATTATTACGATAACAATGAGGTGGACGATGCCAACAAGAAGTATTTCAGCGATGACAACCTGTTCGTGGAAGAAACCGACGAGGCTGGAGTTACCCACTACTACTATGGCAACAATAAGGACAAGGAAGGCAATCGCATCATTGCCTACAAGGTGGAAGACAAAGACGGCATTGATGGCGTAGAGGCACTGAAGCAGAAAATTCAGATTGCACGCGAATGGCTTCGCGACTCATTCGGCGTGGATCTCGACAAGCTCCGTGAAGAAGTGCAGAAGCGCCAGACCAGCTACGACATCGTAGAGCTTCGCAAACAAATTGAAAACGTAAAGTAGTTTTATCTTAAAAATTCAATCTCGATAAAATGATGAAGAAATTATATAAATTTTCAGCTATTGCCGCTTTGCTGGTGAGCACAGGTTTGGCTTCATGCACCCATGAAGAGGCCGACATCTTCGACAAGAGCGCCGCTCAGCGCACCGAGGAGGCTCGCCAGATGTATAAAGACATTCTTGTGGATAAGGGCGGCAAGTGGCAAATGGAGTACTTCACCACGGAGGAAGAGCACGGCTATATCTACCTGTTCACTTTCCGCAAAGATGGCACCGTCACCATTTCTGGCGACAACGAGTACATCACCAAGCTCACTAATGTGGATGCCTCTAACCCAACGTTTGGCAGCGAGACTTCGCTTTGGACTGTGCTTTCCGATAATGGTCCTGTGCTTTCGCTCAATTCCTACAACTCGATTTTCCACCTGTTCGCCACTCCAGAGGATATTCCTGGCACCAGCCGCGATGAGCAAGGCTATGGTCACAAGGGCGACTATGAGTTCGATTTGATGAAGTATAGCGGCGACACCCTCTATCTTGAAGGCAAGAAGAATGGCGCCAGCATTATCATGACCCGCATCGATCCCCAAACCAACGATGAAACCTACATGAATGAAGTGGTGGCACTTGCCGACTCATTCTTCAATGCCAAGATTCCGGCTGTGTATGTGAATCTGCCTGGCGGTTACCGCCACGTGGTGCTTGACGGCGCTACCCAGCTTCCTAAGTTCTATCCTGAAACTGGCGACTACATCACCGAATATGTAAGCCGCAATGCCATCATCACCCACAACGGCTTCACCTTGGGTAAGCCACTCACCTTGCGTGACTCTATCGATGGCAACGACTACACCATTCAGCACTTCATTCGCCAGAAAGATGGAGCGCTCCTTTGCACCGACGATAGCCGCATCACCATCACTGCTGATGCGCTCAACAAGGTGTTCGCCAACCAAGATATCACTTGGCGATTTGATGCCACAAAATCAAAAGGTGAACTTGCTGAACTTTATAATGCTATCAGCGCTGGATTGAAGTCCTATAATGGTTCTACGCTCACCTACTTCAACGTTGGCTACAATGTGGAGACTTCAAACCAGGAGAAATTACCTTACACCTTATTTTTGCGCGTAAGGCTCAAATCTGGCCGCCAATTTGTGAACCTGTATCAAAAATATACAGTGGAACTGATTGGCAAGGATCAATTCCGTATTGTGCTGGGTGCGATGAATGATTACTTGAAAGGATATGTAGAGAGGGTTCCAGCTATCAAGGCATTCCTCAACAAGTTGGCTTCCACCACATTCCAGTGCTCCACCAGCTCTCTGATTGCTCCAGTGAACATGAACATCGTGGATACGCAGAATGGCGCAAGCTCCTTGAGTATCGACATTCAATAAGCTATACGAAATTTTTCATTGCCGGGGCTGCGAGCCTCGTGGCACCGGCAGTGATTTTTATTAAAATGATATTTTTGAATATTTTTATATAACTTTTTTTATTAACCCATTTAATTGTTTCGATTATGAAAAAGAGTTTACTATTACTCGCTGCTGCTGCAGTTGCAGTTTCTGCTTCAGCACAAGAGAAACAGTCAGTGTCCGCTCCAGTTAAGTCGGACGCCAGTGCAAAGGTTGCTCCATTCGCATGCACTGTTCAAAAGGCCGTGATGGCTACCGATGCTCAGCGTAAAGCTGCTAAGAAAGCTAAAGCTGGTGCTGCCGTAAAGGCTTGGTATAACCGTCCTGCTGGTTCTTTCTATAAGTCACTTTCAAGAGATGGTGGTGCTTACTACAATCCAGTGGTTTTCAGCCCAAGCTGGCGCAACGTGACTTGGCCAAACGCCTCACAGGGTGCTACTGCTTACACTTGGAGCTACCAAAAGTACGACACTTCAGCTAAAGCTTTTGTGGATCAAACTTCTAACGATGTTGACCTCACAGGCAGTTTCATCAACGAGTCGGAATATGCACCAAGCCTTACTGCCACTGCAGGTGATGCTACCGACACTTATCAGTTGTTCTCTAACTACTACAACCGTACATCAAAGGAGACTACTTCTTATCAAGGTTTGATGTATTACACTTCAGATCCACGTGAAAGCATGATGGGCGGTCAGAATGCTATGGACTGCTACGTCTCACCAAAATACTTCTCAGCAGGTGTGCGCGAACAGTGTGCAGATTTGACTAAAGGCGGCGGTATCGCTTACCTTTCAGGTGCTGCTGATGCAAAAGGTGGCAAAGACGGTTATTGGTTCGGCCAGAATGCTGCTGGCTGGAATGCAATGACACTTTATGTGGAAAAGCCAGCCACTTCTTATGCACTTCGTGGTATTCACGTAGGTTACATCGCTGATAAGATCACCGGTGCTACTCCTTTGTATGCTAAAATTTACGAAGTGGAAAAAGACACTGCCGACAACCTCGTGTTTGGTGACCTCCTTTACACTGCTAAGGGTACCTTGGCAGCCGATGCCGGAACTGAAGGATTTGTGGATATGCCACTTATCACTGTAGAAGATGGTATGGAATACGAAACCGTAGCCGACATTGACGAGCCTATCGCTGTGGTGGTTTATGGTTATGAAAATGCTGCGGCAGAAGGCTTCACCATGTATATCTCAAAAGATATTGAGGATGAAGGTTACGGACAGCACGGCTACATGACCCCTGTTGATGCAGAGGGTTTCCCAAAAAAATGTATCTCTCTTGATAAATTCTTCACAGTGTCGCTTGGTGTAACTGCACCTTCTGTATTCCTGGATGTGGAATGGCCTTTGATGATTTGGAACTACACATTTGAAGATGGTAAGTTCAACTTCCCAGCAGCTGGTGGCGCTTGGAACAAGACCGTTGGTACTTCTAAATTCGACTACATCAGCGTTTATTCTACAAAGAGCAGCGAAGAGTGGCTCACCACTTTGGAAAATGGCGACGATGTGCCATCATGGCTCCACCTCGAACTCACCGACGTGAAGGAGAACGACGAATTCACTGGCGAGGTTCAAATCAAGGCTACTGCCGATGCACTTCCTGCAGGCACTAACTACCGTCAGGCTAAGGTTGAGTTCTCTGTTCCTGGTGCTTCTATCGTTTACGACTTCAGCCAAGGTACTCCTGCTGGTATCAATGACGTAGTGGCTACTGGCAACGTTAAGGCTCAAAAGGTAGTTGAAAACGGTCAAGTTCTCATCAAGGTTGGCGACAAGAAGTACAACGTGATGGGTGCTGAAGTGAAATAAGCATTTTCTTCACTCTGTGAAGAATGCTTCTAATGATGAAACATTAGCAGTTTCTTAACATACTATTTTTTAAATCGCTGAATGGGGCGGGCTGTTGAAGCCGGCCCCATTCTATTTTCTTTTAACCCCGATTTTGCAACCACGAATTGCGCTGATTTATAACCACGAATTGCACAAATTTTCACGAATATCATTTGTGATATTATTAAGGCGCTGATTTTGTAACCACGAATTGCACGAATTTTCACGAATATCAATTGTGATATAATTAATGCGCTGATTTATTGCCACATAGTAGGGACGCGGCATGCCGCGTCCGCCCAGCCGACTGGAAATAATCAACAAATAATATTTTACTGGGAAATATTTGATGGGTAATTACCTACCCACGCACAATGATTCCTCTTCCCCGAAAAAATCTTTCGTGGAAATTCGTGCAATTCGTGGTTAAAAAATTCGTTGTGGTTATAATGGCTGGTATTTGCCTTTTTCGTAGGCAAGGGCTGCACCAAGGGCTGTGAGGAACACAGCGTTTTCCGGAATGTGGAACCGCACGCCATAAAGGTCCTCCATCACGGCAAACACTTCGCGGCACTCCGCCATGCGAGTGAGATTGCCGATCATGCAGAAATCCTTGATGCCGCTATTGAGAGTTGACAGCACCGCCGCCGAACCGATGGTTTCCAGTACCATCACGATAATGCCTTTGGCAATATCCTCGTTGGTGACCTGCTTGTTCACCGCCTTGCCAAACAGCGAAGCCGTGGCGTGCATCGGCAGTCCTTCAAGCACCTCCTTACTGATGTCCTTGATTTGAAGGTTCACTTTAGAGATGTCGCCGTGCGAAGCCATCTCCACCAGGTTGGGAATGTTGCGCACATTCAGCAGCAGGCGCGAAAGTCCCTGCAGCGTGCCGCCCCCCATGCTGATGCCGCCGGCGTGGCTGATGACGTCGCCCTTCACCTGCACCAGCGTGGTGCCCGTGCCCATCGACACCACCATCAGCGGGTCGATATCGACGGCGAACTTCGCCCCTAAGCCATCGCAGTCGAACTCGCCGGCACGACTTGTGGGCAGTCCGTAGATAGGGGTGGTGACCCCCGACGCGCCCACGCCCGTGAGCATCACATGCTCAATGTCGGACAGCGAGATGCTATTGTCGTAAACGTATTTGCCGAATGCGCCAAAAAGCGACGTGATGGGGTCGGTGGCAGTGATATACATAGGAGAGTGAACGGTGCCACCTTCCAGACCAATGATTTTAGTGGTGCTTCCGCCCACGTCGATACCTATTACAAGTCCCATTTCAGTAGGTTGTTTTTAATATGGTTGGTTTTTAGGCAGTAAAATTAGTGTTTTTAATAGAATGCACAAAAAATTTCGTAAATTTGTGTGCATTTTCACAAACATACATCAAAAGCGAACAGAAGATTTGGATATAACGGTGGTCATAGTGAGCTATCGCGCCAAGCATTTTTTAGCGCAGACCCTTCGCTCCGTGAGGGAGTCGCTAAAGGGGCTGCAGGGCGAGGTGATAGTGGTGGATAACCATTCAGCCGACGACACCATGGCCTACGTGAAGCCAAAATTTCCGGAGGTCACCTTTATAGAAAACAAGGAAAATGTGGGGTTTGCGAGAGCCAACAACCAGGCCATCAGCCAGGCGAGAGGCCGCTACACGCTTATTCTCAATCCCGACACCATCGTCACCCCCGAAAGCATGAACGCATCGCTGCGGTGGATGGATCAGCACCCCCAGTGTGGCGCGATAGGGCTGCACATGATCGACGGCAACGGCCAGTTTCTGCCCGAGTCGAAGCGTGCGTTCCCCACGCCGTGGGTGTCGTTCTGCAAGATATTCGGACTGTCGAAGCTGTTTCCCCGCTCTCCCTACTTTGCTAAATACCACCTTCGCTATCTCGACGAGCACCAGCCGCACGCCATCGATATTCTGGCTGGCGCCTACATGTTTTGCCGCACCGATTTGCTCAAACGGATAGGCGGATTTGATGAAGACTTCTTTATGTATGGCGAGGACATCGACCTGTCGTTCCGCTTGGCACAGGAGGGTTTCAGCAACTGGTATCTGCCGGTGAACATACTTCACTACAAGGGCGAGAGCACCAAGAAAGACTCGATGCGCTATGTGAAAGTGTTTTATGAGGCTATGCTCATTTTCTACCGTAAGCATTTTCCGCGATTCCGTGCGCTGGTGTATCCATTCATTAAGTTGGGCGTGCTTGTGCGGCAGGGCATGGCCATAGCGCGGCGCTTGTTCAGCCGTGTGCTGGCTAAGAAAAGTGGCTCCGCAATTGCCGACCGCGCCCCATGGGTGATTCTCAGCTCCACGCCCGAAGCGGTGGCGAAGGCCGCGGGCATCAGCCGCTATGCCACCGAGCTGCCGAAGGCGGGCGCCGCCAATGTGCTGATCGACGACGAATCGCACACCTATCAGCAAATAGTTGACGCCATTGCCGGCAATCATCGCAAAGATGTGTATTTCCACATCTTTGCCAGTGAGAGCGGAATGGTGATTACCCCTAAAATGAACTGACAAATCAGCAATGGCAAATATTCTCTGCACCGATAAAGTGAAGCTCCGGGCGATGGAGCCTGCCGACATCGACACCATATATGAATGGGAGAACGATACCGATTTGTGGATGGTGAGCGACACCGTAGCGCCCTACTCACGTGAGGCGCTGATGCTCTACATAGCCGGCTGTGCCAACGACATCTACACCAATCGCCAGCTCCGCCTGATGGTGTGCCTGCCAGCCACCGGCGAGGCTATCGGCACGGTGGATTTCCTCAACTTTAATCCTATTCACAACCGTGCCGAGCTTGGGGTGTATGTCTGCAAGAAGTATCAAGGGCAGGGGCTTGCCGCGGAGGTGATGAAGGTGGTGTGTGGCTATGCCGCTGATGTGATTGGACTTCGGCAGCTGTATGTGTATGTGCCTGAAGACAATGCCGTGAGCATAGCCATGGTGCGCCATGCGGGATTTGAGGAAGTGGGCATTCTGCAAAGTTGGATTAGGGTGGGGAAGACTTACCATAATGTGGTGCTGCTCCAGAAAATTTTTTAACCCACGATTGAATCATAAAACCACGAATTGCACGAATTTGCACGAATAGGTTTTTTGGGAGGGTTGGTTTTAACCACGAATTGCACGAATTACCACGAATAGGGTTTTTGGGGGGTGGTTTTAACCACGAATTGCACGAATTTGCACGAATAGGATTTTTGAGGGGGAATGTTTTTTGTGGGGATAATATTACCTTTCGCCTGTGCGGACGTGGCATGCCACGTCCCTACTGTGCATCTGTAAACCTGTGCTTTATTTATGTCGTTGCACTGTTATGGCCACGGCAACGGTTTGGGTGAATTTTTGCGAATTGGGTTGTCGGAGGGGGAAAAGGCTAATTGTTGCTGGGGTTGGTGGGCCAGTTGTTCCATGTGCGGTATTTGTCGCCAAAGCTGTTCACCGCCATTTTCCACATTGCCTCCTCGTGGTTGGCCATGAGCATATCTTGGTCGGGGTGCTTCATAATCACCCAGTCGTGGCGCGCAATCTCATCTGCGAGTTGGCCTTTCTCCCAACCCGAATAGCCCACAATAAACTTGATTTTTCCCTCGGTTTGTTCACCGCACGCCACATAGCGCTTCACCGCCTCGTAGTTGCCGCCAAAATATAGACCGCTGGCCACCTGCAGGCATCCCGGAATGATGGTTGGGCCTAACGTGTGGAGAAAAAACATTTGGTTCAGCCCCACCGGACCGCCCATATAGATGGGAATGTCGGCAAGCGTGTCGGGGTCGCCGTCGGGGTCGGTAATCACATCGGCAAGCGTGTAGTCGGTGGGTCGGTTCACAATCACGCCCATCGAGCCTTCGGCATCGTGGTCGATAACGAGGATAACGGCACGCTTAAAGCAGTCGTCGTCCACAGTGGGCTTTGCCAGCAGCAGGCAGCCGCGCGACGGCTCAGGCTGCTTGTCGAGCAGATGAAATATGTCGGGATTGAATTTTTCCATAGTGGTGTCAAAATTACAATATCCGCCCGACCTGTGCAACCCCACGCGCCACAAAACACCGCCTTGCTCAACTTGGACAAAATTGGACACTTTGCACCGCTTTGGTTTACAGCTTTTTTCGTATTTTTACGCTATTGAAAACCGGCCATCGGATTTCGGCAACCGAAACACATCAAGCAGAGGTTCTTTTTGCGTTATGCCTATTTCCATCTGCCATCTGCTGGCCGGCATGCGTTAATTTATTTTTTGCTATGGGACAGCTGATATTCTCTTCGCTACCAATGTTTGTGAGCGCATTTTGGGCCATACTCCTCTTTTGCTCTGAAATTGAAAAATACAACCGCAACCGGCTCATGCTTGCACTGTTTATGGTGGTGGCCACCATGATGTTTTATGCCCACTGCGTATTCTTCAACGAATACAGTGGCCAGATACCCGTGGCCGACACCATCTATTCCTTTGGCGTGCTCGCGTGCTACCCGATGTTCTACATCTTTTTGGTGTCGATGACCTCGTCGGCACAGCACCTGCGCCGTGCATGGCTGCTGCTGCTGCCAGCCTTGCTGCTCAGTGGCACGGTGGGCGTGCTCTATGCCCTGATGAGCGAGCAGCAAACGCTTGAATTTATCGACCGGTGCCTGTATAGAGAGCAATACTTCGGATTCAGCGGCGTGGCGCACCACATGGCCATAGCCCACCTCGTGATTAAAATCTGCTTTGCCATTACGGTGATATGCGTGATGCTCGCCGGCATGAACCACGTTGTGAAATATGAGCACCAGATCAAGTCGGTATATTCCAATATAGAGGGCAAGACGATGGTGAGCTTCAAGATATTCCTGTATTTGTTCTTCGTGACATCGCTGGCATCATTCGCGCTCAACATAGTGGGCCGATACCACTTTGGCGCCACATTCTGGGCACTCACGCTTCCTTCAATCGTGTTCTCGGTGCTTATCTTCGTGTTGGGAATGTTGGGGTTTCACCAAACCTTCACCTACGAGAACATGGACGCCGACCTGCAGGCCATAGCCACGCCACCAGCCGAGCCACACCCTCACGACAATCTGCACGCTCCCGTTCTGGCACGCCGCATCGAGGAGGTAATAGAGGAAAAACGGCTGTTTCTGCTGCCCAACCTCAAACTCTCCGACTTGGCGGCGCAGCTGTGCACCAACCGCCTCTACGTGTCGCAGGCCATCAACAGCGTGATGTGCCTGTCGTTTTCCGACTATATCAACAAGAAGCGGATAGAATATGCCGCGCAGCTCATTGCCGACAACCCCGAAATGCCTATTGCCGACATTGCTTATGAATCGGGCTTTGCCTCGCAAAATTCTTTTTACCGTAATTTTAAAAACTTCAAGGGCTGTTCGCCAAAGGTTTACATTCGCCAAACCGAGCAATCGGCCAGCGCGTCGTGACCCACGCTGCTTGCAAAAGCCAAAAATTGGCACTAATTTTGCTATATAATAATCACGCGGGTTTTGCGTTACATTATATTAGTGTATTCACAATCAACGGAAAGAATGAAAGTACTGAAATTTGGAGGCACATCGGTTGGAACGGCTGAAAGTCTCGCAAATGTGAAAAAAATAATCGCCCAAAGCAAAGGGCAAGTCATAGTGGTGGTTTCGGCTTTAGGTGGGGTCACCAACCAGCTTCTTCAAATGGCCGACTTGGCAGAGGCGCAAGATGCAAAATGGGAGCAGGTGCTGGCGCAGGTGAAGCAGCGCCATATCGATGTGATTCACGCTGTGGTGCCTGAAGCGCGCCAAGCCCAGTGTGAAACGGTGATCGACGGCTTCATCAGTCAAGGCCTTTACAGCTATTATGGTATGCTCCACGCCAATGCGCAACTGCCGCCCGACTATAAGGAGCAATTGCGCGACGCCATCGTGAGCCATGGCGAAATCATGTCGTCGGCCATCGTGAGCAGTATGATTGATGATGCAGTGCCACATTATGCGCCCAATTTCATCAAAACAAAAGACTTGACCAGTGAGCGCATACTCGACAACCGCACCTTTGAATTGATTGCCAAGGAGTTTGGCGGCCGCCTGGAACGTGTGCATGTGACCCAGGGATTCATTGCCGAAGATTCGCAGAACGGCAAGAAAACCAACCTTGGGCGCGGAGGCAGCGATTTCACCGCCGCACTGATTGCCGCCGCGCTCGATGCCGAGGCACTGGAGATTTGGACCGACGTAGATGGCTTTATGACTGCCGATCCGCGCACCAATCCCGATGCCACCGTGATTCCACAGATGACCTACGCCCAGGCACAGCAAATGTGCGAGCAAGGTGCAAAGGTGATATATACGCCCACCATTGGCCCTGTGGCGCTGAAACATATTCCGGTGTGGGTGAAAAACACCTTCAATCCCTCTGCAAAAGGCACGGTGATACTCGACCCTAAGTGAGAATCTATGCAAAGGCACACAAGCAATGGTATATCACAGTACAAAAGACTATAGCGTAACGGCATCGATCAGCGAAGCCATTCTGCATGGCTACGTTCCTGACGGGGGGCTGTATCTGCCCGAAAAAATTCCTACTCTGCCCAAGGCATTCATGAACAACCTCTGCGACATGACGCTGCAAGAGGTGAGTTATGCCATTGCCAACTATGCCCTTCAGGGCGACATCGACGCACAAGTGCTGCATGATGTGGTGTATGAAACACTCAATTTTCCCATTCCACTCATTGATATGGGCCATGACCGCCACATTTTAGAGCTTTTTTATGGGCCGTCGATGAGTTTTAAGGACATAGGCGCGCGGTTTATGGCACGTCTGATGGCGCATTATCGCGCCAAGGGAACCGACACCCGGCCGATTAATGTGCTGGTGGCAACATCGGGCCATTCTGGCGGCGCCATTGCCGGAGGCTTCTATGGCATCGAAGGCATTCATGTGTATATTCTCTATCCACAAGACCAGCTCAGCCCTCTCCAGCGCGCTCAGTTTGCCACATTGGGCGGCAACATCACCGCCATAGAGGTGAATGGCACGCTTTCCGACTGCAAAAATATGGTGGTGGAGGCTTTCAACGATGCCGACCTGAATGGCAAAATGCTGCTCACCAGTGCCAAGACGGTGAACATAGCTCGGCTGCTTCCGCAAATGTTCTATTATTTCTGGGCCTATGGCCAGCTGGCCAAGCACGGGCACGACATGAACGAAATGGTGGTGGCTGTGCCTTGTGGCAATCTGGGCAACCTCACGGCAGGGGTGATGGCATGGAAAATGGGACTTCCCGTGAAGCGTTTTATAGCCGCCGACAATAAGAACGACATATTCACGCAGTATCTCCGTACGGGCAAATTCACGCCACGGCACATCGAGCCTTCGTTGGCAATAGCCATGGACTGTGGCAATCCCCGTAACTTTCCCCGCATAGAAAAGTTGCTCGGCAGTCACGAGGCCGTGTGCAGAATCATGGAGGGGCATGCCTACACCGACAAGCAGATAGCCTCCACCATAGCGCGAACATGGCGCAATGAGCATTATCTTCTCAATCCGCACAGTGCCACAGCGTATCAGGCACTGATCGACTGTATGCTTCCCGGCGAGACCGGCGTGGCACTCGCCACTTCACACCCAGCGAAAGCCCAGCTCACCGTAGAGCGTGCCATCGGTGAAACTGTGGATATTCCGGAGCCACTTATGCGCTTCTTCGACGGCTATCCCCACATTCACACCATCAACTCAGGCTATGGCAGCCTCAAAAAATTCCTCCTCGCCCACTAATCCCTTTTTACGGATAGAGGGTGTGTTCACTCACGTTGCGCTGATTGGTGATTTTCCTTAATAATTCAGCCCGAACGCCCATAAGGGAACGACGTTGGCATACCCGAATTCAATATCATCTTTTACGACATAGCCATGCTCTGCGGTTTCAATCTGTTTTTGTCCTTTTTTTCTGCCACCAATCTCAAAAGTGATGCCATCTATTTCAAAATCAGATATTTTACTGCAAACCACATGGTGATTTACGCGCATTTGATTCATAAAAAAAGTTTCCCTTAAGTTGCCGATATTAGTTTGCTCCGGTGCCAACGTGTAGATGATGTTGGTGTTGTCGAGATATAATTTTTCCACTTTCCCCAATCCACGTATTCCGCTTGTAGAGTCGTAGAGTTGTGCAATCATACCGGCTCGCTCCATGTAGTATAGATAGTTGGGAATGTCGTTTCGGCTTAAATTCGTGACATCGGCAAGTTTTTGAAAAATAGGCTTGAATGGTGCGCTCTTCGCCACCACAATTAACAAGCGCTTCAATTTTCTGCCAGCTGCGATATTGATATTCGTGAAATTTGGAATATCTATTTCCATCGTTTGCGTTATCACTTGGCTCAATTCAATATCAAAGTCCACGTCTTTGCCAAAAGGATAATAGCCTCTTTGCAGATAGTCCTTAAACAAAGGAAGAGGGTGTGGAGTATGAGGAATTGATGCTTTGTGCGATAAAATCTCATTCAGCGTGAGAATAGGAGCATCAATATTGTGAAAGAGTTTCAAGTATTCCCTAAACGAAAGCCCCTGCATCTCATAAATGGGTACACGGCGGCTAAGGTCGGCCATTCCTTGGTAAATGTCGAGAATAGAGGATCCAGAAATCACCACTTGCATATCTGTGTAGGTGTCGATAATTTCTTTGAGTTCTCTTGCCCATTCTGGATATTTGTGGATTTCGTCGATAAACAAGTGTTTACCGTTCATTTTTGAAAATTTGTCGGCTGTATCTAATAAGGAGTGTGTGGAAAAATACAACTGGTCAGCCGAAACGTAGAGCGTGTCGGCTATGTTCAGGTTGTTTTTGATATATTGCAGAAGTAAAGTGGATTTGCCCACACCGCGTGGTCCCACCAGTCCAATGGCATGGTTGTCCCAATGTATTTCGTTGTATTTGTAGCGCAGGAAATCTGTAGGTGTTTCTTCAAGTTTACGTTTGAAAAAGCTGAATAATCTGTCCATATCATCAATCATATATTTTTGCAAAAATAGTGATTTTGCATGAAAAAAGTGCAGGATATGGCTAAAATTGCACGAAAAAAATGCAGAATATGCGAAAAACTGCATTTATTTGGTGCAAAATCAGCGCATTTATCGCATACTATATTATTCCACAAAGACCCAGGCAAGAGGCAATGTGCAGATTACTAACATGATAGGCGGGCGCAGTATGCCGCGTCAGCCTACCGTGAAGAGGTGGTAGAGCGTGGGGAGTGGGGGAACTGTGGGTGTGAGGGGGAAATGTGGCAGATGGATGGTGAGCATTAGAGCTGCTCTTTTTCTTGCTGCTCCTTTTGTGCAGCGAGCTTTTTCTTGTAGGCTTCAAGATATTTGCGAAGGCGCTTTTTGCGCTCCCGTTCCTTTTTCGCTTTGCGGGCCTCGAAGGCCTCGCGCTGATATTCAAGAAAATTGTCGGCCATAAAATGTTTGTATTAATGTGATGTGTGTGACAGCGTTGATGTTACTGCTGCTTGTGGAATGTGTCGCTAAAGAGGGTGCGGTTGAGGATAGAGCGGCCAAGAGTCAGCTCGTCGGTGTACTCTATCTCGTTGCCCACACTCACGCCTCGAGCCAGCATCGTGATTTTCACATCGGTGTAGGGCGCAAGGCGGCGGAAAATATAGAAGTTGGTGGTGTCGCCTTCCATAGTGGCGCTCAACGCCAGAATCACCTCCTTCACCTCGCCCGATTTCACCCGCTCTTCAAGCGAGTCGATTTCGAGGTCTTGTGGGCCGATGCCGTCCATTGGCGAAATCAGTCCACCCAGCACATGGTAGAGCCCGTGGTGCTGGTGCGTGTTTTCGATGCTCATCACATCTTTTACATTCTCCACCACACAGATGGTGGAGGCATCGCGCAACTTGTCGGAGCAAATAGGGCATACCTCGGTTTCGCTGATGTTGTGGCACACTTTGCAGTATTGGATTTCCTCCCTGAGCTTGATGATGGCCTCGCCAAACTGGCGTGCGCTCTGCACGTCTTGCTTCAGCAGGTGCAGCACAAGGCGCAGTGCCGTTTTGCGGCCAATGCCCGGCAGTTTTGAAAACTCCCCTACGGCATTCTCAAGTAAAGATGATGCAAATTCCTGTTCCATATAAAGATGTGGAGATAGTGACTATGGCGGTTACTTACATAAGGCCTCCACAAGGGCATTGACTGCCGCTTCATCGGCAGGCTTGTAGGCCGATCGGATAGTGACCACAGGCTCCACCATGGTGATGTCCTTCATATCTTTCAGCATGGCAGTTATGGTTCGAGCCGCAGTGGGTGCCCATGTGCCATTTTCGATGATGGCCACCTTTCGCTTCTGGAAATTCTTGTGCTTTAAGCGCAAAAGAAACGTTTCCATAGGAGTGAACACGCCACCGTCGTAGCTTGAGGCCGCGAGCAGAAGACGGTCGTAGCGGAAAGCGTCTTCCACAGCCTCCGCCATATCCTCGCGTGTGATGTCGCTGAAAGCCACCTTCACGCCTCGTTCGCGCAGCTTTGCTGCCACCATCTGTGCCACCTTGAGCGTGTGGCCGTGGATTGAAGCCACCGCAATGAACACGCCCTTGTCTTCAGGCTCATAGCTACTCCAGGTGTTGTAGAGCTGAATGTAGCGGCTCAAATCACTGTTTAGCACCGGTCCGTGCAGAGGGGCTATCGTGCTGATGTCGAGGTTGACCATTTTTTTCAGCAGCAACTGCACCGGGGCACCGTATTTGCCCACGATATTGAAATAATAGCGGCGCGCCTCGCAGGTCCAGTCGTCGGGGTCGGCGTCATACACGCCAAACTTCCCGAACGCGTCGGCGCTGAACAGCACCTTGTCGGCATCATCGTAGGCCACCATCACCTCAGGCCAGTGCACCATGGGCGCGGTGAGGAATGTGAGCGTGTGCTTGCCCAAGTTCAGCTTGCCGCCTTCGCTCACTTCCACCTTCCTGTCGAGAAAATTGAAGTCGCTGAAAAACTGGCTCAGGAAAGTGAACGTCTTGGCATTGCCAACCACTTTGGCATCGGGGTAGGTCTGGAGAAACTTCTTCACGCCCGCACTGTGGTCGGGCTCCACATGAAGCACCACCAGATAGTTAGGCTGGCGGCCGGCCAGCTCACGGCGCACATTGCTCAGCCACTCGTCGGTTTTGCGCTCATCTACAGCGTCCATCACTGCTATTTGCTCATCGAGAATGATGTAGGAGTTGTAGGCCATGCCGTCGGGCAGGGAATATTGGCTTTCAAAGAGGGTGAGATCGGAATCATCTACACCTATATATTTGATTGAATCTGAAATAAATTTTTCTGCCATAATAGCGATTGAATTAACTTTGCTTTTGATACTGCAAAGTTACCCCAAAAAAGTCAGAAAAAACAGCCTCCGCCGCGATAAATAACACGCTATCGGAGCAAAACGCCACAAGCACAGCGCACTTTAGCATTATTTAAACAAACATATTACTCATTTTTGTTTGTGATGATAGTGAAATTCATTAATTTTGCATTAAGAAATTGAGCGACAAAACAACTATTTATCTATTATATTTTTATCAATTTTTAAAGAATTCTTACTATGGGATTTTTAACTGACGAAAAACTCGTTATCGTAGGTGCCGGTGGTATGATCGGTTCAAACATGGTGCAGAGCGTGTTGATGCTCGGCCTCACTCCAAACATCTGCTTGTATGATATTTATGAACCAGGTGTGCATGGTGTGTTCGATGAAATCCAGCAATGTGCTTTCCCAGGTGCAAATATCACTTACTGCGCTCCTGCAGTAGAGGATATGAACAATCCTGAAAAGGTGGCTGAAGCTGCCAAGAAGGCATTCACAGGCGCTAAGTATATCATCTCTTCTGGTGGTGCTCCTCGTAAGGATGGCATGACTCGTGAAGACCTGCTCAAGGGCAACTGCAAGATTGCCGCTGACTTTGGCGATAACATCAAGAAATACTGCCCCGACGTTAAGCACGTGGTTGTGATCTTCAACCCTGCCGACGTTACCGCTCTTACTGCTCTTATCCACTCTGGTTTGAAGCCCAACCAGCTCACCTCACTTGCCGCTCTCGACTCAACTCGTTTGCAGCAGGCTCTTGCGCTTGAATTTGGCGTTCAGCAGGATAAGGTGACTGGCGCTCACACTTATGGTGGCCACGGTGAGCAGATGGCTGTGTTTGCTTCACAAGTGAAGATCGACGGCAAGCCTCTTTCTGAAATGGGCTTGAGCGCTGAGCGCTTCGCAGAAATTAAGCACCACACTATTCAAGGTGGTTCAAACATTATCAAGCTCCGTGGCCGCAGCTCATTCCAGAGCCCTGCATACGTGGCTGTGAAGATGATTGAGGCTGCTATGGGTGGTGAGAAGTTCACTTTGCCAGCAGGCTGCTATGTGAACGATGAGAAGCTCGGCTTCAAGAATGTGATGATGGCTATGCCTACCACTATCGACGCAACTGGTGTACACTACGTGGAACCACAGGGCACTGAAGAGGAACTCGCTTCTCTGAAGGCTTCTTACGATCACCTCTGCAAGATGCGTGACGAGATTGTGGAACTCGGTATCGTTCCTCCAGTGGCTGAATGGAAAAAGGATAACGCAAACCTTTAATCACAAGGCTAACCTATAATTAGGCTTCACGCCTAAATGAATACGATTGCTCTCCGCTTTGGGGAGCAATCTTTTTTTGTGCTTATTAAACCCCAAAAGTTTCAGCATTTCTATAGCTCACACGATAAAGCCAGAGGATTTGCGAGACAGTAGTGCCGCATGGTTAGTGCGTCAGAATCCAATATATTTCCTGGTGAGCCCAATGCTGTTTTTGCCTTTTGGTGAATTGTGGGCGTATGGGGCGCAATTTACCTGTCGCATGGGCGTGCGCGGCGTGCCGCGGCTCTACTTTGTGGCTACTGTTTGTGTTTCAATATTCTGTGGGTGGCGTAGAGGAGGAGAATGGTGAGTGCTGCGCTTGCTAACGCTAAGAATGGGAAGTGGCCGGTTTGTGGAATTCCTATTTTGTCGATGTTGGCAGCCGCATTCACGCCATGCTCGGTGAGATAGGTTATGATCACCACCATACTATTATTGATGGCGTGGGCAATGACAGGGAGCCATAGGCTGCCGCTCCACACATAGAGGTAGCCGAGGAGTATGCCGAGGTAGCACCGGGGGAAAAAGCCGAAAAACTGGAAATGAAATGCACTGAAGAGTATGCCCACACACCATACGGATATGTGCGTGTTGAGACCCTTTTTCTGTTCAAATGCGCCAAGAATGGCCCCTCTGAAGAAAATTTCCTCGCCAAACCCCGTGAGCACCCCCACTTGAAGCACCATCAGCAGCATGGTGAAAAAGTCGTTGCCTTTCAATATGAGGTTGGTTTGCTCTTGCGCTAAATTCTCATATCTTTTCAGGGTGTCGTAGATTTGGTGCATGGAGTCGGGGAAAGTGATGTGCACGTTCCAGTCCACCAGCCAGTTGAGCGCAGGCATACTCACCACATACAGAGCCAGCACCATGGCGATGCCTTTCCACGATGGCGCCACATTGAGCTTTAGGGGCGTGGCCACCTTGCCATAGCATATCTTCGACATACCGATGGCTGCCAGGGCAAAAACCACCAGATTTTGAAACGCTCCAAGAAGTAGGGTGACGAGCTTACTGTGCTCGCCACCGTTGGCTTGTAAAATGGCAGCGAGCAGGGAGAATAGGGTGAGCCCTACGAGCATTAATCCGAAGGCAATGAATAATCTTGTGGAAAGATAACGTGTGAATTTATTTTCAGTCATGTAGTTGTGCATTGTGTAGTTGCTTTATACAAAATTAGTGAAAATGGCATAAAAATTGCTATCGCTATTGTGAAAAAATAAATAATGTGGCAGATATTTGCGATATTTGCGCAGAGTTAATGATTAAAAGTTTAGCGTTATGAAAAAATATGCATTATTACTGATTGCCATTTTGGCAGTGTGCGGGTGCTGCAGTGCAGAGGCCGCAACAAAAAACACTGATGAGAAAACTTCGGTGCAGCTCAGTAAAGAACAGAAGCAGCAGTTTAAGGCGTGCGTTGACTCGGTGCGTTTTGAAAAACTGCTTGATGCCATCAATAACCGCCACTTTCTGATGCAGGTCGATGGGGTGTATTTTGGAGGAGGCCCTACGGAATACGGATTGAGCACTTCCACCAACTTCATTCTGCTCCAGAATGATGGTGCCATTGTGCAGACGGCATTCAATAATGGCAGGCTTGGCTTGAATGGTATGGGCGGATTCACTTGCTCTGGTCGAGTGGGCGATATCGACATGGAGATCGACAAGAAGGGCAATGCACATCTGAGTTTTCATGTGAGTGGCGCGTATGGCGGCAATGTGGATGTTCAGATCACCATTCCATATAACAGCGACAGTGCCACGGCTTACGTGACCCCCACATTCCATCGGGGAAGCCTCACGATGTATGGAGAGATTATTCCATTCGACGACCCTTCAATCCACATTACTAAATAAGGATTTTTGAAAATAATCATATCAGTTAGGGACGCAGCACATTTATGCTGCGCCCATAACTGTTTTATTATAAGGCGGTTTTTATTTTTTTTGAATGTGTCTAATTCTTATTTGCCGGTTAGAATGAGAACATCATTCTGGCTTGAACGATGTGCATATTCTTGTCGAGCGGATAATTTTCGTTGGCCAGACGGTTGTAGCTGTATTCCAGCATCACCTGGAAAAATTTGTTGAAACCGAGTGCGCTGCCCACTGTCACCGAGTGCAGGCGGCCACCTTTCACATCGCCATCGTTGAGGTTGAGAAAACTGTAGCGTGCCGCCACCTCAAGCCCTCGGCCACCTAAACCGCTCACCACTGACTCTGCACGGTTGTAATTGTAGCCTTTTCCGAAAATCATATACCCAGCCTCGGCATATCCACCATGAAAAGTGTGGCTCGTCATTCCCTTGCCACTCTTAGGGGCTACGTGCTTCATCATATATTCGCCGCGAGCAAAGAATTTCTTGCTGCGGTAGGCAGCTTCCATACTGGCATATACGGAATTTCTTGCCCATGGCAGCGTGCAACTGAGGAATTGCTTGTTGCCATCAACGTAGGTCTCCACCGACGAGGAAAGCGAGTGCGACGTTTTGATTTCGCCATCGTCTTGGCGCTCGCCGGTGTTGGTGTAGGCATAGCGTGCAGCCGCACCCACATGCACCGACTGCGCTTCATCGTCGATAGGCACCCAAAGCCAGCGTCCGCCAGCGGTGAATCCCTGCGGACCGTTTGCCTGGTCGTTGTAGAGGTTTTCGGCAAAAAGTCCTTGATTAGCAAAAAAGTGCTTGTTGTAGAACTTATAGGAGAAGCCGAGTTCGCGCCCAGGAGCAAGCGCATTGACGGCAGCAGCGCGCGCCACAAAGTGAAGGCTGCCACGGCTGGTGTTGTTTGCCATGGTGGCGGGGTCGTTGTAGTATCCGCCCTTAAACACGTGATGGTTGTCGCCATTCACGAGGCTCAGCTGCACAAATATATTTTTTTGGCTGAATTTACCTTTGGTGAAATCGAAGTCGGCGTAAAAATACCAGGAGTTATACGTCATCGACGTGCGGATTCGGGCATCGGTCACAGCCATACCCGACTTCATTTCCGAGTCCTCCACATCATAATATGCCGCGTCTGTCATCAGACGCGCACCCACGGTAAAGTGCAGATTCTCTTTGTTGTTGTCGATTTTAGCTGTAGGATTCACGTCGAAATCCTGAGCGTAAGTTGTGATTACGGCTGTTGTGGCCACGAGGGTGGCAAGAATGTGTTTTGGGGCTAAAAATGTCATTTTGGCGTTGCTGTATTGGTTATAATAATGTTGTGCAGTGTTGGTGATAATCATACCAAATTTCACTGCAAAGTTAGCCATAATATCCCACATTCAAGCTAAATGCCGCAAAGAAAGTGGATATTAACATAGAATATGACATAAGGTGGGTGAACCAGTTCCCTCTTGCAACACCACATTGGGAAAGGCCTTTTTTGAGGCTTTTCTCACAGCATTTTAGGTTTGCCTTCTGATGGTTAGTCGAAATTTTTGCGGCGGAAGATAAAGTTGCGGCCAAGGTATTTTTCGCGCACCACAGGATTCTCCGCCAATTCCTCGCTGGAGCCTTGGAATAGGATTTTGCCTTCAAAAAGGAGGTATGCGCGGTCGGTGATGCTGAGCGTTTCGGGGGCGTTGTGGTCGGTGATGAGAATGCCGATGTTTTTCTCCTTCAATTTGTACACGATGCTTTGAATGTCTTCCACGGCAATAGGATCGACGCCGGCAAATGGCTCATCAAGCATGATAAACCGGGGATTGATGGCCAGGCAGCGCGCTATTTCGCAGCGGCGTCGCTCACCGCCCGACAGACGGTTGCCTAAGTTTTTCCTCACTTTCTGCAAGTGGAACTCGCTGAGCAGCGACTCGAGTTTTTCGCGCTGGTAGTCGGCAGTGGTGTTGGTCATTTCAAGCACGAGGCGCAGGTTATCTTCCACGGTGAGCGTGCGGAACACCGACGCTTCCTGTGGCAGGTAGCCGATGCCGAGCTGTGCGCGACGGTAAACTGGCAGTTTTGTGATTTCCACATCGTTGAGAAACACGCGACCCTCATTCGGGGTGACCAGACCTGTGGTCATATAGAATGTGGTGGTTTTGCCTGCGCCGTTTGGCCCAAGAAGTCCCACGATTTCTCCCTGTCGCACATTGATAGACACGTGGTTGGCCACCACGCGTTGTCGGTATTTTTTCACCAGATTGTCGGTGCTCAACACCAGCTTGCCGGCATCGCCAGCCTTGTTGAGCTCAGCGATGATTTCCTTTCTGCTTTTCTTGGGGGCGGAGGAAGCAGCAGCGGTTTTGCTTTCTGCGGTGTTTTCCTCGCTTTGTGAAGGGGCTGACTGCTGCTGCGCAGACTCATCGGTGGCCTGTGCGCTGGCTGTGTTTGGTGTCTTGGTCCAGGGAAATTTCATTTTTGATGCGTGCTATGATGTGTGTGATAAATAGCGGAGTGTTACTTCTGACTGTTGAGCCTGCTCTTGATATAGTCGGTGAGCAGGTTGATGGCCACCTCGTTGTGTCCGCCTTCAGGCACAATAATGTCGGCATACTTCTTTGCCGGTTCTATGTGGAGATTGTGCATGGGCTTGAGCACCTTTTCGTAGCGGTCGATCACCATTTGTGGCGTGCGGCCACGCTCTATGCAGTCGCGTGAAATCACGCGAATCAGCCGCTCGTCAGGCTCAGCATCTACAAACACCTTGATGTCCATCATCTTGCGGAGCCTTGGGTCGCTGAACACCAGAAGACCCTCAATGAGCACCACTTCATGGCTGTCCATGTGAATGGTTTCCTTCTGGCGGGAGCAGGTGAGGTAGGAGTAGGTGGGCATTTCTATAGGCTTGCCTTCCTTCAGAGCTTTCAGATGCTCGAGCAGGAGCGACCAGTCGAATGCCGCAGGCTCGTCGAAGTTGATGTTCTGGCGCTCCTCGGGAGGAACGTGGCTTGAGTCCTTGTAATAGTTATCTTGATTAATGATACCTACTTCGCCTTTTGGCAGGCGTTGCATTATTTTTTTCACTACAGTAGTCTTGCCTGAGCCAGTACCGCCAGCGATGCCAATGATGAACATAATATTAAGCGTTGTTAGAAGTGATAATTCCGTTTAAGGAAATGTGTGGCATTTCACTCGCATTGGAGGTGAATTTGCCGTCAAACATTTTACAAAGATAATTTTTTTCTCACAAAAGAAAAAGGGGAAAGGCATAAAAATGCCAGTTCCCCTTTCTATGATTGCTATTTCTTCAAGTTGTGGTTGATAGATTCTATGTAGTCGAGAATCTCGTCACGGCCACGGCGGTCCTCACTGGAGGTGAGGAACATTGGCGGCAGCTCTTCCCACTGCTCCAGCAATTGCTCCTTGTAGGCTTTGATATTGCGCACGCCAGCCTCATGGCCGAGTTTGTCCATTTTTGTGAACACGATGCTGAACGGCACGCCGTTTTCCCCCAGCCAAGTCATAAACTCGAGGTCGATTTTCTGTGGCTTGTGGCGGCTATCCACAAGCAGAAAGAGGTTGGTCATCTGCTCGCGCCCTAAAATGTAGCTGCGGATCATTTTGGAGAGCTGCTCGCGGCAACTTTTCCCCCTTTGTGCATAGCCATAGCCGGGAAGGTCAACGATATACCATTCTCCATTGATGAGGAAGTGGTTGATAAGAAGCGTCTTGCCCGGAGTTGACGATGTTTTTGCCAGCCCTGAGTGGTTGGTGAGCATATTGATGAGCGACGACTTGCCCACATTGGAGCGGCCAATGAAGGCGTACTCTGGTTTAGCTCCTTCTGGGCATTTCCTCACGTCGGAGTTGCTGATGATATATTCTGCTGACTTGATGTTCATAAAAAATAACAGTTATGAGTGTTATGCAATGCAATTGTGGGTGCAAAGGTAGTAAAAATCCGCCACACGCCAAAGGGCAGATGCGAATGTGCTGCCTGTGCATAATAAATTGATTATTAATTTTATGCGGAGCACTGATGCGTGCGCTTGGTGGGGTGTGCGCTTGGCGACCGCTATTCTATCATGGTGAGAAACTCGTCTTCGCTGATGATGGGAATGTTGAGCTTTCTTGCCTTTTCGAGTTTTGCGGGTCCCATATTCTCACCTGCGAGCACATAGCTGGTGGCCGATGATATGCTTCCCACATTCTTGCCGCCATTCTGCTCTATCATAGCCTTGTATTCTTCGCGGGAGTGCTTGGCAAACACGCCACTAATCACTATCTTCTTGCCTGCGAGCTTGTCGGTGCGGCTGGCAAGCTCCTTCTCGCTCAGACTCAGCTGCACACCTGCCTCGCGCAGGCGCTCAATGATTTTGCGGTTGCTCTCATTGCCGAAGAAATCTACAATCGACTCTGCAATTTTAGGGCCAATTTCGGGAATCGACGATAATTCCAGTGCGTTCATCGCCATCAGCCTGTCGATGGAGTGCACATTGCGCGCAAGCACCTTTGCGGTGGTTTCGCCCACGTAGGGAATGCCGATGGCAAAAAGCACTCGCTCAAATGGCACATCAAGCGATTTGCGTATGCCGCTGAGAATCCGGTCGGCGGCCTTTCGCTGGAAGTGTTCAAGGCGCAGCAGGTCGTTGCCCTTGAGCGAATAGATGTCGGCTATGTTCTCCACCAGTCCATTCTCGTGGAGCTGCACAGCCACTTCCTCGCCAATGCCGTCGATGTTCATGGCATGGCGTGCCACAAAATGCTCAATGCGGCCCGTGATTTGCGGCTTACACCCATATTTGTTGGGGCATATCCATGCGGCCTCACCTTCCATGCGCTTCAGTGGCGTGCCACACACGGGACAGGTGCGCACAAACGCTACGGGACGGCTTCCCGCTTTTCGCCGCTTCAAATCCACGCCCACGATTTTAGGAATGATTTCACCGCCTTTTTCCACATAAAGGTAGTCGCCCTCATGAATGTCGAGCTGGCGGATAATGTCTTCGTTATGCAGCGAAGCACGCTTCACGATGGTGCCGGAAAGCAGTACGGGGGCAAGGTTGGCTACGGGTGTGATAACGCCGGTGCGGCCCACCTCAAAACTGATGGATTGCAGTGGCGAGCATTCACGCTCTGGGGCAAACTTGTAGGCAATGGCCCAGCGTGGCGACTTGGCTGTGCTGCCGAGGTTGAGCCACTGGCGAATGGAATTGAGCTTAAACACAAGTCCGTCGGTGGCGATGGGCAGGTTTTTGCGCTCTACGTCCCACTGGTCGATAAAATCCTTCACAGCGTCGATGGAGTGCAGAATGGCGTGCTCTGCCACCTTGAACCCCCACTTTTTCAATGCTGCCATACGCCCGGTGTGGGTGCTGAAGTCGTTGTCGCTGAACAGGCTCGCGCCTGAGGTGTCAAGGCTGTCGCCAAGCAGGAAATAGAAGTAGGCATCGAGACCTCGGCGCGCCACCTCTGCCGAGTTCTGCATTTTCAGCGTGCCGGCGGCGGCATTTCGGGGATTGGCAAAAAGGGGCTCTTCGTTGAATTCCCGCTCTTTGTTGATGCGCTCAAAATTGGCCCAAGGCAGGAGAATTTCGCCGCGCACCTCAAATTTGTCGGGCCAGTCGCCGGGCTGGAGCTGCAGAGGCACGCTCTTGATGGTGATGACGTTGGCGGTGACGTCGTCGCCACGCACGCCATCGCCGCGAGTGACAGCGCGCACGAGCCTGCCATGCTCGTAGGTGCACGAAATGCTCGTGCCGTCGTATTTCATTTCACCCACTATTTCAATCGGCTCACCACCGAGCCCATCTTTGGCGCGGCGCAGAAAATCCTGCACCTCCTCAATGGAGTAGGAGTTGCTGAGGCTCTGCATAGGCCGCTCGTGGCGCACTTGCTTAAAGCCCTGGCTGATGTCGCTGCCCACCCGCTGTGTGGGGGAGAGCGGATCGGCATACTGCGGATTGACCTTCTCCAGGTCCTCAAGTTCGTGCATCATGAAGTCGAAGTCCATATCGCTGATGGTGGGCTTGTTGAGCACATAGTAGTTATAGTTGTGGCGATTGAGCTCTTCGCGCAGTTGCTTGATTCTTGCTTCGGTGTCGGTCATAGTGAATGTGTGTGTGAAAATATTTGTGCGAATTATATAAATGATAACACAGCCCCACCACCAATGCCGGTGTGTGAGGCTGCGTGATTAGCTATGTTTTTTAGTCTTTTGCTTCCCAGCCAAGAGCAGAAGCGCCGAGGATAGCGGCATCGGCATCTTTCATTTGGCTGAGAATGATTTTGGTCTTGCCCTTGTAGCAGGGGAGAATGTTCTTTTCGTAGGCTTCTCTCACGGGCTTCATCAGCAGGTCGCCACTTTTGCTGAGGCCGCCGAAAATCACGAAAGCCTCAGGGCTGGAGAAGCAGCAGAAGTCGGCGAGTGCCTGTCCGAGCATTTCGCCAGTGTATTCAAATATCTCTTTGGCGATTGCGTCGTCTTGAATAGCGCAGTCGTAAACGTCCTTCGAGGTGATTTCGTCGATGGGATAGTTGCGGAGCAGTGAGTCTTCTTTGCGGATTTCAAGGAATTCGCGTGCTGTGCGTGCCACGCCTGGGGCAGAGCAGTAGGCTTCGAGGCAACCTGTGCGGCCACAACCGCATACGCGTCCGTTGTTGCGCTTCATAATCACGTGGCCGAGCTCGCCGGCAAAGCCGTCGTGGCCATACACCACCTGTCCGTTCACCACAATGCCGCTGCCCACGCCGGTGCCGAGGGTGATCATGATGAAGTCTTTCATGCCACGTGCCACGCCGTAGGTCATTTCACCGATGGCGGCAGCATTGGCATCGTTGGTGATGATGCACTGAACCCCGAATTTGTCCGACACCAGTTTTGCCAGTGGAATGGGGCAGGGCCAGGGCAGATTTGCAGTTTCCTCAATCATGCCGGTGTAGTAGCTGCTGTTGGGAGCGCCAATGCCAATGCCTTGCACTTTGCCCACCGCCTTGTTCTCTTCAAGAAGGCGAGTGATGGCTTCATAAAGTTCATCAATATAGTCGTTGATGTCGGAATGTTTTGCTGTTTTGATAGAGCTGCTTGCGATTACCGTGCCGCGAGCGTCAACCAGGCCGAATGCGGTGTTTGTGCCACCCATGTCGATGCCTATTACATAAGGTTTTGCCATGCTGTTGTAAATATTTTGCGTTTATGAATTAATGATTTTACTCTTACAAAGATATTCATATTTTGTGAGAAAAATCCGTAATAAGCGATTTTTTTTTAACTTTGCACTGATTGCTGCAATCAAAATCACTCATCTATACAAATCTAAAATATCTATCACAGAATGAAAAAATCGGTAAAGCTGGTTATGCTACTTATGCTGTCGGCTTTGTGGCCATCGGTGGCTTTGTCACAGAGCCAGAAGGTTCAGAAATTTGAGGGCGAGTTTCGCGCGGGCTTCACGGCTCCGCTTGGTGGATTTCATTCGGCTAATTCGCTTATGGGAGCCACCGTGGGGTGGGAGCTACGTTATAATTTCAACGAGTCGGCGTGGGATTGTGGCTTGATGATTGACGCCTCCACTGCCCGCTGGGAGTTTGAGCCTCAAAGCGGTATGGCTCAAATTAATCGCACGCCGGCTTTGGCTGTGACTGGTGGCTACAATTTCCGCCAGGGGAAAAAGGTGAACCCATTCGTTGGAATGGCAGTGGGCGTGGCTTTTTGCGATGTGACCGACTTTGAGTATGAGTCATGGCCGGGCAATGCTCTCTACATTGCTCCTCGCGTGGGCGTTGAGTTTTTCCATCACCTTCGGCTCACCTCTCAGTTCAATATCTCCAAAAAAGGGTATCACAATGTGGCGGTCACTCTCGGACTGGTGATCGGTGGCCGCCCGAAAAAGCAGTAGGGGCTTAGAACGTGAGGGAGAGGCGGGCTGATATCTGCCGGCGTGTGAGATAGTTGGGCACGGCATACTGTGCGTTGTGCACGTCGGTGATCCAGTAGTAGCTGCTCACGTTGGAAATGTCGAGCAGGTTGAACACGTCCACCCCCACCCAGATGCTTTTGAATTTGCTCAGGAAGCCGCTTGCAGGCTTGTGGTCGCGGCCCACCAGCTCGTAGCTCAGTCCCACGTCCACACGCTTGTAGGCAGGCTGGCGGAAGTAGCCCTCGGAGCGGGTGCTGTTGGGCGCGGTGGTTGGAAGCCCTGCGCTCAGCACGCCTTTCAGACTGGATTTCAGCCGAGGAATTTTCGGGAAGTAGTCGGTGAAGAACAGGGCTATGCTGTAACGCTGGTCGGTAGGCATTGGCACGTTCACGCCATTCTGTGTTTCGTTGGCCTTCATCAGCGAGAAGCTGATCCATGAGTCGGTGCCTTCCACAAACTGGCCGAAAAGCTTCATGTCGATACCGGCGATGTAGCCTTTGGCATTGTTGTTGCCGGCATACACCACTTTCAGGTTGTCCACCTCGTAGGAGTTGAGGTGGTCAATTTTTTTGTAGTAGAGTTCGGTGGTGAATTTAAAGGGGCGGTCCATGGCGCGGAAAGTGTAGTCGCCGCCGAGAATGATTTGGGTGCTGCGCTGCGACTTGATGTCGCGGTTGAGGTCGATGTAGCTGTTGCCCACGGAGTCAACCTTCTGTATGCGGTATTCTTTGTAGAATGGCGCCTGATAGTAGATGCCGCCGGCAAGGCGGAATGTGAGGCGGGTGTTGCGCGCCGGCACGTAGCCCACGCTGAAGCGTGGCGAGATGAGTGTCTCCTTGTTGAAGTCCCAGTGCGAGAGCCTTATGCCGGCGTTCACGGAGAGCACGCCGCTGCCCATATACAGCTTGTAGGTGTCTTGCAGGTAGGCGGCATAGCGCGATGTGCGAATGTCGTTTTTCGAAGCCATATTGTAGATCACATTCACCTCGTTGGGGTAGTGGGGGAGCGAGTAGCCGGCAGAGTCGCGCCACTGCCATTCGCGGCTGCGCTCGTAGATGTCGTCGCGGCGGAAATCGAATCCGTAGCTGAAATTGTTGTGGCTGATGGAAGTGTTGCCCTTCAGCCCTATGGTGAGCACGTTGATGCGCAAGCGGTTACGGGCATGCTCATGGTATTTGCCCACGCCGAGCTCGCCACGGCCGCTTTCAGAGCTTTCGCCAGCCTGGTCGAGCCAGTATTCGCCATGAATGTCGTAGGCCACCAGCTCATTGGTCTGGTAGGCCGAGCCTATCAGGTTGAAACTGTTGCCTTTGTTGGGCTTGTAGCCCACCGACACGGCTCCGAAAAATGTTTGAAACTTGTCGTGCTCCTGACCGTCGAAATACACCAGGAATGTTTTGGCGTTGGTGGAGGTGCCGAAGCTGGTTTCGCGGTTTTTCGGAATGAACTTATAGTCGTTGAGTGCCACGTTGCCCAGAAACGACACCTTGAATTTGTCGCTCGGCTTCAGCACGATGTGGGTTTGATAGTCGAAATACTGCGGGTCGTATTCGCCCTTGGTATCGGTGCCGCCCAGCAGCGATGAGTTGCGCTTGTAGCGCACGCCGTGCAGCATGGAGAAATGCTTGGTGGAGGTGCCTAATGCCAGGCTTCCGCCTTGCATACTGGCAGAAACGGCGCCCTCAAACGCTTCTGGCTCTTTGTAGGTGATATCGAGCACCGACGACATCTTGTCGCTGTATTCGGCATTGAATCCGCCCGTGCTGAACGATACCGACCGCACCATGTCGGGGTTGATCACGCTCAAGCCTTCCTGCTGCCCTGAGCTCACCAGCTGTGGGCGATGCACCTCTATGCCGTTGATATACACGCTGTTCTCATCGTAGCTGCCGCCGCGCACCATGTATTGCGAGCTCATCTCATTCTTTGAGCTTACGCCTGCCTGGGTGGCGATGATGCTTTCCACACCGTTGCCCGACGCACTCGGCGCCATACGCATGGTCTCGGCATCTACGCTCTGCATGGTGTTGGTCTGCTTGCGGAATTCCGTCACCTGCACGCCTTGAAGCTCCACTGCCGCGCTGTAGAGCTTGGGGTTGATGCTCACCGTGCCCGTGGGCTTGAGCAGCTGCCGGCGCACCGTGCTGTAGCCAAGGCAGGAAAACACCACCATCACCGTGTCGCGCGACGGGGCGCTGATTTCATACATGCCTTTGGTGTCGGTGTTCACGCCAATGGCCGTGCCGGCAATCTTCACCGAGGCAAATTCAATAGGATCGCCTTTCTCGTCCACCACCTTGCCCGTGATTTTCACCTGTGCCGCAGCGGAGACGCAGGCGAGCATCACAAGCAGAGCTGCAAAAAGCGCTTTAAGAGTATATCGTGTCATTGTTTCGTTCATCTTATAAATAACCAATAGAGAGGTGTGCGAGCATTGATATCACGCACGCATATTCATTATAACGCATAAATCCCGCAAAACGTATAATACTCCCCTAAAAAACATTTCCTATACCAATTATTGCTCTGTAAATTTAACAGAAAAATATTATAAAATTCTTTTTTAAAAAACTTAAAAGATATGATTTACGGATATATTCGGGTGAGCAGTGATAAGCAGACGGTGGAGAACCAGCGTTTTGAAATTATGAATTTTTGTGAGAGGAAGCGCATTGTGGTGGACGACTGGATTGAAGAAACAATCAGTGGCACAAAGAATTATGATAAGCGCCAGCTTGGTCGGTTGCTGAAAAGAGTTGGGAAAGATGACATTATCATTTGTTCCGAACTGTCGCGGCTTGGACGAAGCCTATTTATGATTATGGAAATTTTGAACATCTGCATGACCAAGGAGGCAAAGGTGTGGACCATCAAGGACAATTACCGACTGGGCGACGATATACAAAGCAAAGTGCTTGCATTCGCCTTTGGCCTATCTGCTGAAATTGAGCGCAATCTCATCAGCCAGCGCACCCGAGAGGCCCTTGCACGCTTGAGGGCGGAGGGAAAGCGTGTCGGTCGTGCCAAGGGTACGCGAAATGCCAATTTAAACAAGAAGTGTAGTGCGAATCATACACTCATTATTTCAAAATTAGATAAAGGAGAGAGTATTCCGAAAATTGCGAAACAAGTTAAAGTTGCCAGAGGAACGCTTTATCGATACCTCGCTTATAAAGGAATACATAATCCTACTAAAGCAAGCAATGGACGTTGGGAAAGAGGAATATATTAAGTATTAAAGTGTCACACTCTTTTTTTGTTTACTGTTTTTGGACTTGGAGAAATAATTCGGTATTATATCATCATGAGTTGAAAATATTTGGTAAAATTTTTGCAGAAAAGAAACTAATTAGTTACTTTTGCGCTATCTAATCAAAAGAAAATAAATGGAACGAATCCTGCTTTATTCTGAGCGGTTTCGTTAAGAAGAGTAATAAAGACTACGATAAAAATATAAAAAAAGCATATAACATTTTAATGACTTTGATATGAACACTAAGTGCCCACGACTCACAAAAGAACAGATTAATAAACTCCGTAATATAGATTTATCAAAATTGGACGGACTTACTTCTGCAGAGGACTTACTCACAGAAAAGTATGGAGAACCTGGTACGCCTTCTCGAACGGAGTTTGAAAACAAAGCGAAAGCATGGTATTATGGAGAAATCCTTAGATACCGTCGCAAAGCCATTGGTATGACACAAAAGGAACTTGCTGAAAAAATTGGCAGAGAGCGCACCTATATCAATCGTATTGAAAAAGGTGAAACTGACATGCAATTATCCTCTTTTTTACGTATAGCATCGGCTCTCGGTATTGCGGTCAACCTCTCAGTTAGTCTCTGAACTTATAGCAGTGATAACTATATATATAAACAGTGCGGAGCGGCTTTCAAAACCACTCCGCACTATTTGGTAATTCCTATTTTCACAGCCCATTTGAAAAGGCAGTCATTTGTCATCATAGTGCCCTTCCACTTCAATGATGACCACAGCTATGATATCATCGAAAACGTTGTAGATAATTCTATCGTGAGCGGTAATATGCCGCGAATAAGTGATGCCATTTCCCCCTTTCATCGCTTCAGGATGCCCGATACCCTCACGAGGAGTTTGCACTATGCTGTTCAGAACCTTTCTTAGTTTCTCAAAAAGTGGCTTGTTGGATTTTTTCCATTTTCTGATAACCCTTTCAGCCTCTTTAGAATAATCAATCTTATAAATCATAAAGAGTCAAGCCATTGGTTCATTTCTGTGGCATTATCGAAATGACGAGTTTCTCCATTTTGAAATTCACCCATAGCCTTGTCAATCTTTTTGCGTAATCTTGGGGTAATCACAGAATCATCCACATTCTGCGATGAATGAAGAACTTCTAAAAGAAGACTTTCCACATAATTGTTAAGGCTGCGATTGCTCGCTTTTGCCTTTTTTTTCAGTTCTTCAAGCAAACTGCTTTGAAATCTGAATGAAGCGGGAATCCGCTGGGTCATTGTTTTCATAATTCCTCCTTTTGTGTAAATACTATGTATGCAAATGTAATACAAAGAAATTACATCTACAAACATTTCTTTAAAAAAGGTATGTGAATTGAAAGTCTTGTGCAATTATGTCGCCCATGCACGATAAAAAATATATATTTTTGTCGTCCATACACGACAAGCCCACTTGTCACTCCTAAAAAGTACGATATCCCAAGCAAAAAAACGTTTTGAGAAAATGTCCGCTACCTGAAGACAAACTCAGGAAAAAAAGGTGAGGGTATGCCTGTAGTACGAAACCCTCAATTCTATTTTCGAGAGGGATTTTGTTGGATAGATGTGAATTCTACATATCTGAAAGCTCGCATTAAAGAA
>JBNMJK010000024.1:0-33585 GCA_050873765.1 Sodaliphilus sp.
ACGTGTTACTCACCAGTGCGCCGGTCGCCGGCCGCCGTATTGCTACAGCGCCGCTGCCCCTCGACTTGCATGTGTTAAGCCTGTCGCTAGCGTTCATCCTGAGCCAGGATCAAACTCTTCGTTGTTGTATATATTCTTTTTTATTCCTTTTCAGAAATTTTTGTTTTGAATACGTCCGCGCTCCCTGGATTGCTCCAGGCTGCCCGGCCCACAACCGAGTGTGGCTGATTCCCGTCTCTCCGGTATGATACCGCTGATTTACTGTATTGTCGTCTTCTAACCTGTCATTCGGAATTTTGACGAGAGGCTCGGTTCCTTTTTCTTTACCTTGCTTCTCTTGCTTTTGCACTTATTGTCAAAATCTTCCTTTCGCAAATATTTCAATGATCTCTCAGGCTTCACGGCCCGTTTTGTTTTTCGAGCCAAAAGCGTTGCAAAGGTACTGCCAAAATTTGAACTGTGCAAATTTTTAATCGTTTTTTTTGAAAACTTTTTTCCAGCCGTCAGCCGCTTGGCATCGGGCAGGAGGCCGTTCCCCTTTTGCGAGTGCAAAGGTACTGCCATTTTCCGAACTGGCAAAACTTTTCGGCACAAATTTTCACACTTTTTTTGCGCCAGCCACGCACTGTCCTGACAACGAGAGCCTTGCGACACACGTCTTTTTCACCTTGACAGCCACCCAAAAAAGCAATGCACAGGCCGCAAAGCAGCCTGCACATTATATATAATACAAAAGAGGAAAAAACACCTTTTTCAGAAAAAGTGATTATTTACCATTTTCACGTTATCCCTCTTTTTCCGGAGAAGCATTTGAGGTGCTTTCGGGAAGCTCTTTAATGTAAACATCTTGCTGCGGGAATGGAATTTCAATGCCATTATCCTGAAGCGTTTTGTAGATCACCTCCTTCACGCGAGCGACAAACTTGATTTTTTCAACCACAAGAACCCAGATAGCCACATTCAGGTTCACACTGTTATCGCCAAAATCACTGAACAGCACCAGCACGTCGTGCCCATTGTTCATGTCCATCACGTTGCGGCCATACTTGTCGGCATACTGCAAATCGAGCACAGCCTTGCGCAAAACCTTGCGCACGCGCTCCACATTCACGCCATACGCCACGCCCACCGGCACCTTAATTAGCTCATAAGAATTGTTGCGCGTGAGATTGCGGAAATTATTGGCAAACAGCGTAGAGTTGAGGAACGACATCACACAGTTGTCGTTGGTGACCACCTGCACACTCTGGTAGGTGATGCTCTCCACCTTGCCTTGCACGCCGTCGCACTCTATCCAGTCGCCCACGCGCAGACGGCCAGCCATCAGCGAAATGCCATAGAAGAAGTTGTTGAGCAAGTCCTTCATGGCGAAGCCGATACCCGTGGCCAAGCCTGCAGTGACAAGTGATATGCCCGACTTCGGAATCTTGAGCAAGATAAACGACAGAATCACAAAAAGCCCCCAGACGATAATGCCAATCACATTATAGCCCAGCGTGAGGTTGATTTCGTTGGTGCGCACTTTCTCCTTGCCGGTTTTGCGGCGCAAACGGCGATAACTCACAAAGCGGAACAACGCCTTGAACAAATAATTCAAATAACGGAAGAAGAAGAACGCCGCCGAAAGCACTACCAATTTAGCTATCGACAACTGTATCACATTAGGAATGTCGAAGAAATTATAAACAAAAATGTCGCGGCAAATATCGGCCAGGTTAAACACATCAGCAGCCAACCAAATACTGATCAGCAGCGTGTAGGCGCCAGTGATGGGCACAAAAGCCTTATGAACAAAATCGAAGAACCAGGTGCGGTTGATGTAGTCGCCATCGCGCAGGCCTTGGGCAATTTCGCTCAACTTCATGCCGCTGTCGCGCAGCGAGTCGTAAAGGCGCGCCTTCTCATAGATGTCGAGCAGGCGGAACACCGCAATCACCAGCTGAATGGCTGTGAGTTGGAAAAGCCACCAAATCACCACCTCAACCGACATGAGCGTACGACCGAACCACGTGAGCAGCGTGGCAATCAAAATCACCACAAACGACAGCCAAGCATAAATGCGGTCGGTGGGCGGCACCTGGTTTTGAGCGGTGAGCGGATCGCTCAATTCCTTTTCAGATGGAGCTTTCTTGCGTATTTTCAGAAACGAAGCCAGCCCCTTTGCCACAATCGTGTCGTCGGCCACAAGGCCCTCAATCTGCTTACGGATAGTGCGTTCCTTCCTGCGTTCCTCGGTCTCGTTCTCCTCCTCCACCAAGTCGGCGTCCACATCGTCGTCGTCGTCATCATCTTCCTCTTGCTCGGTGTAGTCGTCGATAATTTCGCTGGCACGCAGTTTGCCCGTGTGATACCTGACGGCACGCCACTGCCACACGAGGAAAAACAGCACAATGGGAGGGAACACCAGATTGACCACACTGTTAGGAATAAACACAATGCGGAACAGGATAATCACCAGGCCAAGCACAAGCATGGGCATATAGATGGCAAAGCCATGCGACATTTGATTATAGCGCAGCCTGAGCAGCAACGAGAACGTGATGGCCACCAGCAGCATAGCATAATCGACCAGCAGGCGCGATGCCATAATGAAAAAGTGGTTGTTGAGATGGTGGCTGAGCGCCATGATAGTGACCACGAAAAGCAGCGCCGCCATGGCAAACGACACCGCAGGCTTGATTTTTTCGAGTTTAGCCAAACGTGCCTTGCGCACTTCCTCCGATCCGAAAGTGGCCCATCGCACTTTCTTGAAGAAATGATACAGGAGCTTGGTGAACAAAAAGCTCAGCACCAGTGACAGCACGAGATAGAACAGCACAAAGCCCACAAAGCCCACAATCACCGAGCCTCGCCACTGACTGTTGGCGAAGCGCGACTCGTTGCCAAGGTTGTATTTATTATTCACATCAAGCGCCGCGCGTTGTGCATTTTGCTTGACGTTTGCCAGAATCAAGAAATAGTTGCTCCCGTTGTCGCGGAAAATGGAGCTTTGAATATCGTCGTAGCGCTTCTTGGCATAGCTGTCGAGCCTGCCCAATATGCCCGACACATGCGAAAACGAAATGCTGTCGGCGGTGATCAGGCGCTGGGTCATGATGATATTGTCGCGAAGCTGAGTGGCACTCTTGATACACGCTGCACGGTCGGCCTGCGCCGATAGAGACAGCGTGTCGGGCGTGTGAAACTTGTGGTTACCTTTCACCTTTATCAGCATCGGAGGCAAGGTCTTCAGGCTGAAAATCAGTCCATCATAGCGCTTAATCTCATTATTGATTCGTGTGTTGATCAAGTCGTAAGGCCTCTTATTTTCCGTCATAAAATTACGGTAAAGCTCCGTGGCCTCATTGCAGGCGTAGGTGAGGTCGAACACATAGTCCTGGTTTTGCGAATACAGCATCAGCGACACCTCGCCACAGCGGTCCATGGTCGATTTCAGCGTCTTTTTCTGATTTTCGTTATACAGCTTATAACGAGCCATGTTCTGCTTCTGCTTCTTGATGGCCTGGTCGAGTTCGCCACGCAGCACCACAAGAGCCTCATCGAGGTTTTTTTCGATGAGCACAGCCTTTGAGGGCACAGCGAGTGCCAATGCACAAACTATCAATAAAAATTTCTTCATTATAGCGCTTGATTAATATCCTAATTGCAAAGATAATGAAAATTTTCAGCCCAAACGGAAAACGATGCGCAATCTGTGGCCATCAAACCGCGTGCTGGTGATGCGGAAGTGGCCTATCTCCGCCGTGTGCTGCACATGGGCACCCACGCAAAGGCAGTGGTCGTAGTCGCCCACGCTCACTATGCGCACCGTGGAGGAGGCTCCGTCGGGGAGACGCTGCATGTCGAATCGCTCAGCGGCTTCCTTCTGGCTCACATAGGAAAACACCACAGGCAGATCGGCAGAAATCACCTCATTCACCCGCTTCTCAATATCCGCCACCTCATCGGCCGAGAGATTGCGAGGAAAATCATAATCGAGCTTCGACTTTTTCCGCTCCACATGGGCATTCACAGCGCGCCCACAGCCAAACATCTTCACCATCGTGGCATTGAGCAGATGCTCAGCAGTGTGCATAGGCGGATATTCCGCCTTGTTATGCTCATTCAATGCAGGGTTTTCTTCCATAGGGCAATTGTTGTTTGAAAAGATTTATGAAAAAACGAGGAGGGAGATATGGAGTGACAGCCACTTAGCAAGACAAAGCCACCACCAATTATCGCTTAAGGAGCTTGCGTGCCGCCCTCACACTTCTTCTGCGGTCGCGCTCAGTGAATTCCGGATGGCGAAACGTGCCGGCCTTCTGAATGGTAGCCACCATCTTAAAGCCACTCCAGCCAAGTATTTCCTTCAAAGCACGCACCACACCGCGAGTTTGATTGGCAAGAATATTGAACGGCCACATCGTGCTTGAAGCGGTCACTACCACACAGCGCTTCCCTTTATGCAGCGGTCTTGGCACGGCAAAGCGGCTCTCCCCCATCATTCCATACACAATGCGGTCGAAGAGCAGCTTCAGTGTGCCGGGCAAGTTACCCCAGTAGCATGGCGAGCCCACCACCAGGGCATCGCACGCCATAATGAGCGAGAGCACACGCTGTGCATCGTCGGCAGGGAGCACACACTTCAGTGAGCTGCGGCACTTCATGCAAGCCATGCATGGCTTTACATTCAGCTCCTGCACACGCACCATTTCCACCACAGCGCCTTGAGCCTCGCACTCGTCCTTGATGATTTGAAGCATGGTGGAAATGTTGCCATTTGCGCGTGGACTTGCATTTAGAATAAGCACATTCATCATTTTCTAATTTAAGGAAAAACGAATGCGGGCATAGAGCAGTGTGCTGCCTCTACACTCGCATTCGTGATTTTTTATCGTTAAAAACGCGTTTTGCTTCAGATTTACGCCATAGGCAGTTAAAATCCCTTCTTGCGAATAAAGAAGTCGGCCCGGTCGGCATCGGTCTCGCCATAGCATGCCACATACACCTTACGTGGCTCTTTCTCATCGCGCACCTGCACCAGCAGCTCGTCCACCGACTCGCCATTTTCATTCGCCACCACATTACATTCCAGCACATCTTTCACGCCGGTCACGTCCCAAAGCAGCTGATAGGCATCGCTCGTCTGAACCACACGGAAAGGAGTTTGCGCCGAGGAACCATCGCCCGAAGCGAGAATCACATCTTGGAGCATCTTCACACAGGAGCGCAAAGAAGCGGTAGCGGCGCTGTCGATCACACCAAAGAAGCAGCAGTTGGCGGCCTTTTTGAGCAGAAGCAGCGAAAATGGATCGCACTCCAGCGCATCGCGATACATATAGTAAGCCACGCGATAGTCGCGAATGCGGTAGAGCTGATTGGCGGTGTTCACAAGGTCGGCAAGGGGCTTATTGCCAGCAAAAGGCGAAGCATAATAGGCTTCAGCCAGCTGTTCGGCCGCGAGTGATACGTCGGCAGCCGCAAATCGGCGCACAATAGCGTTGTAGTCTTGCTTCTTATTCTTTATGAAAGCCTCTTTTGCTTTGTAATCAATTGTATTCTTGTCCATGATTAATGGGGTTGTAGCATTTATAATTAGCTTTGCAAAAGTAGTAAAAATTCACGGCACTGGCAAATGCTATTTTTATACCACTCATTGCACTAAATTCACGAATAGCTGGTGCAGCGCTTCATTATGCCGTAAAATCCGTAGATTTAAAGGGAGAAAGTGAAGCTGTGGCGGGTCACTTTTCTTCGGGGAACTTGTCAGGATAGCTGAGCTGCTGGCGCGGACGGCGCAGCGCCCTCACTATCAGCCACACGCCAAGAATGATGAACGGAATGCTGAGCACCTGCCCCATGTCCATTCCGCACATGGCGCGCATCTTGATTTCCCAAGGCTCCTGCACATTCTTCACAAACTCCACCAGGAAGCGCGCACCGAATATGCCGAGCATAAACACGCCGAATATGAGTCCGGGGCGCTCCTGCTCATTGCGTTTCCAATAAAGCCACATCACCACAGCAAAGGTGAGCAAATAGGCCAACGCCTCATATATCTGCGTGGGGTGGCTGGGTACTGAGAAAATAGGCTCCGCCCCGGCAAGGTATTGGGGTATGTTTTCAATGAAGCGAAATCCCCAAGGCAGGCTGGTGGGGCCACCGTAAATTTCGTGGTTAAACAGGTTGCCCATACGGATCAGCGCGGCCACCACGCCCACAGGCACCACTACGCGGTCGAACGTCCAGAGCATCGGACGCCGCGTCACATTTCTGCTGTAAAGCCAGATGGCCACCATAATGCCCACCACGCCACCATGGCTTGCCAGACCGCCTTCCCATATCTTGGGTATTTCAGACAGGTGCTGACTGTAGTATGCCCAGTCGTAGAACAGCACATGCCCGAGCCGTGCGCCCACCACCGTGGCCACAATCACATAGATGAAGAGCTTCGACACCCACGACTCCGGGGCGCCCTCATGCCTAAATTCACGCCACACCACTTCATAGCCGAACCAGAAGCCGATGGCAAACATCAGCCCATACCATCGCACGGTCACAAAGCCGCTATAAATATCCGGACTCGCAGTCCACGTAATAAAGTCAAGCATAAATTAAATTGTTTTTCCCTGTTTAATAATTAGTATGTGAATATTAATGGCCGCTTGCCTGCGCTGAGATTATTTTTTGCGGTTAGGGTCGCATGTGAGCCCCACGCCAAGTTTGCGGAAAATTTTGCGATCCACCTCATTGAGCATCACAGTGCTGTGCATTTGGCAGCCTTCGAGCTGTGGCAGCACTTCAAGCGCGCGGCGGCAGTCGTCGTCCTGCTTGCTGAGCACCGACAGCGCCACAAGCACCTCATCGGTGTGCAGGCGTGGGTTATGGCCGCGCAAATATTCTATCTTGGTGTGCTGGATTGGTTCAATCAGACTCTGTGGAATGAGCTTCTTGCCGTGGTCGATGCCAGCCAAATGCTTAGTGGCGTTGAGCAGCAGCGCGGCACTTGTGCCCAAAAGGGCGCTCTGCTCCGAGGTGATGATGGTGCCGTCGGCAAGCTCTATGGCAGCAGTGGGCTTGCCCAGCGACTGCTCGCGGCGCTCACGTGCGGCCACGGTGGTGCGACGATAGGCCGTGTTGATGCCGGCCTGCTTAAAGAGCAGCGCAATCTTCTTCACTTCACTGTCGTTGCCGCCACCTTGCGCAAGCTCATTGAGCGCAGTGAAATAGCGGCGTATAATCTCGTCCTTGGCGGCCCGGCAGCACACCTCATCGTCGCTGATGCAGAATCCAATCATGTTCACACCCATATCGGTGGGCGACTTGTAGGGGTTCTCGCCATATATGCCCTCAAACAGCGCATTGAGCACCGGGAATATCTCCACGTCGCGGTTGTAGTTGATAGCTATTTTATTATAAGCCTCATAGTGGAAGGGGTCGATCATGTTCACATCATTGAGGTCGGCGGTAGCAGCCTCATAGGCGATGTTCACGGGGTGCTTCAGCGGAAGGCTCCACACCGGGAAGGTTTCAAACTTAGCGTAGCCTGCCACCACACCGCGCTTGTGCTCCTGATAAAGCTGGCTCAGGCACACCGCCATCTTGCCACTGCCCGGACCCGGAGCCGTGACGATGACCAGCGGACGGGAAGTCTCCACAAAGTCGTTCTTTCCAAAGCCCTCATCGGAGTCGATGAGGTCCACATTGTCGGGGTAGCCATCAATAGTGTAGTGATAATAGGAGCGGATGCCCAGGCGCTCGAGCTTTTGGCGATAGGCGTCGGCGCTGCTCTGGCCATTGTAGTGCGTGATCACCACGCTGCTCACCATGAATCCACGCTTCATAAACTCTTCACGCAAGCGAAGCACGTCCACGTCGTAAGTGATGCCCAAATCCTGGCGCACCTTATTCTTCTCAATGTCCACGGCACTGATTACGATCACGATTTCAGCGCTGTCGGCCAGCTGCTGAAGCATAGTGAGCTTGCTGTCGGGCTTAAAGCCAGGCAGCACGCGCGATGCGTGATAGTCGTCGAAGAGCTTGCCGCCAAGCTCCAGATAAAGTTTGTTGCCAAATTGAGCGATGCGCTCCTTGATGTGTTCTGATTGAATTTTAACGTACTTGTCGTTGTCGAAACCGTATTTCATATTTTTATTCAGATTGCGTAAAGCAGATTATTGAAATATATATGTGTAGGAAAAGCGACGCTGGAAATCACGGCACACCGACACATTCCCACATCGCTAAAATACGGGGTACAAATTTACTATTTTTTTCGCTTCTCTCCCAACATTCAGCCGAAAAATCGCCGCTGCTCGCCATTAGGCACAAAGCAAACAAGAAAAGAATGTCACATTAGGTTCATCTCGCAAAATGAATAGTTATTTTCCTGCTTGTTTTGCCTATAATCAAGGCTTGCCGCCCGATACTAAAAATTGGATAAAAATGGACACATTTTTTGCGAAAAAACTGCTGATTTTTCTTGCATTTTTCCAACCCCCTATTTATCAGTATCGTTGACCAATCTGTGCATCTTTTTAGCACACATTTCAAACAGAACAGAAATAAAAGTTTTCCAAAACTTTTTACAATCACCTTATTTTCAATTGTTTATTTTTTTAAAACCACAAAAAGTTTTCCAAAATGAAAATTGTTAATAATTTTTCTGCAAATTTTTGTTGCATATTCACGTAGCTTTAAATACCTTTGTAGCATCATAATTCAAGCCCATAAGCGATGGGCTTTTATTACGAACTGAACATCAATAAAAAAACTAATCAATACAGCATTTTTCCACTATGATTCAAACCGTTCTCAAACGCGATGGCCGACAGGTTGGCTATAATGAAGAAAAGATAAAAGCCGCTATCCGCAAGGCAATGATAGCAGCAGAAGTTAACGACGACGAAGCGCTCATACAGCGCATTGCCGACCGCATTGGTATGCGCGGCAAAAGTCAGATGACCGTGGAGGACATCCAAGACATGGTGGAGAACGAGTTGATGAAAAGTCCCTACAAACAGGTGGCGCGCACCTATATCAAGTATCGCCACGCGCGCAATGTGGCGCGCAAGGCCGGCACCGCCAATGTGTTTAAGGAAATCATCAACGCCAAGAACAACGACATCACGCGCGAAAACGCCAACATGAACGCCGACACCCCTGCCGGCATGATGATGAAGTTTGCCAGCGAAACCACCAAGCCTTTCGTCGACGACTATCTGCTGAGCGAAGAAGTGCGCGAGGCTGTGGCCGACAACATTCTCCATATCCACGACAAGGACTACTACCCCACCAAGAGCCTCACCTGTGTGCAACACCCACTCAACAAGGTGCTGCAAAACGGCTTCATGGCAGGGCACGGTGAAAGCCGGCCAGCCAAGCGCATCGAGACAGCCAGCGTGATTGCGTGCATATCGATGGAAACAGCGCAGAACGAGATGCACGGCGGACAGGCCATTCCGGCATTCGACTTCTATTTGGCGCCTTTCGTGCGCAAAAGCTATATTGAGGAAGTGAAGAATGTGGAAGCCCTCACCGGCAGCGACCTCAGCAGCCTCTACAACGCTGAAATCGACGACTTCATTGAAAAGCCCCTCGATTTCCTCACTGGCGAGCAGCGTGCCTTGCAGCATGCCATCAACCGCACCGTGAGCCGCGTGCACCAGGCCATGGAGGCCTTTATCCACAATATGAACACCATTCACTCGCGTGGCGGCAACCAGGTGGTGTTCAGCTCCATCAACTACGGCACCGACACCAGCGCAGAAGGCCGATGCATCATTCGCGAATTGCTCCGCAGCACCTACGAGGGCGTGGGCAACGGCAGCACCGCCATCTTCCCGATCCAGATCTGGAAAAAGAAGCGTGGCGTGAGCTATCTGCCCGAAGACCGCAACTACGACCTTTACCAATATGCCTGCAAGGTGACTGCCCGACGCTTCTTCCCTAACTTCGTGAACCTCGACGCCACCTTCAACCAGCATGAGCTGTGGCGTGCCGACGACCCTGAGCGCTACAACTATGAGATTGCCACTATGGGGTGCCGCACACGTGTGTTTGAGAACAAGTTCGGCCCAAAAACGTCTATCGGACGCGGCAATCTGTCGTTCAGCACCATCAATATTGTGCGCCTGGCCATTGAATGTATGGGCGTAAAAAACAAGGAAGACCGCGAGAACCTCTTCTTTGCCAAACTCGACAAGGCACTCGAAGTGACCGCCAAACAGCTCCATGAGCGCTTCCAATTCCAAAAGACCGCTATGGCCAAGCAATTCCCACTGCTCATGGCCCAACTGTGGAACGGAGCTTCTGAGCTGAAGCCTAACGACACCATTGAGAGCGTAATCAATCAGGGCACACTCGGCATCGGATTCATCGGACTGGCGGAATGTTTGATTGCTCTGGTGGGCAAACACCACGGCGAGAGCGAGGAGGCTCAAGAGCTCGGACTGAAAATCGTGACTTATATGCGCGACCGTGCACAGGCCTTCTCAGAGGAATATCAGCACAACTACAGTATTCTTGCCACTCCAGCCGAGGGATTGAGCGGCAAGTTCACCAAGCGCGACCGCAAGGACTTCGGTGAGATTCCGGGCGTGACCGACAAGGCTTACTACACCAACTCTAACCATGTGCCGGTGTACTACAAGTGCAGCCCTAAGCACAAGGCTGAGGTGGAAGCTCCTTACCACGATCTGACTCGTGGCGGCCACATTTTCTATGTGGAAATCGACGGCGATGCCACACACAATCCCGAAGCCATTGCCAATGTGGTGGACTTGATGGACAAATACAATATGGGATACTGCTCGGTGAACCACAATCGCAACCGCTGTATGGACTGCGGCTATGAAGACGCCACCGAGAACCTGAAGGAGTGTCCTCACTGCCACAGCAAGAACCTTGACAAGTTGCAGCGCATCACGGGCTACCTCGTGGGCACAACCGACCGTTGGAACTCTGGCAAACTCGCCGAACTTAACGACCGTGTGGTACATAAATAGAAATTAGACGTTAGAAATTAGAAGTTAGAAGTTAGAGATTAGAGATTAGAAATTAGAGATTAGAGATTAGAGATTAGAAATTAGAGATTAGAGATTAGAGATTAGAGGGGGACTATAGGGACGCGTCATGCCGCGTCCGCCTCACAAAAAGCATACCCTGGCTGAAGCGCCAACACTATAGCCTTGCATACCAACGGTTTCTGCGGTGCCGACGGTAAAACATGCGGTGCCGCAGCAAAAAAAAACGCTGGCAGCTTTCCGCCCCTCTCCTCGAAATCTATCATAAATAGAGCTTTAATTTCAAATTTTATTGACACATAAATGAGATTCCTAAAGATAGTCCCGGGAACATCGGTTGATGGACCGGGACTTCGTACATCGGTTTATTTTGCAGGGTGCTCGCACCATTGCCCAGGCTGCCATAATGAGCAGTCGTGGGATTTTAGCGGTGGCGAGGAAATCACCCCGGAGGCACTTTTGGAGGAGGTGCTGAAAAATGATGAGCACGTCACGCTGTCGGGCGGTGATCCGCTGCAGCAGCCTTTCAACGAGCTGCTCCGCCTGCTAAAGGGATTGAAGGCGCATGGGCTGAATGTGTGGTGCTTCACGGGCTACACTTTTGAGCAACTGCTCGAAAGCCCACAAAAAAGAGCCTTGCTTGACTACATCGACGTGCTGGTTGACAGCCCGTTTATACTGGCACAGCGCGACACCACGCTGCGCTTCCGCGGCAGTGGCAATCAGCGCATACTCAACGTGAAGCAATCGCTCGCGGCAGGAGCGCCTGTGCTCACGCCTTATCAAGAAAGCCCCATACTGTAATCCGGATTTCTCACATCTAACAGGAAATCCACAAAAAAATAGTAACAAACAGTAGGAACGCGATATTTCGCATCCGCCTATGCGTTCAGATTATTAAACAGCCTCTAAATCTATACGGCTTCTAAACATCTGATGGGCGGATGCGAAATATCGCGTTCCCACTGTAATTATAGGTGATTTCCTATTTCTGTCTATGTGCTTTTTTCACCTTGCAAAGAATCCTAATCCTCATACCAGGTGGAATACATCAGATAGTTTTTGGCTATCTTCACATTGATTTCCTTGGCTTGCGCCGGATCCACCATCTTCTTGAATTTTGCGGGGCTGCCTGCCCACAATTCATGAGGACCGATTTTAGTGCCGCCCAGCACCACACTGCCAGCCGCCACAATAGCGCCCTCGCCCACTTCGGCATGGTCAAGAATCACGCTGCCCATTCCTATGAGCGCCATATCGTGGATAGTGGCACCATGCACCACCACATTGTGGCCTATCGACACATCGTTGCCGATAGTGGTGACCGATTTCTCATAGAGGGTGTGAATCACAGAATTGTCCTGAATGTTCACACGGTCGCCAATCTTGATCGTGTTCACGTCGCCACGCAGCACAGCGCCAAACCAGATGCTGCACTCATCGCCCATAGTCACATCGCCCACGAGCACGGCGTTGTCGGCAAGGAAGCAGCCCTTGCCCATTTTAGGCTCATAGCCTCTAACTTTTCTAATAATAGCCATAAGTATAGATATATTATTTTCTTAATTATAACGATTTACATTTCTGTTTCAGCCACAGCGCCTCATCATCATTGAGCAGCGGGCACAGCCGATCGCACACCATGGCATGGTAGCGGTTGATCTGCTCCACCTCCTCACGGTTAAGCATATCCACGTCGATTAGGGTGGTATCGTAGGGGAAAAGGGTGAGGGTTTCAAACTTGTAATATTCACTCCACTCCTCGCTGGAGCAGGCAGGCACGCAAAGAAGCAGATTTTCGGTGCGAATGCCATATTCACCCGTCTTATAGATGCCCGGCTCATTGCTCGTGACCATACCCAGCTGGAGGGCGGTGTCGTTGATCTGCATACGAATGCTCTGCGGCCCCTCATGGCAACACAGGAATTGCCCCACCCCGTGGCCAGTGCCATGAAGATAGGTCATACCCTCCTGCCACAGCGGTCCGCGCGCCAGCACATCAAGCTGCACGCCGGTAGTGCCTTTGGGAAACACCGCGCGGCTCAATGCCAAATGCCCTTTGAGCACCAGCGTGAAGTCGTGCATTTGCGCCTCAGTGGGGTGGCCAAGACAAATGGTGCGGGTCACATCGGTGGTGCCCTCCACATATTGGCCGCCAGTGTCGATGAGCAGCAACCCATCGGCACCGAGCGTGTAGGCCGACTCATCGGTAGCCTCATAGTGCACGATGGCGCCATGATCCTTGTAGCCGGCAATCATGTGGAAACTGTCGCCACGGTTCGACTCAAACTTGGCGCGCTCCTGCTGCAAGCGGCGGTCCACATCCATTTCCGTGATGCCACTGCCCACATTCTGCTCCAGCCACATCATCATGCGCACCATAGCCACGCCATCATGCAGCATAGCTTTGCGGAAGCCTTCCACCTGCCGCTCATTTTTCACGCCCTTAAGCGCTATGATGGGCGACGGGCCATACGTCTTGTTGCAAATCATCGCCTGCCCGAGAGCGTCGCTCACCTGTTTGGGGTCCACCATCACCGTGGCAGAGCTGCTAATCTTGCCGAGGAATTTCTCCACGTCGTCGTAGTGCTTCACCTTCACATCATATTTCTTCAAATGCGCTTTCACTTCGGCGGTCAGCTTGTCGGCATCTATAAAAAGCACACGCTCGTCAAAACTGACATAGGCGAAAGCGATCACCACAGGGGTGTAGGCCACATCACTGCCACGAAGATTAAACAGCCAGGCTATCTCATCGAGCGCTGTGACCAGCAGGCCGTCGGCATCGGCGGCATCTACTGCATCGAGCACGCGCGCAATCTTGCTGTCAACCGTCTCGCCTGCGATGGCCTCATCGTGAACGAAAACCTCACCCATTGGCCGCGAAGGGCGACCCGGCCAAACAGCTTCGGCGGCGCGGAAATCCGGTGCAAACATAAAGCCGTTTTGAGCGCAAAACATTTCAATGCGGTTGGCCTCAACAAGCGAGAACAGACGGCCATCAACCCCGATCACCGCATTCTCGCTAAGCACTTCACCAAGCCACTGGAGTGCGGTGGGTTCATCGGGGAGTTCCTTGCGGAGAGTGAAGCCAGAGCCTTCAAGCTGTTCCTCAGCCTGGAGGAAATAGCGCGAGTCGGTCCACAGGCCAGCATCGTGGAGAGTGACCACGGCCGTGCCATTGCTTCCGGTGAAGCCAGTGATATAGTCGCGAAACTTCCAGTGTTCAGCCGGGTATTCACTTTGATGAGAGTCGGTGCCAGGGATAATCACGGCATCGATGTGCTTGCTGCGCATCAGTTCACGGAGCGCCTCAAGCCGAGTATTAGAGTATGTATTCATATCGGTCATACGAAGTTTTAAAATCTTCCTTGTTTAGCAACACACAAAGATAGCGATTTTCCCCCGAATAACCACAACACCACCCCAACCTATCCGCCCCCATCTCTCCGCTCAATTTTTGTCACAGCAGAGAAGTCATACATACAGGCACAAAAATATTCTTTGTTCCCTCCTCCTCATGATAGTCTTTCGTGGTGATAATGTAGGAATGGCCGATGCGCTCTTTAAATTTCTCATTAAAATTATCAATTGAGGCATGCGACCTTGTTCCCGACGACTTCACCTCTATCGGACAGATTTTAGTGCCGCGAGAGATGAGGAAATCTATCTCGTAATTGTGCTTCTCATCCTTCTTCCACGTGTAGTAAAACAGTTTGTTGCCCGCCGCCACAAGCATCTGAGCCACCAAATTCTCATACACATATCCCAAATTGGCCGAAAGTTTATCGTTTAAAAGTTTGTTATAGATCTCATTTTCGGTGTAGTCCTTATCCCAAAACGCCAATGTAATAAAAAGGCCTGTATCGGCTAAAAACAGCTTATACCTGTCTAAATCTTGCGTTAGTCCCATACCCACACATGGGTCATCGGCCCGATACACCATATTCACCGTCTTACTGTCTTCCATCACCTTGATTAATTCAGTAAGTTTTTCCTTACTGGCATCTCCCACCACAGTGGCAGGAACATACCTCGACACATTCCGGTATAGCTGCCCTGGTATCGACCTGAACAGCTTAGAAATCCTGCCAGAGACATCTATTTTCTGAAAATCGTCGTCGTAGAGTTGAATAATCTTTCGCTTGGTCTTGTCCACTTGCTGCAAATTATTAGTTTGCAAATAGGTGACCACAGCCTGTGGCATTCCGCCCACAAGCATATACAGCCTCAAATCCCGCATTGCGGTGCGCAAAGAGTTGGCGAGAGGTTTGCGTTTTTCCAAAAAGGTTTTCAGCAAAGGAAGGGTCACCTCATCGCCAAGAGCCCATCGAAATTCCTCATAATCCATTGGATACATCTGAAGGCGATCTTCCTCACTTGGAATCGTAATGTTCTCCGTATTTTTCTTGATGGAAATTAACGACCCAGTCTCAATGTAGTCATATCTGCCATCAGCCACCAAATACTTGATTGCTTGGCGGGCAAGAGGATAACTCTGCACCTCGTCGAACACAATCACCGACTCGCGCCTAAACAACTGCACATGATAAGTGGCCTGTAAATTAAGAAACAGCATATCTAAGTCGGTCAAATCCTCAAACAGGGCTTTTGTTTCTGCCGACGACCTGTTAAAATCTATCAATATGTAGGATTTATACTGACTTCGTGCGAATTCCTCTACAACCGTAGATTTCCCAACACGCCGAGCGCCTTCAATCAAAAGTGCGGTTTTGCCATCTGACTCTGCTTTCCATTGAAGCATTTTCTTGAAAATTTTCCGCTTAAACACAAATTCTTCCATAAACAGCTGATTTTATGGCACAAAAATACACAATTTTCGGTTTCCCCGCAATAGAGAACAGTGTTTTAACCGATTTCCCCGATGTTTCGGTTGGTGTTTTAACCAGTTTCCCCGATGTTTTGAGGAGCGTTTTATCCGATTTCCCCGATGTTTTGAGGAGCGTTTTATCCGGTTTCCCCGAAAAAATATGGGCGGCCTCTGGATTTGTGAGGTCGCCCATATTGGGGGTTATGAGAAAAACATCAAGTGATGCTTTCTGCTGCAATAAATGTTAGTTGCGAAGTTTCACAGCATCAACCGAGCCATCGCTGAACTTACGAACCACGATGTAGATTTCGCCGTCGGCAGCCTGTGGTTTAGCCACCTTCACACCGCTCACGGTGTAGTAAGCCTCATCCACAACGGTCTTGCCATACACGTCGTTAATGCCTGTGTACACTTCATCTACATTGAGGGTCAAGTTCCAAGGCACTTCAGTGAGCACATCGTTGGCCATAGCCTTAGCAATGAGCTTCACCGTAACATGGCTTTGCTCGGTCACGGCTGCCAAATCACCCACAATCTTAATCATAGCAGGTGCTTCCCACTCTACGCCATCGGGCAGACCAACATTGAATTTGTTCTTGGTCACGTTGGTGTAGGTGTCGCCATCGGCAAGCACAACAGCGGCTGCATAAGCCTGAACTCTTGGCTCGCTCATAGCGATGGCTGGCACAGGGTAAGAATAGCTGTCGGCTCTCACCCAAGCAGGAATAGCTGCATCGGTAGTGCCTTCCTCGGCGGCGTTCATGTTGAGTGCCACAAGTTCATTCACCGACACGCCCTTGCCAATGAGGTTGTTGTCGCCGTAGCCAGCGCCTTCACCCTTGGCAGTCATATCGTTGAGGTAGTAGGAGTTGGTGCACACGTTGTTGTCGCCCCAGTACTTCTCTTCTTCACCCTTGGTGGTGCCAGCGAGAGCGCCACCGCAGCCTTCATCGGCGATTACCTCGCCCACGTTCAGGCAGCTCAGAATCTGAGTGCGAGTGCCATTGGCATTGTAGCTTGGAGAGCCCACAATACCGCCCACACGCACCTTGCCCGACACGCGGCCTGCGTTGAAGCAGTTCTTCATGATGCCATTGCAAGAGCCTGCAATACCACCCACGCCGTAGTTGTTCTTGTCGGTGGCGGTGGTGGAAGAAATGTTACCCACGTTCACACAGCCGTCAATCACAGAGCTTACGTTAGCGCAGTTACCCACAATACCACCGGCGTTGTACTGGGCCACAGTCACATCGCCATAGTTGATACAGTTGGTGAGCAAGCTGTTAGCGCCAGTGAAGGTGTAGCAAATACCGGCAGCGCCCCAGAGGCCCTGTTCGATAGTGCCATAGTTCACGCAGCTGTCGATAGTCACATAATTGCTCACATAAGCCACAATACCGGCTATCTGCTGAGCAGAAGAAGCCACATTGCCATTGTTCACACAGCCCTTAAACGTAACAGGATAAGTGGCGTTTGGATAAGCCTTGTTGTTACCGGCAATACCACCCGTGTAAACGCTCTTGGTGTTGGTCACATAGCCGTTGTTCACGCAGTGGTCAAACACAGAGCCTGGGCTATAGAATGCGGCAATACCGCCCATCGACGACGATGACACAGCCGAAGTGGCAGTGGCAGTGATATCACCATTGTTCTCACAATTGATGTAGTGGCACACGCTGCTGCCGGCAGTGGTGCTCTGGCCTGCGGTGATACCGCCAAGTATGCCGTTACCAGTCACTTCACCATTGTTCACACAGCGGTCGAATGTATATACCAGATCGCTACCCGACTTGCCAGAGCAGTTGGCAACGATACCGGCACTTGAGCCAGCATGGATTTCACCATTGTTGACACATTCCACAAATTTAGCAGGGAGAGCGGCGGCGGCGATACCAGCGGCAAAGCCAGCAGCCACACTCGAAGAAATCTTGGCATTGTTCTCGCACTTGTTCAGTTCAGCATTCTCATTCACGATGCCTGCGATACCAGCCACATAAGTGGCAGAAGATGTGATTTCGCCAGAGTTCTTCACTTCGTTGAGCACAGCGCCTGGATAAACGTAGCCAGCCACACCAGCAGTGTGAGTGGCGATACCGGTCACCTTGCCTGCGTTCATCACCTTGTTGAGGGTGCCATAGAGCTTGCCTACCACACCAGCCACGTGGCCGAGCTTGGTAGTGCCCTTAGCGCCACCGAGGCCACCGGTGATGGTGCCGGCAGAAGTCAGGTTGCTCACCACGCCTTCCGCACCGATAGTGCCGAAGAGAGCGCCTTCGCCTTCCACCTTAGTCTTGTAGGAGTAGCCTTTCACAACGAATCCCTTACCATCGAGGTTGCCGTCGAATGGAGTGACACCGTCGTTGCCTAATGGAGTGATACCTTCAGCCACATCGGTGAAGTCGATGTCGTTCATCACAGCCACGTATTCACCTTGAAGGTTGTTGGCCGTTTTCGACATGTAGCTTGCCAGTGCATTCCACTCTTGTGGAGTGGTGATGCGATATGGATTTTCAGCGGTGCCCTCACCCTGCAGAGGGTTCACTGGCATAGCTGAAAGAGCGATGAGCTTCACAAAATTGCCGTTGGTGATGGTGAGTGTGTCTCTAACCACCTCTTCAGTGGAAGGAATACCCTTCACCACATTGCCTGCGAGCACGAATTTAGTGCCTTGGGCAAGGGCTGGAGTGGCGTTCTCCACAGTAGCGTCGGCTGTAAGGTTCTTCACAGTCACACCAGCGGGAACCAGCAGCTTGGCAGCGCAAGCCTCTTTCACTCGCTCTTCATTAGCAAAGGCTTTCAGCACAGGATACTTGCCAGCCTCGAATTGCCAGAGTGAGGTGTCGAAGCCCTCAAGAGCCTTGCCAGAGGTGAGCACGCTGGTTTCTACGCCAGTCATGCCTTCGTGCACGGCATTGGCATCGGCAAGGATATCGAGAATCTGAACGTCCCAGTAGTTGCCGCTGATGTCCTTCGAGTCGCTTTGGCTGTCACCACCTGCGAGAGCGCCGTTGGTAGCCGCATCGGCCGACATCACCGTGCCGTAGTTCACGCAGTTGATCATATCATTTCTGTAATAGCTTGAAGTGGTAGAGGTGACAGTGCCCCAGTAGCCAACGATACCGCCGGCGCGCTTAATCTGGGCAGTGACGGTGCCTGCGTTCACGCAGTTCACATACTTGCCGCCTGCCGACGACGAGCCTGAGATACCACCTGCCGACTGAAGCTGGTTGGCAAAGTTGGTGGCGAGTTGGCGAATTTCGATGCGGCCCACGTTCATTGAGTTTTCAATGATGCTGTAAGTGGCGCCAGCGATACCGCCAGTCTGTGCATAGCCGCCCACGATATGTCCTTCGTTGTAGCAGCCACGTATTTTACCGTCTTTCAGGTTCTGGCCCACAATGCCGCCAATCCAGCAAGAGTAGCCAAGCACATCGGCATAATTGCGGCAGTTTTCCACCAGACCGCTGTTGTAGCCCACCACTGCGCCAGAGGTAGCGAAGTACTTCAGGTCGCAGTCGGCAGCAATGTTCACGTTCTTCACCACACCGTCGGCCGACAGACGACCCACCAGACCCTTGTAGGCCTTGCAAGCCGATGTGTTGAGTGTGCCCCAAGAGGTTTCGGTGCCTACAGTCTTCCACTCCACAGGATGGAATTTCATCTTGTGAATGTAGTGGCCGTCGCCATCGAGTGTGCCTGCGAAATAGTTGTGGGCATCGTCGAAATTAGCACAAATGCCGAGGAACGCCTCATCGTATTCGAGGTCGATGTCGTTGGCGAGCTTGAAGTAGGTCTCAGGGAAGAGCTGCTTCTTCTCGGTGGTGAGTTGAGAGAGAAGCACGAGGTCGGCTTTCGTCTTGATGAGGTATGGGTTTTCAGCCACACCGCCACCTTCGTAAGGAATAGGAGCCACCTTCATGATGCGGTAGTAGCGCACATACTTGTCGGAAGCTGATGCATAGAAGAGGGTGTCGTTGCCAAATTCGCCATTCTCGTTCAGCACGATTTCATTGCCACCGTTGATGCTTGCATAGTAGCCCTGGGTGCTGAGAGTGGTGCCTTTGAGGAATCCCACCATCACTGAAGCGTCCTTGTTGAGCGTGGCTTTCTTGGTAAACTTGTCGAAAGTGGCGCCATCAGGCATCACCACTGCCACAGTTGCGAGCTTGGAAGCGTCGAGGTCTTTGAATGTGGTGAGTGCTGGGTAGCGGCCCTCGGTAAATGTCCACGCCTTGGCATCGAAGCCGGCAGGACCCTGTGCGCCCACAAGCTGGTCGGTGTTCACACCGTAAGCCGAATTGGTAAGGCTCACCACTTGCTTGTCGAAATACACATTAGTTAATACGGGTTTCGAACCCTTCTGTATCACACCGATGATTTCATTGTTTTGAGCATCGTTTTGCGACTGATACTGGTAAGTTTCCGACACCACGCTACCGGCTGAGTAAACGTTGGTCATCTTACATTCTGTGAAAGGCGCGCCAGTGGCAGGTCGGTAAGCGCAAATGCGACCTACCGCACCACCCGATGAGCGAGCCGACATAGCATCTACGCGGCCATTGAAGAAGCTGTTCTCAATGTTGCCACGCAAGAAGCCCACAATACCGCCCACAATAGCGCCTGGGCCATAGGTGCTCAGGTTGCCCACTGCGAAGCAGTTTTTAACGGTGGCGGCTGATGCGAAACCTGCCACGCCACCAATCGACTGGTATTGCGAAAGCAGTGAGCTGCCGTCGATAGTGCCGGCAAACCAGCAGTTCTCCATGTCGGCATAGTAGAGGTTACCTACCACACCACCCACAGGCAAGCCAGGGGTGTCGGTGCTGGTGGTGGCCGACAAAATCTTCACATTCTTGGCGTAGCAGTTGGTGATTGGAGCGTGAGCCTCACCAGCCACACCGCCAGTATAGCCATATTTGCCATTGATTTGGCAGTCTTCCACCTTGGCGTTGCTGATAGCGTAGGTGATACCAGCCACTGCGCCCACAGCGTAGCCGTCGGCACTGATGGTGGAGTTCTTCACTGTCACATTTTGGATAGTGCCCAACGACCAGCCTGCAATAGCAGAGGCATACGAAGCCGAGGTGGTGACAGAGGCATTTTCAATCGCCAGGTTCTTGATCACAGCCACGGTGTCGGTGCGTCCGAAGAGGGCTGCGTAAGAGGTGGTCTTGTCAATATAAAGGCCCTTGATGGTGTGGCCATTGCCATCGAATGTGCCGGCAAAAATGTGCTGCCAGTCATCACCGATAGGCGTGAATTTGTAGCCACCCATATCAATGTCGTTCTCCACGCGGAAATACTTGCCTAAATAGGCACGGCAGTATTTAGCGGTGAGCGGTGGAGTGGTGCAGTCGAAATCAGTGATTTCTGCCACCTTGTCGCTCAGGAGAATCAGGTCGTCGCGAGTCTTAATCAAATAAGGGCTCGCCTCGGTGCCTTCACCCTGGAATTCGGTCACGCTGAGTGTAGGATACACGATGTCGGCGTCGGTAGTGACGCTGCACTCGTCGTAGGCCGACACCAGATAGCGTGAGCCTTTAGTGGTGCCGGTCACCACACCCCAGTTCGTCCAGCTGAGTTTCTTCAAATCGGTAGCAGCCGAAGTGACAGCCGGATCGGTGTTGAGGGTAGCGCCGGTTTCGGTGTACACGAGGTTGTAGCAGTAGAAGTCGCCATAGGTTGAGTTATAGGCGATCAGCGATGATGGGATTGTGGCGGTCTTATTGCGCTTGAGCTCTATTTTCACGGTCTGGCCGTAGTCGCCCAAGTTTTTGATCACAGCCACGTTCTCGGCAGTCTGCTTAAACACCACGCCATACGATTCGGTGGTGCCGTCTTTGTGCACCTTGCCGGTGAACACGGCGTTGCACTTTTCAAGCTCGGTGGCGCGCACCACGGAGAAGTAGCTCCATGAGGTGGCGGTAGCGGAGGCCTTGACATAGGCGCCCCATGCGTCGGAGAGCTCGATGCGTCCGTCGGAGGTCAACGCGCCAGCCACCGATTCGCCGTCGAGTGGCGAGCCGTTGGTGAGGTTGGTTTTGGCAAACACGATGTTGCCATACGTTTCGTGCTGGCCCATCACCTGGTAAGGAATGGTGATGGCGCCTGTGGCAACATCCACTTTCGCCTTGACCACGGTGTTGTAGCCTTTTGCCCAGAAGTTGGCTATGGCAATGGAGTCGGTGCCCACCGCTGTCACGGTCACGGCCACGCCATTGTAGCCCGAAGTAAGCATCGACGTGCCTGTAAGCACGTAGCTTCCTGCAAGCTCATTCACCGAAGCCACCTTGCGAGGGGCTTTCTTGACGCTCTTGGCAGCTTTCGAGACTTCTGCAGTGGCAGCCTTGAAGTCAGTCATAGGCACGAGCTCGGCAGCCTCGTTCACCATATAGGTGGCTGAGCCTCCGTTCACCGCCTTCACGACCGAGGCTGGAGCGTCCTGGTTGACAGGAGCGCACACCTGCGAAACCTCCTCCTGCGCCTGAGCGCTGAAGGCTGTGATAGCGATGGCCATCAGCAGTCCCCAAAAAGAGTTGAGTCTTTTCATCTTGTGTTGTGAATTAAGTTAATAAATGGAGTTAATTGATATGCTATAAATAGTCGTCTTAATTGCCAAGCACAATGTTGATAAGCTGGGTCACATCGGTCACATCTACACTTCCATCGCCGTTCACGTCGGCTTCGGCAAGGTCGGTGGGCTCCAATATGGCATTTATCAGCATGGTCACGTCGGTCACATCCACATTGCCGTCGCCGTTCAGGTCGCCCGTGATGGGTTGCGCCTCCACAGGCACCACAAAGGCAATGTCATCTACATAGCACGGGGTGGTGCGGTGGCCGGTGTATTCCACGATGCGCACTTCGGTGTTCTTGGGAAGCTGCGTGTAGAAGTGGAACTGGGCACTTGTGCCAGCGCTCACCGTCACCGACTCCAGACCGTCGGCATTTTTGAGCAGCGACCACATGGTGGCATCGGGGGTGCGATAATAGGTGCGCACAATGGTAGATGATGAGGTAGGGTTGAAGAATTCATACGACCACGAGTTGATTTCCCAGGGGAGCTTGTCGCTGATAAGCTCGCTGCTGCGCACCATGGCGCACGCCGCCTTGCCGTTGCCGCCGCCAGCATCGGCAGTGGCGCTCAACTTGGCATTGTTTTTCAGCGTCCATGTGGTGAATTTACCCGTCAATGCGCTGGTGCCGTCCATGGTGGCACTCTCAAAGTCTTCCTTATAGGTTTCATACTGCTGCACGGTGAGCTTGAAGCGTACAGTGCCATCGGTGTCGCGCGTGATGCCAGATAGGGCAAAGTCGCTGTTCACGCCATTCCACGAACACAGGTTGGGAGTGGTGTTGTTGTCGATGCTGGTCACATGGCCAGTTCCGGGAAATGGGTCGGCGCCTGAATCGGTAGTGCCGCCTGTGGCACGCAAAAGCTGGTAATAGCTGTGGGTGGGGTCGCAGTTCACCCTGTTGTTTTCCCACACCGTGGCATTGGTGGAATCAACGCGCCACACAAGCATTCCCTCACCGGGCAGATACTCGTCCCAGCCCTCTTTCTTACGGGTCTCAAGCAAGAAAAACTCATTGGGCGTGTTGCTGTCGAGACGGTAGCCCTTGTTGCTGGTGGTGATCGCCTGCAAGGCGTAGTCGCCTTTGCGGGTCAGGCGCTCTGGGGTGATAAACCCAGCCGCATAACGCTCGTAGGCACTATAGGCACACGGGGTGCGACTTTGATTGAGGTAGCTGCCCTGCGCCATCAGGCTCCATCGGCCTGGCGTAACGCTTGAGCCGCCACTGCCTGTGCCGTCGGTGTCGTAGAGGTCGTCGATGCCCAACACATGGCTGAACTCGTGGCACATGGTGCCTATGCCGTCGATGATTTCCGACTGGGGCCGGCCATACAGCTCAGTGGAGCAGGCGTAACGCCCGAATTTCACGCCATCGAGTGTTTTCGACATCACCGTGGAGGCGTGTGGCCACAGCAGGCGGCTGTCGTTGCCCGAGAAATTGCTGCCTCCGCCGGCAAACAAGAAAAACACCATATCCACCACCCCATCGCCATTGCGGTCGTAGTCCTTATAGTTCACCAGTGAGTCGGCGGCGTCGAGTGCCGCGTTCACGAGCACTTGGGCATTGTTTGACTTCAAGGCAGAATATTGTGAATAGTCTATGGTGACGGGGCCCACCACATCAAATGTGGGGTCGAACTCCCCTGCCGAACTGCTGTAGAAATAGTCGCGCACAGAGCCGGTGTAGGGAATCAACTCTGGAAACTGTGCGTTGCTCATAAATCCCTTATAGTTGTGCTGGTTAATCATCTCGTTGAACAGCGTGTGCGGGTCGCTGAACACAAAGGGGCAATCGTTGTAGGCCACCAGTATCACCAGTCCTCGGAAGTTTTTGTAGTCGTAGTGCCCAGTGTTGCCGTGGAGTTTTCGCTTGGCGCGAATGGCAGTCACGGTCTTGGCATCGGGAGTGAGATTAGGCACCACGCCCTCAAGCAGTGTTTTTTCGGCTGCCGAGCGCATAGCCACATCATGAGCCACCACGGTGCCTGCCCGCAGCTCATCATGGTTCAGCACTGCATATTTATAGTAACCGTCGGCAGGGTCTTTCACCACCGTGAAGCCATCTGTGGTGGTGCTGTAGCTAAACCACTCATCGCCGTGAAGCAGCAGAGTGAGTGACGACCCATCAGGCTGTGTCACCACCGACGGATCGGGGCAAGCCGTCACGGCATGGGCGCTTGTGTAGCTTCCCACCAGTGCCATTGCCGCCATCACGGACCTTAACATTTTCCTTGCATTTCTTAATCTCATATTCCTGTATCACTAAAAATTATCTATAATATCCCCTAAAAACCTTCATTTTTATTCTTACTGCCAAGCAAAGTTAATCATAATTATTAACAATAACCACAAAATTCAATGATAATTTTAAATTTACACACTATTTTTCAGACATTTTTTAATAAAACACAAGCATCACAAATTCAATCCTAAATTATCAAATATATAGCACACCTTTTTTGTTTAATGGGGGGGGGATGAGATAATAGGTGAGGAGTATTCGCCTATCGGATATTGCCGCCTTGGGCACGGCGGCTCTGGAACTGGCTGGCGGGATTCGACACTCCCGAACCCGACGGCGAGGAATAGTGATGACTACCCTCACGGGCATTATAGATGAGCGACTCCACAATATTATATAGCAGGCCACCCACGTCCACCGTCATAGGCGCGCCAAAAAGTTTGAACGTGGGAGCCACAATAGGCACGGTTTTCCAGGTGTGGGTGTAGGCATCGTAGTAGCGTTGTGCCCCCACCGCCATGCTGAAACTGTCGGAGAATTTATAGTCGAGCGTGCCGCCATACACCGCACTCTGCATATAGCCCATAGCTGCCACAGTGTGGAACCGCTTGTCGAAGTAATACTGCCCGAAGGCGTTCACGCTCAGGCGGTCGGTGAGTTTGTAGCTTCCGTTTAGGTAGAGGCCAAAGTCGTTCCACGCCGAGCGCCCCATGTGATACTTCACGCCACTGGCGCCCATGCCTATGGTGAGGCGGTCGGTGGGCGCGGCAAGAAAGCCAAGGCTGCCCGTGCCCATTGTGCCCAAGGCTGGTAAAGCGGTGTAGCTGCCACTGCCCACCACGCTCAAGCCATCGGCGAGCCTCAGCACTTCGCCTCCCGCGCTCCAGTCGCGGGCAAAAGGATTGCCGGTGAAGCCAAACTGGTTCTCGGCACGAAACACTTGAGGCTTCACGCTTAATTCGGGCGTGGTTTTGAGGCTGTCGGCCATGGAAGCCACCTTATAGTCAAGTTTAAGAGGCTCCGGTGGAATATAATTGTGGAGTTTGGGCGCCACAATGTTGGGCATGATGATGGAGAATTGCGGACGGAGCGGCGCCACCTTCATCGCCACCGATGCAGGCAGTGCCATCTTGAAGCGCAAGGTGGTGTCGGTCTGCGCCGATGCGCCAAGAGCCAGCACCAGCGCACTCGCCACGAGTATTATCCGCCGTAGTGCCATCATATCACAAAGTGTGAGTTTTTTCTCAACCACAAAAATAGGCATTTCGCTCCGAAAAAAAAATTATGGCGCCCCACGCCGGGTGGTGAAGCGAAAAATTTAACAACTTTTTCATGGTAAAACACTGATTTAGGCGCAAAAGAAATTGCCATTCCGCTTTTTTTTACTAATTTTGCACCCGAAAACTGAAAGGAGGTTGATTTAAAACCCACCAGAGACATACAGATTAATCACATATCACCCATCTGATTATAGGCGTAGGAGTCCGTGCCACGCCACATCAGTCTTTGAAGCCACTCACTATGCTTATAAGGGAGGGGCGGAGACGATGATAAATATTATTCCTAACGGACAAAATCCAACACTTCATTCATAAAAGCAAAATCAAGCGGAAAAAGGCAAGGCCATTCGCCACACCTCTTCCCCACGGCTAAAAGGCTTCACAGCCCTCAGCCCCAACGCACTTGCCGCATGTGCTGACAGCAAGCGCGGAAGTGAAAACAAGCATACTAACAAACAATTATTATAAACAAATCAATTAAAAAAACTTTTTAGAATTATGATCGTAGTTCCTGTAAAAGAAGGCGAAAACATTGAACGCGCCCTGAAGAAATTCAAACGTAAATATGAAAAAACTGGCATCGTGAAAGAGCTTCGCGCCCGCCAGCAGTTCGACAAGCCATCTGTAATCAACCGCAAGAAGATGGCCAAGGCTATTTACGTGCAGAAACTTCGCCAAGGAGAAGAATAATCCTCACTGGCAAAGGCCGCTACACACAAAGCCGCACACCCCACTATTCGATATATGGGTGTGCGGCTTTTTTTGCCGATTTAGAAAATATTACTACCTTTGCACCGACAATACTAAAATGAGAGGCGCTCCCGCTGGAGATTAAAAGGGAATCAGGTGAAAGTCCTGAACAGTCCCGCTGCTGTGAGTTTCCTGAAAAAAGTATCGTTTCACACATAACATTTAAGCCACTGGTAATCATTTCGCATTCTTCTTTTGCGACTGCATCTTCACCGGGAAGGCGTGAAGCGATGGAAACAAGTCAGAATACCTACCTCCTCATATAGCCTTGTTATGGTTCACGTGGACATGAACCGAGGCAAACACAAAAAAGATGCAGTCGCAGCACCATACACTATCACCACTGCCGACATAAAGCACTTTTCTGTGCTCAACGAACAATCGGGTAGCTGCCCGATGCTCAAAACCTGACGCAGGATCCTCAAGCACTTCCACGCGAACTTTTAAAAAAATTGGAATTATTATTATTTTTTATTATCAACAATTATTTAAAAGTTTAAAGCACAATGAGAAAAGTTTACGCAATCCTTATCTCTCTCCTCTGCGTGGCATCAATGGCTGCGCAGCAACCCAATGTGGCACGCACTAAAGAAGTGAAGAAGCTCCCTGCCAACGCAGCAGCCTTCACTTTCAGCGACATCAAGAACTGGACCGGCGAAGGCAGCAACTCCGCAGCCCTCGCTATCAAGTGGACAGGCAGCGAAAACACGCTGGTATTCGGCTATCACTTCGATGGTGAAAAAACCGGCGAGCAAATGATTCTCGACGTGGCAGCCAACAACCCTCGCTTCTATATCCTTGAGCAAACCGGCACTCAATACGGCTCGGCTATCGGCGGCTTCGGTTGGGACGTCAACCCCGACGACTCTCCTTTCACACTCTTAGACGGTGATGGCAATGTTGTGACTCCAAGTGAGGGTGGCATTTACGTGCTCACCTCTGGCTACAGCTTCGACGACTACTCCGCTGGCAACAAAAGCGACTACTGGAACAGCGGCTGGAGCAAGGGCTACTGGAGCTACTGGGTGGCTTCCGACTCTCCCAATAAAGCTGGTTACTCTGGCGTAGGCGCCACTGGCCGCAAACTCGCCGACGGCTGCTGGGACTTGTGGATGTTCACATCATTTAGCGGTGGCTCCAACGACTGGGGTCCACTCGTGTCAGCTCCATCTAACCAAACCTCTACCGCTGTGAGCGATGTGCAAGCTGCCAAGACTGTGGCTGGCGTGAAATACGTGAACCTCGCTGGCCAGACGAGCAACGAAGCATTCAGCGGCGTAAACATCGTAGTCACCACCTACACCGACGGCACCACAAGCGCTGTTAAGGTGATTAAATAAGCATCGACGATATGAAAAAGATTTCAGCAATCATTGCATCTGTAGCTTTGGCGACAAGCGCATTTGCTGACTACACCAATGGTGTATTCATCCTGAATGAGGACTGGTATGGACACAACTCCAGCACCATCAACTTCTATTCATACGATGAAGCCAAGATGGAGTATCGCGTGTTCCAAAAGGAGAACCCGGGCAAGACGCTCGGCAACACCACACAATACTGCGCACAGGACCAGAACAACATCTATTTCTGCTCTAAGCAGAACTATGGCTCCACGGGCGGACGTTTCGACGTGGCCGACCGAAAGACGCTTAAGCTGAAGCACAGTATTGCCGAATTCGGAGGAAGCGGCGACACCCGCGCCTGCTATCCGCTGACCGACACGAAGGTGTATGTGGGCAGCACCAAGGGCATATACATCTACAACCCCACCACTGCCTCTATCACCCAAACTCCTATAGCCGGCACCGATACTGGCGAACCGGGCGAAATGGTGGAAGCCAATGGCAAACTTCTGGTGTGTGTGCTCAATCAGGGCGTGTATGTGATCAACACACGTACCGACCAACTGGAGAAGACCATCGGCACCGGCAATGGCACCGCCACCATCTTCAAAGTGGGCGACCAGGTGTGGGTGGCTATCAACACTTGCACATGGGGCGCGCCTTCTGCTTCCGACACGGAGCAGCTGGTGGAAATTGACTTGCAAAAAATGGAGCCTAAGGCGGCTGTGGCTGTGCCACTCTCATGCCAAAACTCAGTTTTCACATGGAAGAAGACTTCGCCTGCCGTTGACGCACAAAACAGAGTGCTATACTATGCTCCAGCCGATTTAGGCAGCAATATCAGCAAGTATGATATGAAAACCGGTGAATTCACCGAGAATTTCATCACACTGCCCGACGGGCAAGTCATGTATGGCAATGTGTGCGACATCGACCCAAACACCGGCAATTTAGTGGTATTGACATTCCAGGAATACAGTTCACAGAACTACTGGATGCACATCTACAACAAAAACGGTGAGGAAGTGGGCGAGCAGCTTAAATTAGCCGACAACTACTGGTTCCCAGGCATGGTTATGTTTACAGAACACGTGAACAAGCCAACGGATATCACCGAAACCAATGTTGCCGAAAAAACCGTGGCATCTGTCAAGTACTACAACGTGGCAGGTGTGAGCAGCGATGAGCCATTCAGCGGCGTGAACATCGTGGTCACCACCTACACCGATGGCAGCCACTCTGCCACCAAAAAGATAATCCAATAGGCAAATTTGCCAAGCAAACACAATAATATATATAGTAACACCAAAATGGCACCCATCCGTGATTGGACAGGTGCCATTGTTTTTTGCCCCCTCTCCCCCCATAAACAATCAGGGCAGGAATGTGAATAGCGGTCACACATTCCTGCCCTGTGGCACGCGGGTGTTCAATGCTGAACAAGCGCCCGAGCGCAAGTTGAATTCGGATATTATTGAAGAATCACGTTGATCAATGAGGTCACATCGGTCACATCTATGGCGCCATTGCCATCAAGATCGAAGCCTAATGGATTGTAGCCTGCCAACTTCTGACCGAGAATACGGTTAATCACCATTGTCACATCGCTCACATCAACTGTGCCGTTGCCATCGGCATCGCCTTTCACCACCAGCGGCACAGCTGCCTGTGGGTGATAATCGATACCACCAGCCACCTCAGTGGAAGTTTCGCCAAGCCAGCCGCAATACTGGTTCATGGCACAATACACCTTAATGAAATGCACCATCGGCAAATGCACCGGCACGCCATCGGCATCCACAGCCCAGTCAATCTTAAAGCCACGGTTCATCAGCGCCGAATCCACGCCCTCTTTCGGAGAATAGGGATCATAGTCGGTGCGGTTGTCCACATAGCCCCAGTCTTTGCAATACTGCACCCAATATGTGCCTTTTCCACTCGTGTCAAAAGCGTTGTTACAAAGCTTCGTCCCAGTAAAAGTGAGCGTATTGCCTTCAGCCCATTGTGGCCAGTAGCTTTGATTGTGGAAAGAATTTTTATACACATATCCACTCACGCTATCAGGATTCACATCGTTTGAAGTCCAGCGAACATAAGTTAAGTCGGTGATGTATTTTGAATTTGGATCGGGCGTCTTCACCTTGTTCTCATCGGGCTTGTAGTATGTGATGGTGAAATTATGCTGGGTCTTGGGCGAATTATATTCACTGCCAGCCAGCTCATACCATGGGTCGTCGGGAATACCGTTGCCATTGGCATCGTAGCTCACCATCACAATGCCAGGCTCGCTACTGCCACCAGTTGAAGAGCCGGTTGCAAAAAAACCATTGCCGAAAATCTGAAAATCGTAGTCGTCTTTCACATTCACCACAGGGTGGTCAAAACCCATCACCACATAGCCGCCAAAGCCGCCAAGACTAATTAAAGCTGGCTTGTATACCATAGTGGTATCACCGTCTTCCACTTCATAATACCCACAAATATCTTCAGCTACACGAGCCAGCACATCAGCCTTCGTGTCGCCAGCATTAAATTCTGGAAGCGTGTTCACAAACTGACCTGGAGCCGGCATAAAGTCGTACACCTTAGTTAAGAATGGCTCATTTTTTGCCATAGCAGAAAGTGTCAACATTACAGTTAACGTTAAGAATAACTTTCTCATCTTCTTTTGCTTTTTTATGTTATTGTTCATTTAAATTTTTTCCTAAAAACACGAAGTGCCCAGGTATATCCCCAGTGCGCACATCCCATTTCTTTTTCCCGTCCTGCCCGAAACAATAAAGACGCCCTGGGTGAATGTAGTCTTTAGCATCAGTCACATAAATATCCTTGGTCTCTGGGTTCACAGCTATGCCGTATGGTATCTTTATCTGCTGTTCTGTGCCATCGGTGATAAAATTACGCGTAAGCAGCTCCATCTTATCCACATCCAAAATGGCATACGTGATGTCGTTGGTCATCGTAATGTAGCTCCACTGAACCGAAGCCACATAGAGCGAATCGCCATCAAGCCAAATGCTGCTTGCCGGAATATCAAAAGTCTTCACTATCCGGTCTTTGCGGGTGTCGTAGGCATAGATTCGGCTGGGCACGTCGTAATAGTCACCTCGCGACACCACCCACAGCACGCCATGGCGGTCGGCCTTGCAAAGATACAGGTTGATGGCGATGGGAATGCGTCGCTCTTCTTTAAAAGTGGCAATGTCAATCACCGAGAGCGTGTTCTCATAATTAGGATACATATAGCCACCTGAATTTGCCACATATATCTTGCCGTTCACAATGTCGAGCTGGTCGGGCTGGAAGCCCACAATGCAGCGATCCACCTCCTTCAGCGTAGTGGTATCTATTTTTGCCACATATCCCTTTTGCTCGTAATTGGGATTGATTTCCACAGGCCCGGCATAGCTGGTGATATAGGCATAGCCCTTATAGAATTTCACATAGCGGCAGTTGGGAATATCGATTTGCCCCACCTTCTTCGCCGTGTGCTTGTCGAGCACGAGCACCTTATTGGAGCAGTTCACCACCACATACAGCTTTGAGCCATAAATGCCCAGGTCATTGCCCACATCGCCCATTTCCTTCACCTCATTGGGGTTTGCTTTAGGGAAAATGTTGCGAGTGTAGGTGCCTGTACGCGCGTCAAACCAATCGAGGGACGCCTTATTCATGTTCATATTGCCCTCGCACAGCAGATAGAAGCCTTCCACATCGGTGTATTCGGGCTGCGTGGTGGGCACTTCTTCCGGGATAAAGATAATGTCATCTTCGCGGCAGCTTGTAAGTGCCACAGAAAGCACCGCTAGAAATAAGAATATATAACGTGTCATGTCTTAGAAATCAAATTTTAGGATTAATTTATAGTTGCGACCTGGCATCGGGTAGTTGAGCACCACATCATATTGCTGGTTGAGCAGGTTGTTCACCTCGCCCGTGAGTTTCATATTCACCTTACCGAGGCGGAAGGTGTAGTTCAAGCTGATGTCGTGGGTGTACCATGGCTGCTCGTGGTTGGCAGGAATGTTGCTGCTGTTATGGTAGCGCTCGCCCACGTAAATAAAGCTATAGTTGAGGGTGAACTTGCGCCACACGGCGTTCACGGTGGCACTGCCACTATGCCAAGGAATGTAGGCAATCTGCCCCTTATAGGAGCCACCATCGCCATAATCATCGGGGTGAGTGTAGTCCTGGGCCTTCTGGTAGGTGTAGTTCAGGCTCACATCTACTAAAATGTCGAGTGGGAAATTAAGCGTGGTGCGTGCCGTGAGATCTACGCCACGGATTTTCACCTTGCCTATGTTCATCATCATCCAGCGGTACATGCCTGTGCCCTTGGGCACGGCAATAATTTTGTCGGTCACATAGTTATAGTAAGCATCGGCAGTGAAGCGAAAACCTCGGTAGAATCCGTAGGCGCGCACGGTCTGCCACTGGAAGCCCACATTATACTGGTTGGCATACTCAGGGTTGAGCGAGGCGTTGCCGATGTCGGTGTAATAGAGGTCGTTGAACGTAGGCATTCTGAAAATGCGCTTATAGAATGCCCGCAAATAGAAATCATGCTCCTCAAAGGGCTGGAAACTGAGGAACACCGCCGGGGTGAACTTATGCATCCACTTGCTGTTGCGCGCCATCACTTCACCAGCATTGCGCGAGGTGGAGCGGTCGTTCACCATGGTGTAGAGCAGAGAAGCCTGTGCCTTAAACCTCTGATAGGTATATGCCGTGGCAAGCGCCGCCAAGGTGGTGTGGCGCGTGGGATAGGCGAAGTTGACCAATGTGGCATTCAGGTAGTTCCATTTATAGTCCACCGAAAGGTCGGCCTCCCAGTTCTTCATGATGTCGAACTTGTTGGCCACCGACACATAGATTTCGTCTTGCCAGAATTTATTGTCAAGGTAAAGCAAGGTGGTGTCGGGATTGAGGTAGCGCATATAGTCGCGCGCATATTTGGCATTCACCATCAGGCTGTAGCGCTCGTTCACCTCCTTCTTGAAAGTGCCTTGGGTGAAGAAGTTGCGGTCCCACTGGCGTTGCGAGGTTTTCCACACGTTGTTCACGATGGCGCCAGGAATGCCGCGCTCGCTGTCGTAATAATAAAATTTGAGGTTCCACACGCCATGCATGATATTGCCGAAAAGGCCGCCTTCCACACGCAGAGCATTCACATCGCCATTCTTGCGCACGGCTGTGGTGTCCCAAGCGATGGTGCCGTCGCTGAATTTCTTGCGGTAGCGGAAATGATACTGCCCGGTGGCATAGGTGTATTCTGCGTTGAGGTTCATGCTCAGCGCCTTGGAAAACTGGTGCTCCCAGCGCACCGACGGATTGGCAAGGCCAAACGAGCCGGTGCGGAAGGTGACGTTAAAATTATCGGACTTGCCGGCGTCAAACCGTGGGTGATGTGTGCGAATGTAGATGGTGCCGGCGGAGCCGAAGTCGCGCGCAGGCTGGAAAATCTCGCTTTTCTGCCCGTTGTAGAGCGAAATCTCGTCGATGTTGTCGAGCGAAAACTTGCCAAGGTCGATTTGTCCATTCTGAGCGTTGCCCAACTA
>JBNMJK010000025.1:0-33314 GCA_050873765.1 Sodaliphilus sp.
AGGCAGGGTCACATACTTGCCTTTAAGCAAGTGGCGGTAAAACTTATACACCCATCGGCTGCCGTTCATTCTATAGCAGGCTATTTGCGGAGTGCCTAACAGCGCCGTTTCGAGGGTGGCAGTGCCACTGGTCACCAGGGCCACACGGGCATGGTGCACCAATTCAAACGACTTGCCATGAAGCACTGGCACCGACACGCCTAAAGGGTCGAGCACATCGTCGTAAAGCCGCTGCGGTATGCTTGGCGCCCCCGCTATCACGGGCTGGTAGTCAGGGTGGCGCAGAGCTGCCTCTACCATGGTGGGCAGATTATCGCGTATTTCCTTGCGCCGCGATCCCGGCACAATGGCAATGATGGGCTTCTCGTCATCGAGTCCGTTGTCGGCCACAAAAGTCTGGAAATGGGTAAAATGCTCCGAAGCCTCGGCTATCTCCTTCACCGTGGGATTACCCACATATTCCACTTCATAGTGGTGCCTGCGATAGAAAGCCGTTTCAAAAGGCAGAATGGAGAACAGGCGGCTAATGTAACGCTTGATATCTTTCACGCGATATTCTTTCCACACCCACACTTTAGGTGATATGAAATAGAAGCAGGGTATGCCCTGCGAATGGGCAACCTTTGCCACCTTCAAATTAAACGACGGATAGTCGATCAAGATCACGGCATCGGGCCGGTCATGCTCAATCGCCTCTTTGGCGGTTTTTAAGAAGCCTAAAATAGTGGGCAGATGCTTGATCACCTCTATAAAGCCCATATAGGCCATGTCGCGGTAATGAACAATGGGCTGCGTGCCGGAGGCGGCGGCCATCATATCGCCCCCGAAAAAACTAAACTGGGCATCTTCATCGGTCTTTTTCAGCGCCTCAATCAAGCTCGCTCCGTGAATATCACCACTGGCCTCACCTGCTATGATAAAATATTTCGACATATTATTTTTCTAAATTTTTATTTTTACGATGGCGATATATGCCATGAACTGTCAGCCCCAGCAAAAAGCCGAATGCCAAACCTGCCACCCACCAAATGGAGTGTGACAGCAATTCGGCATCTTCTGCTGCCTGCTGCTTATCTTTTTCCTCTTGCCACTCATCTACGACGGCGCCAGAGGGCTCTTGCTGCTTGTAGGTAACCTCCACAAGGTTCACCGCATTGCCGCCAAAGCCCTTGCGGCCTTGTGAGGTGACCACCACAAAACGCCCGTCGGCAGAGATGTCGAGCCCCACGGGATAAGAGTCGATATAGAGCGATGCCACCTGCTTCATGGTGCGGGTATCCACCACGCAAAGTTGGCTGGCATTGTTGCAGGCGGCAAACGCATAGTGCCCGCTGGGCGAGAGCGAGATCGTGCGCGCTCCTGCACCCACCTGGCAGCCTTCCCAGCCATCAAGTGGAGCGGTTTTGCCCTTCATCGCCTGAATGGCAGCCATCACTTTGGAAAGAGGCACGCGCTGCACAATGCCTGCCGCATTAAGGCTCGCATACAGATAATCATTCTTCACCACCAAATGACGGGCGTTATACACCCCGGTAAGGCGTCCCACATACTGCATTTTACGCATATCAATCACAGCTATACCGCCACCTCCACCCATACAGGCAATGAGCATATAGTGGTCGTCGGGGGTGAACACCGTGCCTCGCAGCAGATAGCCGCTGTTCACGTCGCGGTCCACCTTAGTGGTCATACTCAAATTGAGCTGGAGCTGATAGTCCACCACAATGCACTTCACATAATGCCACTGATCGGGGTTATGGCTTGATATATCTAAGATGCCCACTGTGTTGTTGCCCCAATGGGTCACCGCCAAGTATTTGCCATCATGTGTGGTGGCCACCATTTTGGGAAGTGGCCCCGTTTCAAACACCTTGATGATGGAGTCGGTGCGGGTGTCAATCACCGAAATGGCAGAGGGATCCTGCGCATTCAGGTCGAAACTGCGCCGATAGTAAGGTATCCACAAATAGCGGCCTCGGTGCGAGAATGTGCTCTCCACGGGGCGCCCCCAGAATGTGTTCAGATTCCGCTTATAGTGGGTGAACGGGAAATATCCGCTTGGCTTAGCCCACAGATAGGCGTTGGAGCTGTCGAACTTATGGTTGATTACAGCGAGTTTTTTATTGGTGTGCGCATCATACACCATGGTGCGGCAGCCCTCTAATGAATTGATGTAATACTTTTTCCCATTCGGGTGAAAATGAACCGACTTGGGCGACCACACATCAGTGTCGCGCTCTTCTGGCCTCAACCCGTTATAATTCAATTTCTGACCCACCACCTTCAGCGTGATAGATCCGTCGGCAGAGCGGGCCATATCGCCCACCTTGGAATGGTGCACAGGTGGCACGCGCTCGCTGAGTTGGCCATTGGCGCACACCGAGGCACAAACTATGATTAGAAGGATAAAGAGAATATGGTTTCGCATAAATTAGGTCTTTTTTCTATTTTTCCACTCATGATACAGTTCTCCTGCCACAGCAATTGGGCATGTGCAAATCAAACAAAGCAGAAGTTCAATAGGCTTAAGCGGCGCCACCTGGAACATTTCACCACCAACCTCCACGATCAGCAACTGCCCCACAAGTATCACAACAGCCACCATAAAGAACAGGCGGCTCTCCTTGATATTGTGAAATGCGCTGTGTCCACTGCCAAACGATTTGGCATTGAACAGATTCCAGAACTGCATAAACACAAACACAGAGAAAATAATGGTGCGCTCATGATCATCTATTTTCATTTTTAAGAAGCTGTCACCAGCGCCATTTACCAAATAGTACAAAAACAAACCCACCATCACTACGGCAAAAGATATGCCCAGTCCTAATATGAACTTGCCCATACTGGGTGTGATGATATTCGATTTATTGCCGCGCGGCTTGTCGTGCATCACTTCCTCGCTTGGCGGCAGCGACGCAAGCGCCAAGGCGGCAAAAGTGTCCATAATCAAATTCACCCACAGCATCTGCGTAACGGTGAGGGCTGGCTGCTTTTCGCTGAAAAACGACACCACGCCCACAAATATGCACGCCGCCACATTCACAGTGAGCTGGAATATGATGAACCGCTGGATATTCTTATAGAGCGAGCGCCCCCACATCACAGCCTTAGCAATGCTGCTAAACGAATTGTCGATGATAGTGATGTCGCTCGCCTCCTTTGCCACGGCAGTGCCGTCGCCCATCGAGAGCCCCACTTGGGCGGCATTCAATGCAGGGGCATCGTTGGTGCCATCGCCTGTTACGGCCACCACCTCATCTTCTTGTTGAAGCAGCTTCACAAGTCGTGCCTTGTCGGCAGGACGCGCACGCGACATGATTTTTATTTCCTTTGCCCGGCGAGCGGCCTCATCATCGGGCAGAGCGGCAAACTCCTCGCCAAGAATAAGGTGCGACTCGTCCTCGCCTTCATGCCACAGTCCCACTTGGCGGCCAATCTCCTTGGCTGTGCCGGGAGTGTCGCCCGTCACTATCTTCACTTGAATACCGGCGTTCAAACACTCTGTAATGGCAGCCGGCACTTCTTCGCGCACAGGGTCGCTGATGGCCACAATACCCATAAAGGTGAGGCCGTCGAACTTTGCGCTATCATCGGTGATAGGGCAAGGCTCATCATCAGCGAGTATGCGATAGGCAAAGCCTAATGTGCGCATAGCCTTGTTCTGGTAGTTGTGAAGTTCGGCGAGAATCTCATTAAAGTCAACGCCACCAGCCACATCTTTGCAGAAATTGATAATGATTTCGCTTGCGCCCTTCACTAAAAGCAGCCGTTTTCCTCCTAAAGCCGAGCAAGTTATCACAGTGGCCATATATTTGTTTTCGGTGGAAAATGGCAATTGGGCTTCCACGGCACTATTTTCCCTCAGGGCGGCATAGTCCACGCCGTGGTCGTGGAGCCACAGCAGCAAAGCGCCTTCTGTGGGGTTGCCGATTGGATGGATTTTAGCGGGATTGCTGCGGTCGAGATAAGCGGTGGAATTGCAAGCTAAGGCATGGCACACAATCTGGCTCTGCTCGGAGTGGTCGGTAATTGCCTGACCATCAGCAATACAGTAGAAATGTGTGCGATACACACGCATCTGATTCTGTGTGAGGGTGCCTGTCTTGTCGGTACAAATCACAGTGGTTGCGCCCATCGTTTCGCAGGCGTGCATCTTGCGCACCAAATTGTTGTTTTTGAGCATACGGTGCATACTCAACGCCAGCGACAGTGTCACGCTCATCGGCAGGCCTTCTGGCACACTCACCACAATCAGCGTAACGGCGAGCATCACCGTTTCAACAAAATACTCTACGGAGGGCAAGAACTCAAACGACCAGTTCTCTGCCACACCATACACGATGCACCGACCGATAATGATGGCGGCACCAGCCACAAAGCTGCATCGCGCTATCAACTTGCCCAACTTGTTGAACTGCTTCATCAGTGGGGTTTCGGTGTCGTGCTCTATTTTAGCGTCTTTATAGATTTTCCCGTATTCCGTGGCATCGCCTACCGCCTCCACACGCATCACGCCATGCCCTTCGTTCACACTTGAGCCACGCAATAGTTTATTGGCCGGGTAGGCCGACGATGTGCTCTTCTGGTCAGCAGCGGTGGCCGACTTATGGCACCCTACCGACTCACCCGTAAACGAACTTTCGTTCACGCACAGCGACACACTCTCTATCAGAGTGCCGTCGGCTGGCACGTTCTCGCCGCTCTCCACCAGCACGATGTCGCCCACCACCACGTCGCGGCGAGGCACCTGCATAATAGCGCCCTTGCGCCTGGCCTGAGCCAAAGTCATACCACGCACCACCTTCACAAGCTGGTCGTCGTTGATTTTATTGAGCACGTCAAACTTCTTGTTGGCGTTGTATTCCACCAAAAAGCCCACCAAAGTGGCAAGAATGATGGCAAATAAAATGCCCAACGGCTCAAGCATAGCGCTGAACCCTTTTGAAGTATAGACCAACTCATACACGGATATGGCCAGCGACAGCATCAATGCCACCAGCAGAATAATGATAAGCGGGTCTTTAAAAGTTTGCAGAAATTGTTTCCAAGCAGGGGTACGCTCCGGAGGTGTGAGTATATTGCTTCCATACTTTGCACGGCTTTCCTCCACCTGGGCAAAGGAAAGGCCCTCCACGCTGTCGATTCTTTTTTGTTCGGTTACTGACATTCTGTTAACAGTTCTCGTTACTAAATGTGAGGCGTTCGGCGCTCTTGCTGCCGGTGAGCTTGCCGTGGGCATAGGCTATCGTGCCGTTCACAAAAGTCATCGCCACCTCATGGTGCACGGTGAATCCATTGAGCGGTGTCCAGCCACAGCGCGACACCACGTCGGCATCGGTAATCACACGCCCCTCTGGCACAGGCTTCACCACGGCCAAGTCGGCCTTGTAGCCCTCACGCAGAAAGCCGCGCTGCTGTATGTGGAAGAGCCGCGCAGGAGCATGGCACATTTTCTCCACCACTAATTCGGGTGTGAAAACGCCCTGATGCGCCAATTCAAGCATAGCCACCAATGAGAATTGCACCATGGGCATACCCGAAGCCGCCTTCAGGCAGCCGCCCTCCTTTTCGGCCAGCAGGTGTGGGGCATGGTCGGTGGCAATAATATCGATGATGCCCGACTGAAGCCCATTCCTGAGCGCGGCACGGTCGGCTGCGGTCTTCACTGATGGGTTGCACTTGATGCGCGCGCCTAATCTGGCACCGTCAGCGTCGGTGAAAAGCAAATGAGCCACACACGCCTCGGCGGTGATTTTCTTCTCGTCAAGGGGCACGCTGTCGAACAGCGTCAATTCCTTGGCGGTGCTGATGTGAAGCACATGCAGGCGGGTGCCACACTCACGTGCCAACTCCACGGCGCGGCGGGTACTCTGGTAGCAAGCCTCGGCAGAGCGCACACGGCTGTGATAGCCCAGCGGCAAGTCATCGCCGCCCAACTGCTGCAGCAAGGCGGCGCGGTTGGCATTGATGATGTCCTCGTCTTCACTATGTATAGCAATAATCGTGCCAAATTCACTGAACACACGGCGCAAAGCGTCAGCATCGCTCAAAAGCATTCCGCCCGTAGATGAGCCAAGAAATGCTTTGATGCCGCATACCCGGCTGAAATCCACTTGCTTAATCTCTTCAATATTGGTATTGGTAGCTCCTATATAGGCACTGAAATTCACCACCGAGGCTGTATCGGCTTTAGCGAATTTGGCTTCAAGGTCGATGATGGTGACCGTGGGCGGTTTGCAGTTGGGCATATCCATCACAGAGGTAACGCCTCCGGCAGCTGCGGCACGGCTTTCGCTCGCAATATCGGCCTTATGGGTCATTCCCGGCTCACGGAAATGCACATGGTCGTCGATGGCTCCAGGCAGGATAAAAGCCCCTTCCACATCATATTTTTCATCGCATAAGGCAAGCAGCTGGGCAGAAGGCTCGCCCTCCCCCACTTCCGATATGAGTGTGCCATCGATGGCCACATAGCCGCGACGCCTACTGCCCTCATTCAGCACTATGCCATTATACACAATTTTTTTATTCATCGCAAAAATCCAGTTTTTAAGTATAACAGAAAACGCACCGCCATCGTTCACTTCCGCTTTTGGTGACGCGCTTCACGTGCAGCGACGCGACATTTCGTATTCGCCTATGCACAACATCATTCGAGGCGAACGCGAAATACCGCGTCACTGCTTACGATATTTTTATCTTTTCCACCGTGGGTCACTTGCTGTGGCGGGTGAATTTCTTCTTGTTGAACCAAGAGCTCCATTTCAGCTTAATTACACCGAACAGTGCTTCGCTGAATATGCCACCGCTCATTTTGCTGGAGCCGAGCACACGGTTCACAAACACGATCGACACCTCCTTGATGTTGAAGCCCATGCAGTAAGCCGTAAACTTCATCTCAATCTGGAAAGCGTAGCCCTTGAATTCCACCTGGTCTAAATCTATGGCCTCAAGCACTTCGCGCTTATAGCACACAAATCCGGCAGTGGTGTCGTGCACCTTCATACCTGTAACGAAGCGCACATATTTCGAGGCGAAGTAGCTCATCAGCACACGGCCCATCGGCCAGTTCACCACGTTCACGCCATTGATATAGCGCGACCCTACTGCCACATCAGCTCCTTCCTCGGCGCAGGCGCGCTGAAGAGGTATCAAGTCTTTCGGGCGATGGGAGAAGTCGGCGTCCATCTCGATGATGTAGGCGTAATCGCGCTCAAGCGCCCACTTGAAACCTGCAATGTAGGCGGTGCCGAGGCCGAGTTTGCCGGCGCGCTTCAATATGTGCACGCGCTCTGGCATCTCCTTGATGATGCCCTCCACAATGGCGGCAGTGCCGTCGGGGCTGTTGTCGTCGATCACCAGCACATCAAACTGGTGCTCTGGCAAACTGGTTACCACATGGATAATGTTGCTTATATTCTCCTTTTCGTTGTAGGTGGGAATAATAATTAAGCTATCTGATTTCATATAACCTATATGAGTTTTAAATGTTTATTCCAAGCTAATTGCACGCAGCTTCAAGTTCAAAGAGCCTCAAAGCCATATTAATCTACAAATATACAAATAAAATCGGGAAATCACAGAGCCACCAATCCATTTTTTCCTCGCACCTAAACACCGCAGCAAGCCAAAACGCCAAAAAAGATGGCTATTTGGCAAGGACGCTTTTGATGACTTGCGTCACATCGGCGATATCCACTACGCCATCGCCGTTCACATCGCAACGGGTGGCTGCGCCTGAATCCGCGATCTCGTCAACAGCGCGAAACTGCCCGGCCCAGCCTTTAGCCATGCGGTAGTCGGCTGCCCGGCCCTTTGGCACATAAAGCACGCAATAGGGACTCACACCGGCAAATGGAGACGTGTCGCCTTCACACACTGGCGGATACTTGGCGCGACATATCACATTTGTCTGGTTGCCAAGCGTGAATGTGCAGCTTCTGATGATGCCCACATTCTCGCCAAAAACCAGAGAGCTAAGAGCTGGGCAACCACTAAACACTTTGTCACCAATAATAGAAATAGCTTCAGATAGGATTGTAACTGTGGCCAGCTTACCACAGTCCTTAAAAGCGTAGTTTTCAATCAAACTCACATTTTCTGGTATCACCACGCTGGTCAAGCTCTTGCACAGTTCAAACGCATTGGCTGAGATAGTGGTCACACCGCTTCCAATCTTCAGCGAAGCTATATTGGTGCATTGGGCAAAACTGCATGCCCCTATGCTCGTCACTGAGTTGGGTAGGTCGATAGCTCTCAAGCCCGAACAAAAACTGAAAGCATATTTTCCTATTGAGGTGAGGCTTTGAGGGAACCCAATTTCCATCAATTGATCACAGCCCAAGAATGCCTTATCGCCTATAATGGACACATTGTTGCCAATGGTTATCGACTGTATTCCGCCACAGTAAGCAAATGCCGACGCTCCGATGGCGGTCACCTTATATTGCTTGTCAGAATAAGTGACCGTGTCTGGAATCACCACGCTGCCAGAATATTTCATGGTTCCTTTCACCACAGTGGCTGTGTTGTCTTCATGTCCCTCATAACTGATGCCATTCACCTCAAAACTTTCGGCCTGGGCACTCATCACGCAAAGCATAGATGTTAAGATAGCATAGATTTTTCTTGTCATAATTGTTTAAGTTATAAATTAATAATGTTTCCTAATTGTTCTCCTTTGCCACAAAGATAAGCCTTTCTGCTGAATCGGCGGCAAAAGTTTCGCAATTTCTTTTTTATCTCAGAATGTAATAATTGCTGAAGTTTCACGTTTCTATATATAATAAATTGTGCAATAAATATAGAATGAAAAAATTACTACATATCACACTTTTAGCCTTGACATGTGCTTTAGGTTTGGGCAGCTGCATCAACGACTCTTTCACCACCAGCCCAAACGACGTGCTTACCTTCTCGGCCGACACCGTGAAGTTCGACACCGTGATGACCACCAAAGGCACTGCCACCAAGCAGTTTATCATCTACAACAAGAGTAAAAAGCAAATCAACATATCAAGCATACAGGTGGCTGGCGTAAGCAAGGCGCACTTTTATCTGAACGTGGACGGACAGAAAGGCAGCGTGTTTCACGACGTGGAAATTCGTGGAGGCGACAGCATCTATGTGTTTGTGGAGGGATATGTGGACAAGGTGAACAAAAATGCGCCTGAGGAAATCAACGACCGCATCGATTTCGTGACCAACGGCGTTACACAGAGCGTTACGCTCAACGCCTGGGGGCAGGACGTGCGCACGCTCAAGGCCGTGACGCTCACCGAAGACACGCACCTCACCAACGAGACGCCCTACATCGTGTACGACTCGCTGGTGGTGAGCCCTAACGTTACGCTCACTATCGATCCCGGCACCACACTGCTCTTTCACGACAAGGCGCTGCTTGAGGTGTATGGCACACTCAAGGCCATCGGCACGAAAGACCAGCAAATTGTGATGCGTGGCGACCGCCTCGACCATGTGGTGGGCGACATTGATTTCGACATTATGTCGGGCCAATGGGGAGGTCTGCTGATCTATGCCGGCAGCTACGACAATGAACTGCAATATGTGGATCTGCACAGCACTCAATACGGCATACAGGTGGGAAGCAACGACCCCACAAGGCGCTCGCTACATTTGCTGAACAGCGTGGTGCACAATTCCGAGTCATACTGCATGACCACCATCAATTCATGGGTGGAGGCCGAAGGCACGGAGTTTAGCGACGCGCCAGAGGGCGTGGTGGCATTCATGGGCGGAAAAGTGCGCGCCACCCAGTGCACATTTGCCAACTATTACCTGTTTGCCGCTATCGATGGCCCCAACATCGCTTTCTTTGAAAACAACGATGAGAAGACGCTGTCGCCTCTCGACTGCAAGATTATGAACAGCATCAGCTATGGTCTGGGCTATGACGTGAACCTTGGCGATATGAGCGGCACCAACATCTGGATCTACAATTGCCTGTTTAAGTCGAGCGGCAACGACGACGACCACTTCTTCAACTGCGTGTGGGCTGCCGACCCTAAATATTATGTGAACCGGGAGAAATACATCTTCGACTACCGACTGATGAACGAGAGCGATGCCATTGCGCGCGGTGACAGAAGCCTGTGCCCCGAAAGCGCACGCTACGACAGATATGGCGCCGACCGTTTTGCCAACTCCGAAACGGCTACCGACCTCGGTGCCTACGTGTGGATTCCGGGAAAAACTGACGAAAAGAAATGAATTCAATCACCCTACATAAAATGAAATTTTTCGCCTATCATGGTGTAGGCGAGCAGGAGAGAGTGGTGGGAAATCACTTTGAAGTGACGCTGAAAGTGTATTGCCCCATGGAAAAAGCCATGACCAACGACGACCTCAACGGCACTGTGAACTATGCCGAGCTACACGCCCTGGTGGAGCAGCAGATGGCAAAGCCATCGATGCTGCTTGAAAATGTGGCTTACCGCATCATTCAAGCCGTAAAGGAAAATTTTCACACCATCACCGGTGGCGTGGTCACCATCAGCAAACTCACACCGCCATTCAAGTGCGACATGGAAAAAGTGGATGTAACCATCGAGTTTTAAAGAACAGAAAACCAACAAAATATCACAATTTATCAATTCTCACCCCTCACACAAGCCGTCCCCCATCCAGTAGGGACGCGGCATGCCGCGTCCGCCCCAAAGAACCGCCCCGACAAGCCACATCACAAATGAGAATATACGGCACACCGCATCAACCCATGGTGGAAGTTGAAATCATCACTCCCGTCATAGGTCAACGCAAAAAATCTTATCATTCAGTCTGCTTTTCCCCTTACTTTAAAGGAATCTTGTCGATTCGGCGCTGATGGCGACCGCCCTCAAAGTCGGTATTCAAAAACACCTTCACCATTTCCAGAGCCTCATCGTTGCTCACAAACCGGCCTGGAAGAGCCAAGAAGTTGGCATCGTTGTGACGGCGCGCCAGCGAGGCAATCTCAGGAATCCAGCAAAGAGCCGAGCGAATACCTTGATGCTTGTTGAGGGTGATGTTGATGCCCTCGCCACTTCCGCAAATACCGATGCCCGGATAACATTCTCCGCTTTCCACAGCCACAGCTGCAAGGTGGGCAAAATCGGGATAGTCGCAACTTTCCTCGGTGTAGGTGCCGAAATCCTTGTAAGGAATTCCCTCTTTTTCAAAATAGGCAATCACGGCTTGTTTGGTTGCCCAGCCTGCATGGTCGCAACAAAGAGCCACAGGCAAATTCGATTTAAGAATAGAAGCCATAGCAAAACACTATTTTTGATTTATAAATCCACCACAAAGATAGCGATTTCCCCCGACACACACAAAACCACCCCCCTCACCCGTAAAATAATAACACCACAAAAAATCTGGGCCATTACAGATCTTTCACAGTTGACCTACATTATTTTCGGCGACTTGTAAGCGCTCGTCCTATACCAATTCGTTTCGTGCTTGTATCGAGCCACAGCAATAGATGGACTCACTCCCATCGACCTCGCCGCAGCAGCAATCGTCTCCACCACCTTGAAAGGTGATAGGTTTTTGCAACCTACACTCATAATATGTTTCCACACATTATCGGAAATTAGCATTTGTCGTGCGAATTCATTAGCTTCCTGTTCTCGCTTGTCTTTGGCATATTCACCATAGTCCACAGAAATAAACGCTTCCCATTCCCCTGTCAAATGGCGTTCGATGTGGCACAGCTCGTGGAGTATGTCGAAAGCCAATTTATCCATATCGTTATACCGATAAGTGACTGTGATAAACGGGACACCATTCATCTTCGTAGAAAAAGCATCTATTGGTGCTTTATCCAACTTTTTCACTTCTAAATATTGAATGCCAAAATCATTCATACAATCTTTTATATTGGCAATGGTCAAGCCTTTAGAGTTGGCCATAGCCGCAATTTGTGAAGCAGCCTTATATGCATTACCTTCTATATATGGTTTCTGCAAAGCAGGCGCATTCGATATACTGACTTTATTCAGTATAAGCCAGGTGAGCATATTTTTATCGTCGATCTGAATCTTGTCGCTATGCTTATAAAAGCCAGCTACTTGAAGCCGAAAACTCTCCGCAGAAAGAATATCAAAAGGCAAAACAAGTTTCAATTTATTCACTCGCTCAGCGCTCACCATTGAAGATATATTCAATCGCTTGTAAAGCTCTTTGAGGTTGAACATGCCTCTGCACACTTCCTCAAATTCGGCGGCTCTGCCGTTTACGGCATCACGCTTCTCTATCGCCTTACAGTCGTAAACATATTCATTCTGCAAACTCATCCAGTGCTTATATGGAATACCAACGGCTTTCTCCAGTCTCATTGCAAGTTCCTCATTGAGGTTGCGCTTTCCGTTGATAAACTCACTCAAATGTGTCTGCTGAACGCCTATCTCCTTGGCGAAATCCTTCTGCTTGATGCCACGCTCCTTTAGTTCCTCACGAAGTATCTCACCGGGGTGGACAGCTCTTGCTGGAACTAATCTTTCATTTCTTGTTTCCATAATGCGTATCATCTATTTCTATTAATTCAACTTCTAAACCATCGTCCGTCTCCGTAAACAGCAGGCGTTCAACCATTCCGTTTACAATTCTAACCGAGCTTCGCGAGTCGTGCGCCAGCTTTTCATAGTGCAAGTAACTATGGTAGCGAAGTTCAGATGCTTTGTCCACGATATACATATCTTTCACCGCACGGATGTAGCCATCAACAAGCACCTTACTCTTGCAAAACTTCTTATATTTTCGGCTTGAAGTCTTCATTGTGTAGAAGATTTCGGACAATGCTTTATCTTTAAAAATAACATTCATTAGCGGTGAAATATTTTTTTATAATGCAAAGTTATTAAAATATTCCCAACATTGGGAATTTATTGCACAAAAAAAATGATTCCTGAGTTTATAAAAGTATTAAAAGGATTTGAAAAGCAATATGAAAGAGGGAAAAAGGGGAAATGGGGCTAAAGGCTGCCGATTACCATGCAGAGCACACCGGCTATGAGAATACACTGGTCGATGATTTTCAGCTTGAGGTCGGACTCTCGCAGTACAACCACCGCATACACAAACGCCACAAGCGCGCTGCAGCGGCGTATCATCGAGGCTATTGACACCATTGAGCCAGGTTCGGAAAGACACATGAAGTAGGAAAGGTCGGCCACGCAGATGAATATGGATATAAGCAGAATCGACCAGCGCCATCGGAAACTGCCCGACAATGCCTTGCGCTTGTGCAGAAGCAGCATCACAGCTGCCATTATCACAAGTTGATAGAATGAGTACCACGCCTCCACATTCAGCGGCTTGAAATGAAGCATCAAAAACTTGTCGTAAAGTCCGCTCACCGCCCACAGCACCACACTTGCCAGGCCAGCCCACAGCCATTTGTTACTGGAGAGTGAAAAGCCCTCTTTATGGCCGATAAAGCCCACCCACACCAGCGACACGAAGCCAAGCACAATGCCCACCCACTGAAGCGCGCCGGGGTGCTCGCCAAAAATCACAAGCGCGCCCATCAGCACAAGAATGGGGCGCACAGCATTAATGGAGGCTTGAATGGTGAGTGGCAGGTTTTTGATGGCGAAGTAGCCAAGCAGCCATGAGGCGGTCACTATCAAGGCTTTCACAAACAGGTAGAGATGGCTGAGTGGGTGCACGAAATTGCCCTGCATATCGCCAAGGGTGTGAATCAGCACCGGCAGCATAAACAGGGTGCAAAAAAAGGTATTGAGGAACAACACGCGAAACACGTTGTTGCCCTCAAGCGCCATTTTCTTCACTATGTCGTAAAAGCCGAGGCTAATAGATGAAACTATAGCCAGTAATATCCACATAGGCGATATCTCTCATATTATCAGCATGGCTCATTTTGTGCCAATCATTCAGCCACAACAATGAGCCATACTGCTGTAAAAAATCAGTAGAAAATTTCCGTCTCTGGAGTGGAGGTAGATGCCGACTTCGATTTGCTGGCATGCTCCGCCTCTATTTCTTTGTCGATTTTCTCAAACTCTGAATGATTGCTGTGATATTCAGGAATGAACGTCTTCATGTTCTTAATCATGTCGTGCACATTCCCATTTTTAGCAAACGCAATAATGCTGGAAATATTGTCGCACACGGTGTTGAAATCGTAGGTGCGCACCTTTGCCACCATGATTTTCTCATTTTCAGTGGAGTCTAAAGTCTTTTCCTTGTCGTTGAGCAGCTCCTCGTAGAGTTTCTCACCTGGGCGCAAACCAATTTCCTTGATTTCTATATCCACGCCTGGGCGCAAACCTGCAAGCGAAATCATACGGGTAGCCAAATCGTAGATTTTCACGGGTTGGCCCATATCAAACACATATATCTCACCACCCTTGCCTATACAGCCAGCTTCAAGCACCAGACTGCAGGCCTCAGGAATAGTCATAAAGTAGCGAATGATGTCGCGGTGGGTGATGGTCACAGGGCCACCTTCCGCAATCTGCTTACGGAACAGCGGTATCACAGATCCGTTGCTGCCCAGCACATTGCCGAAGCGTGTGGTGATAAACTGTGTGTGCTTGCCCTTTTGCTTGGCGTCGAAGAATAGCGACTGTGTGTAGGCCTCGGCCAAACGTTTGGTGCAGCCCATCACGTTGGTGGGGTTCACAGCCTTGTCGGTAGATATCATCACAAACTTATACACCTCATATTTCAGCGAGAGGTCTGCAATATTGCGCGTGCCCATCACGTTGGTCAATACGGCCTCGGTGGGGTTAAGCTCCATCATCGGCACATGCTTGTAAGCCGCTGCGTGGAACACATAGCGTGGACGATAGGTGGAGAACGCCAACTCCATGCGGTCGCGATTCTGGATATCGCCCATAAAGAGCACGATGTCGGCCTCCGGATATTTGTCCTTCATTTCAAGGGCTATGTCGTGCATGGGCGTCTCGGCCTGGTCAACCAGCACTATTTTTTTAGCCTTATAGGCAGCCACCTGACGCACAATTTCGCTGCCAATCGAGCCGCACGCACCGGTAATCATCACCACCTGACCATGAATATTGGAGCGAATGAGGGAGTTGTTGAGCACAATGGGGTCGCGTCCGAGCAGGTCTTCAATCTGCACCTCCTTGATGTGGGTGGAGATGTTGGCCTTCTTGTCGTCGGTCTGTTCTTCGTCGTCGGCCTCAAATTCCTCCACCTTGTTGAGTGAGAGAATACGCAAGTTATTATTGATAAAGAAGTCGGCGTAGTCGCGCGCCACCATCTTGATATCATCGTGGTTGAAAATTAGTGCATGAATGCCGTTTTCCACAAATGTGTTGGCAAGGGTGCTCTCATCATACGGAAACACTTTGAAACCGCTGATTTGAGCGGGAGGATTGGTGCCTTTCTCTGCCAATAAGCCCACGGGCACATATTTCCCAGCCGATTCGCTCTTGAGGGCATTGGCCAGCACAAGCGAGTCGAGCGAGGTGCCAAGCACGAGCACACGCAAGCGCTCGGTGCTGCAGTGCGACAGGTAGGAATACACCTGCTTGATCAGCAATCGCTCTATCACAAGGAAGGAGAATGAAATGGCGCCAATGATAATGATGCTCCAATACCGCATCATCTCCACATCAAGCACGGCCTGCATCAAGGCATTCACCACCAAGAGCAGAACGGTGCTGATGGTCACCACCACAAACACCCTGTACAGGTCTTCTATCACAGAGAGACGAATGACCGAAGTATAACTCTTCGACACCAGTATCATCAATAGATACACCACCAGGACCACCGCCCAGTTTCGCACAAATATAAGGGGGGTGATGCTGTGTCCCGGAATGAACACATCACTCATAGCCAGCAAGAAGTAGCTACACGACACAATTAACAGGTCGAAAAACAGCACCAGCCAATGGGGGGCAGTTTTGTCTTTAATGACTGAAAGGACTTTAGTCCCGAAAAATCTATTGACAACTGTATCCATACATAAATTTGTATTAAAAAAATTTCACTTGATTTTAGAATCAGTTATCTATTCTATAATTGTTTATTTTAAAAAGAAGACTTCAACCTTTTCACGTTTTGGTCTGCTGACAAAGTTACAAAAAAATTTGCTAAAAAACATAAAACATTCTCACTTATCACCAATATTTGTGAACAAATGGCAACAAACAGACACAACCCTCCCCTCACGCTACCGCTGCTTCAACATATTGCTAAGCGGTGGTAATGTGAGGGGAGGAATATGTTATGCAGGTCTCACTCACAGCAAGATACCCCACTCATCGTGGTGGGAATAACCTTACTGCAATCGAGCGTGCGGCTTATTCAAGCACTTGGTTGATCAGTGCAGTCACGTCGGAGGCGTTCACTGCGCCATCAGCGTTGATATCGCCCTTGGCTGGCTGTGGAGCGTTGCCCACAAAGCCCACGTTGATCACTTGCTTGAGAAGCTCAAGATTGATGTCGATGTTCACGCTGAGCACCTGGTCGTTGAATTTCGCTGTCATCTTGATAGGCACCTCACCGAGCATTGGGCCCATCCATTCGCTTGCGCCCACATTGGGATCGTCACCGGCGGTGATGGTCACGCTCTTGTCGTATCTGATGGTGGTGATGCCATAAGCGTCGGTGCCCTCGCAGTCTTTCAGCTCAATGTTGCCCACAGGAAGGGTCACGTCGCCAGAGGTGAGTTTGAAGTTCTTGATGCTCAAATCATAGCCTGTGTTGGTCTTGTCCACGGTGATGTTTGTGCCCATCACAGCAGCTTCGCCATTCACAGTCACGGTGAGCTCACCGTCATAATTGGTTGCCATAGCCGACAGGGCGCAAACGGCAGCCACAAAAAATGCTAAAATCTCTTTCATAACTATATCATGTTGGTTTTAAAATAAATATCGTCTTAGCCTAATACAATGCTAATCAGAGCCGACACATCTGCCACATCTACGGTGCCGTCTTCATTGATGTCGGCCACAGCGCTTGCGGATGCATCGGAATTGAGCACAATGTCGATCAGCGCCGACACGTCAGCCACATCTATCACACCGTCGCCATTCACATCGCCCTTGAGCGCAGGTGCGGCAGGCTTCTTGATGCTGATGGCGTAGGTCTCGCTGGTCTTCAAGTCGGCCGACACTACGGTAATCACTGCCATGTAGCCATCGTCGGTAGGCTCAACGAGCTTGGTCACCTTAGCGTCTTCGCCTTCTTTCACCACCACAAAGTCGTCGGCAGTGGCCACATCGGTGGCTGACTCAAGGCTGATGCCGGTGGTCTGCACATTTGCGAGGTCGAGTGCCTGACCCTTGAAAGCGATCGACTTGATGCCGGCGGCATACACCAGCTCAAGGTCGTCGATAAACACAGAGTCAACAGCCACGGTCTTCTTGTTGTACCATGAGCCTTCTTCCTTAATGCTACCCTTACCTGGGGTGGCATTGGTGGAGAATGTCATCAAGATAGACTTTGCCTTAGCGCTGTCGGCAGCATAAGTGGCATAGTCGAAAGGACAAGTCACCTCGCGCCAACCTCCCTCTTTCATATTTTCGAGATCAGGAGAAGCCACTGCCACCTTGTTATTGTAAGTTTTGTCTTCTGGATCTTGGTAATAAGTGCCGTCGGTCACCACAGCCTTAAATGAGGCATAAGGATAGTCCTCCACTGCTGAAGCATTGCCCTGCACAAAGCGCAGCCAGAATTTCACGGCATCTGGCTTTGCGTAAATGGGTGTATGATATGGATCGTCATTGGCATCGATGCTGGCATCTTCAAGATTCGACTCGCTGTGATTGGCAGCATCTGTTGCTGAAATAGCGCCCGCATTCAAAATGCCATTGGTCATGGTGCCGTTTGCCACCACGCCAAACACTTTAGAGCAAGTGATAAGTGCGCTCTTTGAGCCTGTGGTGCCTGGGCGGACAGATGTGGACGACACCAGTTTGGTGCTGCTCTTAGCCATGCTTGAAAGAGAGCCTTTGGCGCTTTCAAAGCCGTGCCAGTAGCGAGGCGCGTTGTTCTTGTCGGTCCAAGTCTCAAAGTCGCTGTTAGGCATCTGGAAGTGGTTAGCCACATTCTCGAAGCTCACTTTAATGGTCTGCCCCAGCGTGCTTTTCATATCAATGTCGATATTTGCGGCAAGATAGCCGTCGGTGGTGAAGCTCGACGTCATTTTCACGGGCACTTCACCGAGCATAGGCCCTACCCAAGAGCTTGTGGACACGCCCTCGGCATTACCTGCCGTGATGGTGATCTTCTTATTCACATAAAGCGTGGTGAGACCTCCGTTGGCCGCACCTGTCACATTTTCAATCACGATGTTGCCCACAGGAATTGTGGTTTGACCTGAAGAAAGAACAAAGTTGTTGATGCTCAGATTATACTTTCCGGCATTTTCAACAACAGAAATAGTAGCTGGCTGGGTGTTTCCCTCGCCGTTAACCAAAACGGTGAGATTGCCGCTATAGTCGGTTGCCATAGCCGAAACACTCATTAAAGCCGCGCAAAACAATGTAGATAACTTTCTCATTTTCTTGTTTGTTGATTAATATTATGCGTGTAGATTTTTATTTCAATAAATTATATAAAGAGCCTATCAATGGAATGAATAGGTCAAGCCAATGGAGCCATAGATGGGCACGAGCGTTTGCTCAATGGTTTTGAAGCCACTGCGGTGAATACCGTGCAGGCCGCAAGTGAGGTCGGCATAGGCGCCGAAGCGGCTGCTGAATGCCCAGTCCACGCCCACGTCCACGCCCACATGCCATCGGCGCATATCAGGGGCAAAGTCGTATTCTCCTCGCTCTTCAGGGCCGGTACCCAAAAGCACCTTGGCTCCCGTGGGGTCATCGACGCGCAGATAGCCGTCATACGCCCAGCCGTAAAACTCACGTCCGGTGAGGTACGACACGTAAGGGCCAGCCTTGAAGGTGACTTTCTTATACTGATAGGTGGCTTGCACCGGGAAGGTGAACATCCACTGGGTGACCTTGGTCACCACTTTGCCCGTGAACACACCATCGAGTTTTTCGCCGCCTTTCACCATCTCCATCTTGTAGCCTTTCACCGTGCAGTCGGTTGACATACCTTTGTTTTCAAAGCGCACGCCCACCATCAGCCCCACATTATCGGCAAGTGGCTTTTCGGCATTGATGCCAAAAGCGAGGTTAGGCGTGAGTGGAAATTTGTTGATACCACGAATACTGGCTGGCATGCTCAGCGGAGCGGAGCCGCCAATGTTGTAGCCAAAGCGTGCGCCATACTTCACGTCGGAAAGCACTCCTTTGTGAAATATGCTCTGCGCCTGCCCCATTACAGTAAAAAGCAAAGCCACTGTGGCTATAATTATTTTTTTATTCATTATTATTCTTCGGTTTGACAAGTTAAACGAACTTTATCCACAAGCAGGCAACTGCCTATTGCGCCCTCAAACGAAGCGCCGTCAACACTGCTAGAAAACACGATGGCAAGGTTGTAGCCCTTGTTGGCCAGCAGGGTTTTGTCGATTTCTGAATAGAACACGAATTCCACTTCAAAAGGTGTCCACTCATTGGTGGCTGGAAGCGACTTCACCTTTGCAAGGCCCACGATGAGCGGACTGGTGAGCACGTTGTCGCCACGCAGGCGCACGGGGTTGCCATTTTCATCATGGTTGCGGTAGAACACGGCGTAGATAGAGCCTTCATCTACACGGCCTTTCACCTCTTTGCCGTTCTTATCCTGGAATTTCTTGCCAGGCTGATACTGGTAATACCCCGACAGTTTCACCGGCTCCAAGGCAAACGGAATGCCAAACCGGGTTGCCGCCATGGCATCGCCCAGAGCCTGCGACACATCGAACTCGCCCAAGAAGAAGTTACCGGCGGCAAGGCGCTTATTGGCCATCACGCCAAATGGGCCTGTATCGCAGGTGGTGAGTTTCAGTGCCTTACCGTCGATGCCGTCGATGGGCACGGTGGGATATTTGTCGGCTGCAGCCGATGGCAAACTCATCTTAAAGCCAGGGTTGCCAGTGGCCCAGTCGTTGCCAAACGAGCCGTCAAGCCGCTCATTGTGCCAAATATAGTATTTCCCCGTCTGAGGGTCGAGTTCAAAATTCTCAAAGTCGTATTTAATGACACTGCTCACCACATGCACCGGCTCTGGCGAAATGGTGATGGTGTAGTCGCGGTGCCACTTGCCGTCTTCCGAAGTCACGCGATAGCTCACTGGCACGTCGGCCTGAAAGCCTTCGCCGTCGGTCAGGCGCTGGATTGTGGCGCCGTCGGTGATTTTAAATTCGAGCGTGATGCCGTCGAGCGGCGCATTTCTGCGCACATTAAATGCCACCTCATGATCGGTATAGAGTAATGTTTTGGCGGAGTCGGTCAGGTTGAAGAACACCTCATCGGCATGCGAGGTGTGAAGAATCACCTGCTCAATGTCACATTCCTCATTCAGTGGTTCATCTTTGATGCAAGATGTGGCCAGCAACAGACACAACAAGCCAAAAAACAATCTCGTAATATTCTGATTTAGCATAGTTTCCTGAACGATAACAATTAATTTTGTAATAATCTGGATAATAGACAAAAATCTACTATACCAATTGCAAAGGTAATAATTATTTGTCAAAAAACGACCAAATGGACATTTTTGAATGAAAAAAACGATTTTTTGACCAATCCGACCGCTGACGCAATTCGCTCTATTTGAGGCGCAGCGCCTTCAGCAGCACAGGCTCCATGCCCAGCCTATAGCCGTCGGCCGTGGGGTGAACGCCATCTTTGGTGTAGGCTGGGTTCAGTTCTCTGTCAGGGCCATACACCATAGAGGTGTAATAGTCGATGTAGGTGATGCCCTGCTGCTTGGCATAGGCTTTGATGCGTGCGTTAAGGCTTGCTATCTTATCCTGGATTTGCGTTTTCTCTGGTGCCCAGTACATGCACTTTGACGGCAGAACCGACGACAAATACACCTTGATGCCATTGGCTTTGGCTATTTCCACCATCGACATGATGTTGCCCATGGTGTTGTCCTCGCTGTAAGGTATCTTTCCGTTCTCGGCAATGTCGTTGGTGCCGCAATTAATCACCACCGCCTTGGGGCGCAGGCGCACCACATCTTCACGAAAGCGCACCAGCATCTGATAGGAAGTTTGCCCACTGATGCCCCTGCCCACCAACTGACCATGCTTCGCGAAAAACTCTGGGTGGCGCCTGGGCCAAAAGTCGGTGATGGAATTGCCCAGCAGCACCACGCGATTGGGGTCGGCAGGCAAGGCAAGAATGCTGTCGTTTTTGGCGGCATAGCGAGCTATGCCTGTCCACTTTTCTTGGGCAGTGGCGGCAACAAAACTCAGCGCCGCCACCACACTTATAAGAATTTTATTCATTGTAGAAGGTAAAAAAAAGACGTTTGTTTAAAAGTTTCAAAGGAAAAGCAGCAGTATAATCTGTGCCAGCACCACGCGGGTGAACATGCAGAGTGGATACACCGTGGTGTAGGCCACCGAGGCTCGGTCGCTCTTGAGGGTGTCGCGCGCATAGTCGAGTGCCATAGGGTTGGCCATGGCACCACAAAGCATACCGCTGATCACGGCAAAGTCAATTTTAAAGATGCGCAGTGCCACATAGCCCACAATCAACACCGGTATCACGGTGAGGGCGAATCCCAACACCACCCACAACACGCCCTCCGGGCGCATCACAGTGGCGAAGAAGTCGGTACCCGAACTCAATCCTAAGCAAGCTAAGTAGAGCGAGAGTCCTAAGCGGCGCATCAGCAGGTTGGCGCTCTGTGTGGTGTAGGTGACCATGTGGAGCCGTGGGCCAAACGTGCCCATCAAGATGCCCGCTATGATGGGGCCGCCTGCCAGACCGAGGCGCACGGGCGCAGTGATGCCGGGCAGGGTGATGGGGATAAGGCCCAACAGCAAGCCAAGCGTCAGTCCCACAAAAATTGAAATCAGGTTGGGCTCGTCGAGGTCGGCAACAAGGTTGCCCATCAGTTGCTCCACATTCTTGATGGCGGTCTGTTCGCCCACCACCGTAATGCGGTCGCCCAGTTGTATGCGCAAATCGGGTGTGGCAAGCAGCTCCATGCCACTTCGGAATATACGGGTCACGTTCACCCCATAGAGGTTGCGCAAGCGTAGCGATCCCAGGCGCTTGCCATTGATTTCCGACTTGGTGACCAAGATGCGGCGCGAAATCAGTTGGCTGTCGATAGCGTCCCAGTCCACAGTGTCTTTATTGAAGTCGGTGTCTTCTTTCTCGCCAAACAAGAGGGTCATGGCCGCACTGGCAGTGTCGTTGGTAATCACCAATATGCGGTCGCCTTTGTTGAGCACGGTTTCACTTGAGGGAATCACCACCTTGCCGTCGTGCCACAGACGCGACACCACAAAATGCTCGTGGGTGATTTCCGACAATTCGCCAATCCGCTTGCCAAACACTCCTGGATTATTGATGTGATAGGCAGCCACAAAGGTGCTGTCTTCACGCGTGTCGGGAGCGATGGCGATGCGGCCATGGTGGCCAAACATCTTCTGCATCAATAGCAATGCCAATATCACGCCCACCACACCGAGTGGATAAGTGACGGCTGTGGCAAGAGCCGGGCCGGTGGTAGGCTGGTTGAGCTGGGCAAGGGTCTGCTGGGCGGCGCCGAGGGCTGGGGTGTTGGTGGTGGCTCCGCACATCACACCCACCGCATCGGGAAGCGAGATGTCGAAAGCCACAGGCATCAACACGGTGAACACCGTGCCTATGGCCACAAGCAGCAGTGCCAGCAGGGTAAGGGTGATGCCACCTTTGCGCAAAGAACTGAAGAATCCTGGGCCCACCTGCACGCCAAGGGCATACACAAACAAGGCCAGACCGAAGTCTTGGGCAAACTGCAAAGCGTTGGCATCGATAGAGAGGCCGATATGACCTAATAGAATACCGATAAAGAACACAAAAGTCACACCTAACGAGATGCCTCTAAACTTTACCTTACCCAAAATCAAACCTGTGGCGCAAATCACCGACAGGAGTATCACAGCCTGGAGCGATGTGTGCTGTGAGAATATGTTGAAAATCTGTCCCAATTGCTATTTATCTAAAATCATGCAAAATTACATAAAGAATTTGGAAATCAGAAATCGGAGGTCAGGGTTTAGGGGGTTAGAGGCGAAGGGTTAGAGGTTAGGGATTTGATATTAGGGGTTATCCAGTAGGGACGCGGCATGCCGCGTCCGCCCATCAAAGCACCCAAAAATCCGTGATTAAAGGCATCATTTGCGATCGAGCAGCCAATCAATAACCGAATAAATATGAACACATTTATCTTTCACCTCCACAGTGCGTGTCGCACTCATCGCAATTAGCGTCAACTTGTTGCAATTCAATGCCTCAGACGCTTTTACAAGCGCACTTGCCTCACGATTGAAGGTTTTTATATTGTCGATATTGTAAGCCACCTGTATGAGTTCTATAGCTTTGTCTTGATTACAAACCACAAAATCAACTTCTTTAGAACGCGGAGAGGGTTTATAGTAATAAATGTCAAAGAAAACACTACTGCACCTACGCAAAAGTTCTATATATACAACATTTTCCAAACGCCAACCGATATTTTCGGGAGCAAAGGAATTTTCACGGTTGTTTTGCAGTCCAGGATCCACAATGTAAGCTTTTGAATTTCTTATCCGCTCCTTGCTTTTATAAGAATATTTGGTGAGTAATTGAATCAAAAAAGCCTGGCGTAAATAGTCCACGTATTTTTTGGCAGTTGTGTCTGTCAATCCAAGTAACTTTGCCAGTTCTTCAAATTTCACCTCTTGGCATACATTATTAATTAAATGATTCGCAATTTTTCGCAATGCATCCACATTCCGTATATTAAAGCGACGCTGTATGTCTTTGCTCACAATAGCTTCAATCAAACTTTGCACATATCCCCGTTTATTGCGCATATTCTGCATTTCGGGAAAACCGCCATCAGATATGTAATCCATAAATGCGCGCTTTCTTTCTGCATCAGCCTTCGTGGTAATGTTGTTTGTGTCTATATGATGGAAATTGCAGTATTCACTAAACGAGAAAGGAAACAAATGGATTTCATTATATCGTCCTGTAAGATGGGTTGCAAGTTCACTACTTAGCAATTTAGCGTTGCTTCCTGTAACCACAATGTGCAAATTGGTTCGAAGAAGACGATTCACAAACAAATGCCACCCCTCCACATTTTGGACTTCATCGAGAAAGATATATTGAATGTTAGTGCCATAAATTTGATAGATACATGATAGCACTGTATTTAAATCTTCTGTCTCCAATTTTGCAAAACGATCATCATCAAAATTCACATAACCATATTTCACATGACGATCCAATAGCACTTTATGGCAAAGTGTTGACTTTCCACTCCGCCTAACTCCTATCACAACCTGTGCAAGAGTACTGTTAAATTCAAACAGTTTTTCCTCAAACCTATCAACCCATTGCCGTGAATCATAACCTTGCACATATTCTTTTTGCTCGGCAATAACTTGCAACACTATCTTTTCATCAATCATCTCTCTTTGTTATTTTTTTTGCAAATATACAATATCTTATTATATTTCAAAAACATAAGAAAGTTAAACTACGGTAAAGTGCATATTTTTTGCGCTCAAACTACGATAAAGTGCATGTTTTTTGCGCTCAAACTACGATAAAGTGCATGTTTTTTGCGCTCAAACTACGATAAAATGCATATTTTTTACGCTCAAACTACGATAAAATGCAGTTAAAGAAGGAGCAAACGGCTAATCATTACTGAAAAAAACAGTAAGAGCGCGACATTTAGTTTCCGCCAACATGAGCGCACTTACCACACATCTGTTAAGCACACCTCATCAGCAAAAACATTAAATATCGCGCCCCTACTGTTATTAGCCAATTCGGCCACAACAAGAAGAATATTACTGCCAATCAACCGTTTTGCGAGGCGGACGCGGCATACCGCGTCCCTATGGGCTATTCCTTCTAATTTCTAACTTCTAACTTCTAATTTCTTGCCTCGCTTATTTCAGCCAGGAATTTAATTCGGTGGCATATTTCGAGGCGAGCGCACGAGAGAACGAGAGCAGTTCAAGTCCTTCATATTTAGGGAATTGCTCACCATGCTTGTCGGCAAACGAAAGTTCAAACTGGTGAGTGGCAGCCGTGCGTTCTTTGTCGCGGAAAGCGGTGCCCGTGCGAACCGAGCGAAAAGCCTCATCAATGTAGATATTCCACCGCACAGCCTGATAGTTGGCAATAATGCCGCTGTAATTACGCACAGCATAATCATTGAGCCCTCCGCCCCAAGTAGTGATTAAGCGGCGGGCGTTCATTTCGTAATAGTCCTTCACCTCTGGAGCCTGCCCCAAGTCGCGAGCCTGCTCTATCCATTTGTCCACCGTGCAATAAGGGTGCTGGGCATTGAGCGCGTCAAGGTCGGCCAAGAGCGAGCGCATCACATACGCCTTTTCGTGCATCTTCACCGTGTCGCGAGCCACATAAGCCGAGTCAAACTCATTTTTCTCATAGCCGAAGAGGTTGCCAAGGAGCTCACGTCCTGTCCAAATCAAGTCAATCTTAGCAGCGTCCACCGTCACACTCTTTTGCTTCAAAAGCAGTTTCCATGCCTCGTTGAGTGCCTTCATATCGGCATAGGCACGGCATTTCTTCGTCAGTTTCTTAAATAGCGGAAAACCGTTGGCTGCTGTTCCGCGCCAAGTAGTGGCATGTGAGGTGAGCACCTTGTTGTAGAGCACGTTCCAAGCCTTGCGCACGTTGTCATCAGGCTGGTCGGCATGGCAGTCGGCCACCAGGTTCACCGCATCGGCATCTGTTGCGCCATAGTTCCAAGCCTTGTCGAAGATGTATTCAAATGGGAACTGCTGCACATCGAATCCTTCAAGCGTGGAGCCAATGCCCTTCAAGTTCGAGCCACCGTCTTTCAGGGCGGCCTCAAGAAGTTCACCCGACTTCTTCACATTGCCTTGCACCACCGAGTTGCCACCAAAGTTGCCAAGATAGCACCAGATGTAGGGCTGACCATAGAACTTGTCGTGCATGCGCCACACCTCCATTCGCTCGCAGAAATAGTCGAGCATCGTCATCTTTCCCTGTGGCAGAGCTGTGAGCATGGCTTTAGTCACATCTTTGTTCCATTTATTGCGCTGATAATATAGAAACCAGCCCATCTGTAGCCATTCAGCATTCTTATCCACAGCCTTCAGCGACTCATATACGTGGCGCGACAAGCGGCTGATGTAGTCGCAGTCGTAGCTTGGCGCCTCCATCTCGTTAAAGAGGTCGATGCCATAAATGTGGTCGGTGCCGAACAAGCGTGTCTGTTCCTCCAAAAATTTCCGCTGGATTTTGGCGTAAAGCGGATCCTCTGAATTGAGGAAATAGGTCTGGCACGACTTGTCGAAGCCGTCCCAGGGGTCAAGAGGCTTAATGTCGGCCTGCGGAAAAAGTTCGGTGAGCTGCTTAGGCACATGGCCGGCAAAGGCTGGAAGCACGGGGCGCATGTTCAAGGCGCGCTCGCGGGCAAGGATTTGCTGCTGGAGCGTCACCTGTCCGTCGAGCCACTCTTTGGGAAGCGGGCCGCACCACACATCTATGTTAGCCATACGGTGCCATGGCAGATACACAGGCCCGGTGAAGTAGCTGCGCACCTGCTCGTCGGTCATGCCCATATCGCGCCACACGTTATACCACACACTCTCCTGGCCAGTGATGGCGAGCGGCATATTCACGCCATTGAGTGCCATCCAGTCGATCACACGCTCCCAGTCGTGCCAGTCGTAAAACGGCATAGTGTAGCCAAATGTGCAGTAGTTGAGGAAGAAGCGCTGTGGCACACGTGCGTCCACCGTCTCCGTCTGAGCCACCTGCGGAAGCGTGGCAGGCAGGTCGATGGCCACGTCGGCATACCACGACACGGTGGTGTGGCAATATTTTTTAAGGTAGCGGTTCAAGCCCACCGCCATGGAATTGGCGTTGTTGGCTGTGATGAGCACCTTGTCGCCTTTATTCGACAGCGTGAAATAGTCGGCACCTTTCTGTTTGCCTTGCTTGAATTCCACTTTTTGAGCCAGTCGGGCCGACAGTCGGTTAGCCAGCGCCATGGCTTCTTCCACTTGTGAGTTGGCTGCCATCAGGGTGGCAATCGCCAGCATCACACACGAAACAGTAGTTAAGAGTCTTTTTTTATTCATTTATTATTTACGGTTAATGATATTATCGTGATATATATAGTTGTTAAAATAAAGAAGTCGTTACCACTTTTCTAACGCTTTTTTGGCGGCAATCGCCACACGCGCGAGGCACACCTCTGGGCGGAGAGCCGTTGGCAAATCCAGCGGCACAGGGTTGATGCACAGCACCGAGGAAAACACATCTGGAGCCTCTCCGTCGAGCGCTCCACACAATGCCACCACCGGCACGCTAAGCCGTCTGCACAGCCGAGCCACAGCGTAAGGGAGTTTGCCGTGACTGGTGGAGGCATCGACTCGTCCCTCGCCAGTGAGCACCAAGTCGGCGCCTTCGACCGCGTCGGCCACATTCAGAAACCTGAGAATGGCATCGGCACCTGGATAAAGGGTGGCGTTCAAGAATGCCGCCATACCTGCGCCCACACCTCCTGCGGCACCAGCTCCAGCCATCTGTGCCACACCATGTGGCATCAGCGTGGAAAAACGACGAGCTCCTTCATCAAGAAGGTGCACCTGCTGGGGTGAAGCTCCTTTTTGGGGGCCATACACAGCTGCCGCGCCCTGCGGTCCACACAAGGGATTGTCAACATCGGTAATCACGTCAAACTTCGTGTCGAGCACGGCCTGTGGCACTGCGCTGCTATCTACACGCGCTATTCGAGGCAAACTTTCGCCACAAGGTGGCAGCTCTTGCCCTGAATGGTCGAGGAAACGAAAGCCTAACGCGGTGAGTAGCCCTGTGCCGCAATCGTTCGAGGCACTGCCGCCTATGCCTATCACCACATGGCGCGCTCCGTGGTCAATGGCATGGCTCAACAGCATGCCAGTGCCTAATGTGGTGGTGTGCATCACATCACGCTGCTCCACGGGCAGCAACGCTAATCCGCTGGCAGCAGCCATTTCCACAATGGCGGTGTGGCCCGACAAGGCGTAACAGGCTTTCACATGCCTATCGGGCAGAGGACCGGTCACTAACAGGGCCACTTTCTGCGCGCCAAGCGGCGCCAACGCCTCCAGTGTACCCTCTCCCCCATCGGCACAAGGGATCACCGCCACCTGTGCGTCGGGCATTGTGCCGAGAATGCCGGAGCGAGCAGCCATAGCCACCTCACGCGAAGTGGCCACGCCCTTAAACTTATCGAAAGCCAATACCACCTTCATGTTTCTGCTTGAAAAAAAAGAAAAGAGGCTTAACAGAATTAAGCCCCTATATTTATAAATTTCAGAATATTATCCCACTTTCACCACTAAGTAGTTAGAGAGTTCCCAGAAGCGTGTAGGATTAGTGATGCGCAGCACTTTCTGTCCGCCCACTTCCTCAATCACATACGAGCCGGCTGGGTGCTTCGACATCACCTGAGCCTTCTTGTTGTGCAGATTGATTTGGGTGAGGGTGCGCTTGTCGGCCTTCGTAAAGTACGACTTGGTGTAGTCGCCCTCCATCACCTTAGTCTTGCGCAGGAATCCGGTCTCAATGATTTTCTGCTCCTTGAGTTCCTTCTTTGAGCCAATCACATAGAAGCACTCGTTCATGGTGTTGGTGAGGCTGGTGTTACGTGCCTTTTCTGCCTCCACATTCTGCTTCTCGGTCTTCAAGTCGCTCTTCACCTGAGTGTTTTCGGTGCGCAAAGAGTCAACTCGCACATTCAGCTTGCTGATTTTCACATTGGCAGCTTGCAGTTCGGCGGTGAGCTGGTTGATAATCTTCTCCTGGTTCTGGAGCTGCTTTTTCAAAGTTGACACCTGCTTTTTCAAGTCGTCGGAATATGCGCCCGATGCTGTGAGTCGCTTCTCAAGTTCATTCAAGCGGCGCTGACGGTCTTTCACCATCTCCTGAATGGCCACCACCTGGTCGCGCAGATGGTTTTTCTTGTCCACGGTTTCGGAGCCAAGGTTCGACACATTCATCACGTCCTGAACATCAAGAATTTGATTCATTCCATCGGCAATGTCGTTCATCAGTGTATTGAGCGAATCTTTCTCGGCATTCACTGAAGCGAGTTCTCCCTTCAATTCCACGTTTTCAATAGAATCGGTATTCACTTTCTTTTCCTCTGCACCCTTTTTGCATGAAACAGAGAGCGAAGAAACGGCGAAAAACGCCAACGAGATGATTACAATCTTTTTCATAATTCTATATCATTTTTTACGTTAATATGCTTTTGCTTGAATTTGGCGTATTTATCCACTTTCACAGCGGCTTCGGCAGGCTTGCCCTCCACCACAATCACGATTTCGCCACGTGGGGCGTTCTCCTTGAAATAGGAGGCAAGTTGGGCAAGTGTGCCATTGTGGGTGGTGTTGTGAACCTTTGATATTTCACGGCTCACCGATGCCTCGCGCTCAGGGCCAAACACCTGGGCCATCTGCTCAAGGGTTTTCACCAGGCGCATGGGCGACTCGTAGAAAATCATGGTGCGTGGCTCAGCGGCAAGTGCCTCAAGTCGCGACGCGCGTCCTTTCTTCTGCGGCAGGAAGCCCTCAAAGGCGAAGCGTTCACACGGCAGCCCCGAATTCACCAGCGCCGGCACAAAGGCGGTGGCGCCGGGCAAGGTTTCCACCTCTATGGCATGGCGCCTACATTCGCGCACCAGCAGAAAACCGGGGTCGCTGATGGCAGGAGTGCCGGCATCAGTCACCAGAGCTATCACGCTGCCGTCTTCCAGTTCTTCAACAAGCCCCGAAATGGTGTCGTGCTCATTAAATTTATGATGGCTGCGCATAGGCGTGGTAATGCCAAAGTGCTTCATCAGCACGCCACTGGTGCGCGTGTCTTCGGCAAGCACCAGCTGTGCCTCCTTCAGCACCGTGATGGCACGAGGGGTCATATCATCGAGATTGCCCACCGGTGTAGGTACTATGTATAGCTTACCCGCCATTGTGTATAAATGTTTTATTGTTTTGATTAAAAATCATCTGTGATTATTAGAGAAAATGCCTTCTCACCACCTCCATAAAGTCTTTCACCTCCTCATTGGTGGGATCCCATTCAAGGTCGTCGTAAAAATACTCCTCAGCCTCGGCAAAGGAGTGCATCGACTGCACCATGTCAAGGGCATCGTTATATTCAGCCTGGCTGTTGCCAAAAAGCTCGCGACGGAAGCGGATACTGTCGTTGATAGAGAATGCCGAGCGCATATTCTTGGCCATACCGCGGTGAAGCCTCTCACCGATGCTCAATTCGTTGTCGGCATCTGGAGCGTCGTCATCGTCCACAATTTCCTCCTCATCTTCTGTCTCCACTTCCTCAAACACCTCATCTTCATCGTCATCATCGGCGGAGAAAGTCGGCTCCGGTGCAAAAGGTGCATCTTCTGCATCAGCCTCCACAAACTGGGTGTCGGCATCTTCGATAGGTGCGGATTCTTCGGGCACAGCTCCATTCTTAGGAGCGCCACCAAGCGGACAGCCACATTCGTTGCAGAATGTGTAGCCTGCGGGCAGTACTTTGCCACAGTCGGGGCATTTCACGAAATGTGGTGGGGTGTCGGCGGCATCTCCTTCTGAATCTGGGTTATTGTCAGCTTCCGTGTCGGCTGTAGCGTCGTCTTGCACCTCTTCCTGGCTTTCTTCAGCCATAGGGGGTACGGCGGCAGGTTCACCGGAGGCATCATCGGCTTGCGCCCCTTCGTTGAGGGCTGCGTCAATCATTTCGTCCTCCACCGTTTGCTCTGGAAATTGCACACGCTGTGCCTCATCAGCCACATAAGCAGCCTTCTGCTTAATCAGTTCAACCACCGAGGCTGGAGTGTCGGTGCCATGCTGTTCGAGCACAAGTAGCAGTCCCTCAAGTTCATAGACCGCTAAAAGCAGTTTACCGTAAGTAGAAGCCATAGACTATAAATTTTGGTTGCATCAGTAATTACTCTGCAAACATAATTAAATTAATTTGTAGTTTCACTATCGAAGGGAATATTTTTTTGCCTCGTTAGCATTTTTATTCAATTTCATTTTGTCCGAACAGGCTGATAAGCATCTCGTCCATCTTGTTGCGCAAGTCGGAGCGGGTGCCATTCCAGTTGTTGGCGAGCAGTGCCCAGGCGTATCTCGGACGCTTGGCTGGAAAATAGCCCACAAAACACTGCACACTGTTCATACTGCCGCTCTTCACCACCATATTCTCGGCAAGGGGTGTGGCGGGAATGAGTTTGCCAATGCGGCGACGCACCGGTGGCATCAATTGGCTTAACCTTACGCCCTCCACTGGGTGCTGCGCCATATAGGTGAGCATCTGTGCAAAGAATCTGCCTGACGCTTTGTTGGCGCGAGCCAGACCACTGCCGTCGCGCTGGAATAGGGAGCGGGTGTCGAGTCCTTTGCTTCGCCACAGGCTATCCACGACCGCCACACCAGCTGTGGCTGTGGCCTCATGCCCGGTGTAGTGTGCCAGGGCGCGGAGCAGTCCTTCTGTGAACATATTGTCGCTGCGGTCGAGCAGTGAGGTGATGATTTGCGCCAAAGTGGGCGACTGGTGCTGAAGCAGCAGCGCAGTTTCGGCATGTTTCAGTTTTTCTATCTTCACTGGCTTGATTTTCAGCTTGAAGCCTTCTGCCGTGAGCGTGCGCACAAGGCTGTCGGTAAACAGCGCTGCCGGCGTGGGAATTGCCACACGCATGTCGTAGTCTTGGTTGGCGGCTGTGCCATGCACCACAATGGCGGGCGTGCCCTCTTCAAGGCGCAGGTCAATGTCGTCGTCATTCTTTGCAGAAGTTAATTTATTGATAATCTGCAAACCTGGCACAGCAGGTTCAAAGCGTGCATTGATGAGTTGTCCGTCTTGAGCCGTAAATTTCAGGTTGGAGCGATTGTCAAAAAAGTTGAAACCGTGAATACCCATACCGTAGCTCCACGCCAAGTCGCCCACGTCCCAACAGCCATTTGAAGCCGGCCATGGAATCAAGGAGGTGTCTACCGTGATTTCGCCCTCAAATTTCTCTATGCCCTGCTCTTTTAACTTAGTGGCAATTTCTTCAACAATGTTGGGATTGGCAGGGAAATACACGCTGCCCAAAGTGGGGTCGCCAGAGCCTACCACATGCAAGTGGCCCTTAAACTTCTTGCCTTTCCGCTCACCTATCAAGTACACTTCGGTCTTGAAGGTGAAGTTCGGGCCGAGCAGGCACAGTGCGCTCGACGATGTGAGAGTTTTCATGGTGGAAGCCGTGATGCACGACAGGTCGGGGTTAAACCCAGCCACAAGCGTGTCGGCTTTGATATCATAAACAGCGATGGTGACCGACGCATGTGCGAGCGCACTGTCGGTGCCAAATGCGTTAATGGCCTTTTGGGCGACATCGCGAGTGAGGGCCTGGCCCATCAGTGCCACAAGGGCTAAACACAAAAAGCATATATTTTTTTTCATATTCTTCGTTCAAAAAAAGTTTCAACGGTGAAAAGATGGTTATTAGTTATATTAATAGAGCAGGTTCTCTTTCCCTGTTCCCCACTCCATCAGATTGGCGGCAATGCCATCGGCAAGTTGCACCAACCCACACAATGGACTTTTGTCGCGCGCCGTATTGAGGTTGTTTTTCTGTTCGGGGCTTTGGAAAGCCAAATCCCAGGCCGCCATGTGCCAGCGGATGGCGAGCATCTCGTCGTCGTGAATGTCAAATCCGCTACGGAGCACCACTATCACGCTTTTCTCGCCGTGGCCCATCGGGAAATTGCTGTAATCCACCTCGTAGCCTTCCACATCTACCCAAGCGCCAATGCGGTCTTTGCGTTTTCTCGTCACCTTCTTATAGACGTCGGCCTTGCACACATCGTGGAGCAGGCATGCCACAATCACGCTGTCTTTTGGCAGTTTGCTTTCCATTTCCGGACGCATCTGTATGATTTGCTCACGGAGCATCAGACCAGCACGGCAGGTGTTGAGCGAATGTTGCACATTGCCACCCTCGCAATTCAAGTGAAAACGGGTGCTCGATGGCGCCTCGTAGAAGCCCAAGTCCTCAAGGTCCTCTATCAGATAGTCGGTACCCTCACGCCCTACGCTGCGGAGCAAGTCGTTGAATTCCTGTTTGTTTTTATCGATATCCATTGTCGTTTTTTTTTTCTGTCGCTAATTTAAAATTTGTGATTCATGTGATTTGTGCAAGAGCCTTGAGCAAAAATGCCACAC
>JBNMJK010000026.1:0-32088 GCA_050873765.1 Sodaliphilus sp.
CGTCACACAGACGGTGTATCTGAAAAACTTCTACGTGAGCGGCACACCACAAGAGGCCTACAGTCTTGCTTTCAAATACAGCGGACCTCACATGTGGTTCTTCGAGGTGAACGGCACATGGCTCAACCGCGCCTATGTGGACCTCTCACCCGTGCGCCACGAGGCTCTGCCCGACCTGTGGAAGGTGTGCTCCAGTGAGGAGGAGCTGCAACAGCGTATTCGCGAAATCAGCACCCAGGACAAGCTCAACGAGGCACTCGTGATCAACCTGAGCCTCGGCAAGCTCATCTACCTGAGCCGCTCCGCATCGCTCAACCTCAACCTGAGCATCAACAACTTGCTCGACAACCGCAATATCCAGACCGGCGGCTATCAGCAGGGACGATTCGACTACAAGAACTTCTCTACCACCAAGTATCCTAACAAGTACTACTACGCACAGGGCATTCGCCTGTTCCTGAACGCTGGTGTTAGATTCTAATTCATTTTATCTCGATAACAATTTCACCTGAAAATAAATATAACCACATACACATTATGAAACGATTTTATGTATATTTGAGCGTTCTGCTTCTCGGGGCCACCCTCGCAAGCTGCAACGATGACTTCGATACCCCTCCTATGGTTGTGCCACAGGCCACTCACACGCCCAACATGACCATCGCTGAATTCAAGGCCAAGCACTGGAAAGACGCCAACAACTATATCGACACCGTTAAGGACAATGAGGTGATTCACGGCTGGGTCACCGCCAACGACGTGTCGGGCAACATCTACAAGAGCATCTACATTTCCGACGGCACCGCCGGCTTCTCCATCTCGGTGAACGGCACCAGCCTCTACAACACCTACCGCGTGGGACAGGAAATCGTGCTCAACATGAAGGACTGCTTCGTGGGCAAATACAACGGACAGCAGCAAGTGGGCTATCCTCAATACTACGAGAGCGGTAAGGTGTGGGAAGCATCGTTCCTCCCTCTGCCCACTTTCCAGAGCATTGCCGAGCTCAACGGTCTGCCCACTGCCAATAAGGTGGACACCGTGCCCCTGAACATCAGCGACCTCAAGACCGACGCCGAAACACTCAAGAAGTGGCAGGGACGCCTCGTGCGCATCGATGGTGTGCACTTCACCGACGCCGACGGGGTGAACACCTTCGCCAATGCCAGCGCCACCACCAACCGCAACATCGAGGACGCCAACGGCAACACCTTGGTGATGCGCAACAGCAACTACGCCAACTTCCGTGCTAAAATGCTGCCTTTGGGCACCGGCTCGGTGGTGGGTGTGCTCAGCTACTACAACACCAGTGCCTCGAAGCTCGACGGCGGCACATGGCAGATATTTATCCGCACCGCCGACGACTGCATCGGATTCTCCACTTCCACCAAGGGCCTCATCTCCGACCCATACTCGGTGGAAGAGGCTATTGCCTCCGACGCGCAAGGCAAGAGTGGCTGGGTGTCGGGCTTCATCGTGGGTGCAGTGGCACCTGAAGTGAGCGAAGTGAAGAGTGCTGCCGACGTGGAATGGACCGCGCCCACCACGCTCAACAACACGCTCGTGATTGCTCCTACTGCCGACTGCCGCGACATCAGCAAATGTATGGTGGTGGCGCTCCCACAGGGCACGCCTTTCCGCCAGAACGCCAACCTCGCCGACTGGCCTGAGCTGCTCCACTCCAAGATTTTGGTGAAGGGCACTTTCGACAAGTATATGGGCATTCACGGCATCACCGGCAACAGTGGCTCGAAAGAGGAGTTCCAGCTCTCTGTCACCACTGGTGGCGTGACCAGCGTGCAGGAGAATTTTGAAAACGGCATTCCTGCCGACTGGACCATCTACACCCCATCGGGCGACAAGAAGTGGTTCACCTCGAAATTCAACGACAACACCTACGCCTGCATCACTGGTTACAAGGGCACAAAGCCACCCTATGAGGCTTGGCTCATCAGCCCCGCCATCGACATCAAGAAAGCCAAGAGCCGTATTCTCTCATTCAAGAGCCAGGTGGGCTATCAGGGTGCCGACAAGTTTGAGGTGTATATCTTCAACGGCCAGAAGCCTTTCAGCGGCAGCGTGACCGACAAAATCAACTGCGCCCTCGCCACCGCTCCATCATCGGGCTACAGCGGCTTCGTGGAGTCGGGCGACATCGACCTCTCCAAGTATGCCGACGGCACTTACTACATTGGCTTCCGCTACACGGCTGGCTCGCAATCAAGCTATCAGACCTGGTGTATCGACGACTTCTCGTTTGGCGTGGCTTCGGCTGCTGCCACCCGTGGCGACTTCGAGACCTTCAACAGCGGCAACGCCACCTCCATTTTCGGCAACTACAGCACCCGTGGCGGCTGGAAAGGCACCAACGTGAGTATTCTCAAGGGCGGCGAGGCTGATGCCAACCCGGTGTTTAAGTTCATCGGCTTCAAGACGGGCTCTACCACCGAATATGCCACCGCCTGCAACCTCAACGGCAAGACTTCTGCCATCGGCACACTTGTGTCGCCTGAAATTGAGGGCGGCATCGGTAAGCTCTCGTTCAATTATGGCTATGCCTACACCGAGACCAACGGTGTGTCGTTCCGCATCGACATCAAGCAAAGCGGCGCTGTGGTGAAGTCGTTCACTGTCACCAAGAAGGACGCAGTGAAATATACTGCCTACCAGTTTAGCGAAGATGTGAACATCAAAGGCGCTTTCAGCATCGAGGTCACCAACCTCTGCCCTTCCAAGAGCTCGGCCAACAAAGACCGCGTGGCGCTTTGGAACATGGCTTGGACACAGAACTAATCCATCTGAGCGAATAATACGCTCCTAAGCAATAAATAAGGGAAGCCCCATGGCAAATTTCAGCCACGGGGCTTCTCTTTATCCTAACGCGAAGACACACTTCGCCAAAAAGCGGGAGCAACCCACGCCACTTTCCATCAAAATTCACTATCTTTGCACATTAAACGAATATGACTAACTGAAAATACACAGAATATGCAATCTACTCGACTTGAAAAAATAGCCCGCCTGCTCCAGAAGGAGCTGAGCGAAATTTTCCGCCTCGAAACCGCCAAGATGGGCGGTGTGCTGGTGAGTGTGAGCACCGTGCGTGTGTCGCCCGACCTGAGCGTGGCCCACGCCTATCTGAGCGTGTTTCCCAGCGAGCGCGCACAGGAAATCATGACCAATATCATTGCCAACGAGAAGAGTATCCGCTACAACCTGGCGCAGCGTGTGCGCTACCAGCTGCGCAAAACGCCTGAGCTGCACTTCCACCTCGACGACTCTCTCGACTACATTCAGCACATCGACGAGCTGCTCGCCAGCGACGGCACCCATAAAGCAAAGGAATAGACACGTATTTTCTCACCCTCTCTCTGCAGCAAAATAAGTGAACCTATCGCTCAACATAGCATTCCGCTACCTGCGCGCCAAAAAGGGGCACACGGCGGTGAACGTGATTTCCATCATATCGGTGATGGGAGTGGTGGTGACCACTGCCGCGCTGATTTGCGTGCTGAGTGTGTTCAACGGCTTTCACGACCTGATTAAGGATAAGCTCTCCACGATCGACCCCGAAATTGCCATCTCCGCCTCGGTGGGCAAGGTCATCACCGATGCCGACAGTGTGGTGGGCGTGGCGCAGGCGGTGCCGGGCGTGGCTTTGGCCATGCCCACGGTGGAAGACAATGCGCTCGCCATTTTCGCCGATTTCAGTATGCCACTGCGCCTGAAAGGTGTGCCCACCGACTACGACAAGCTCACGGGCATCGACAGTGTGATTGTGGAGGGTGATTTCTCGCTGAAGGACGAGGTGTCGAACTATGCGGTGATTGGCGTAGGTCCTGCCGTGGAGCTCAACGCTCGCCCAGGCGCGCTGCGCATGCTCCAGCTGTATGCGCCGCAGCGGCAGGGGCAGGTGGATTTGAACGACCCCATGAACGCCTTCACCAACGACTCGGTGTTTGTGTCGGGCGTGTTCATGGTGCAGCAAAAGAACTACGACAACGATATGATTTTTGTGCCAATCGATGTGGCACGCCAACTTTTCGACTACACCACAGAAGCCTCGCAAGTGGAACTGAAGCTCGCACCGGGCGCCAACGAGGAATCGGTGATGGGGCAGTTGGAGAGCCGTCTGGGCCCTGCCTACACGGTGAAGAACCGCATCATGCAGCAAGACTCCTCGTTCCGCCTGGTGAACATTGAAAAATGGATCACCTTCCTGCTGCTGGCCTTTATCATGGTGATTGCCACATTCAATGTGATCAGCACCCTCTCTCTGCTGATTATCGAAAAAGACGAGAGCATACGCACATTCCGCAGCCTGGGTGCCACCGACAAGCAGATTACGCGCATCTTCGTGGCTGAAGGGTGGCTCATCGCCCTCGTGGGCGCTGTGTTAGGCGTGGCGGCGGGTCTGGCGCTATGTGCCGGACAGCAGCAGTTTGGCTGGCTGAAGCTCTCGGCCAATGCCGAGGCGGTGATTGTGCAGTCGTACCCCGTGGCGGTGCAGTGGACCGACGTGGTGGTGGTGTTCACGCTCGTGGCTGCCGTGGGGCTGGTCACTTCGCTGGTCACTTCGCTGATGATGCGGCGAAGGCTCGATAAGTAAAAAACTTTCCTATCTTATATCTATCACAATGAATATCCGCAACGACATCGGCAATGCACTACAAGCCATCAGGCGCTTCGCACGCCGCATGCTCGAGAGCAAACGGCTGATGGCACTGATGGCGATGGGCATAGGCAGTGTGGTGGGCATCGTGGTGCTCTACTACAGCGACCCGCGCCTTTCGATGGGGCCATGGCACACCTACGCCGACGGGCTGTTCAGCGTGAATGAGCCGCGCGATGAGCATTACGACGACTTCATACTCTCTGGCGATTTCCGCCACCAACTGGAGGCTCGCGGTGGCGGTCCGCTGATTGCCTCGTTTCAGAAGTCGGTGCTCTCCGACCGTGGCGAGGTGAGCGACATTCGGCACATCAATGTGTATGACCTGCGAAAGCATTTTGGACGCTTTTTCAGCACCGAGCACAAAGTGGCACGCGCCTATCTATCACGAAAGAATCCCTATTTTGCCGACTTCGACATTCAGCGGCCAGCTCAAGTGTTTGTGGACGGCCACCCTGCCCTGCTCTACAAGTCGCGCGACCACGATGAGGGCGGATATTATGCGCGCGGCCTGGTGGTGTTGGCCCATCACAGGGCCTACTTCCTGGAGTCGTACTCCAACTATAGTCCCTACCTCGACTGGCAGAACGACGGGGACACTTATTTCTTCAGCCCCGACGACGGCATCACCCAAAATTTCACCGTCGATGACATGGACGCGATAGAGAACCATTTCTTCTGCTGGTCGCTCACGCTCTTTGCCATCTATGTGCTCTGTGGCGCGGTAGTTTTCAGAATGATCACGCGCGGCATCATTCACCGCGCCCCCGTGCAGCCGGTGGTGAACATAGAGGCCCACAGACGCTGGCAGTGGCTTTCGGGGCTCACCATTGTGCTGATGCTCGTGATGATGGTGATGATGGTGGCTTTCTGGCAATACAAGGGCGCCACGCCGCTGCAAACCACCGCGTTCATCGTGCTGGGGCTGTGGATCTACATTTTCAACCTTCCCACCAGCATTCACCTCTATAAGAAAGCACGCACCAAGAAATGACACCTATCACCGACATTCGCGATGTGATGAAGCGCTTTGGCGTGTATCTCACCATGGAGCGTGGACTGGCGCGCAACACTGCCGAGGCCTATGCCGCCGATGTGTGGAAGCTCATCAGATGCCTGCAGGCCGACGGAGTGGCGGTGGAAACGGTGATGCTCAATCAGCTCGACCATTTTCTGTGCACGCTGCGCGATGTGGGCATTGGGCCACGGTCGCAGGCGCGCATCATTTCGGGCATCAAGAGTTTCTACAAGTTTCTGAAGCTGGAGGGCTATGTTCACTCCGACCCCACCCTGCTGCTGGAGTCGCCCAAGATTGGCCGCCATCTGCCCGAGGTGCTCACCGTCGATGAAATCGACCGTATGATTGCCTGCATCGACATGGGCAAGGCCGAGGGGCAGCGCAACCGCGCCATTGTGGAAACGCTCTACGGCTGCGGACTGCGCGTGTCGGAGCTGGTGGCGCTGCGCATCTCGCAAGTGTATTTCAAGGAGGAGTATGTGATTGTGGAGGGCAAGGGCCACAAGCAGCGGTTAGTGCCCATATCGGAGGTGGCACTGGAGCAAATCAGGCTCTATATGGAGCAAACGCGCAGTGCGCAAGTGGCACAGCGTGGCTGCGACGATGTGCTGTTTCTCAACCGCCGCGGCGGCGCACTCTCGCGTGTGATGGTGTTCTACATCATCAAGGATCTGTGCGCCTTAGCGGGCATTCGCAAAACGGTGAGCCCGCACACGCTCCGCCACTCCTTCGCCACCCACCTGCTGGAAGGCGGCGCGGGCCTGCGTGCCATTCAGCAGATGCTCGGCCATGAAAGCATCACCACCACAGAAATTTATGTGCACATCGACCGCCGCCGCCTGCGCGAGGAAATCATGAAGCACCACCCCAGGTGCCGTGGAGCTCACTGATAAAAAAAGTGAAATTTTTGCATATCGCACTATTTCACAGTATCTTTGCTCTGCAAAGATGAAAAAACTCTAAAACTTGAAGTTAAAAAGAAGTTAGGAAGTAAAGGAGTTAAGACGTTTGTCGCGAGGCCCCCAAAAACCGCACAAAAAAAAGACTATCGTCTTAACTTCGCAGCGACCGCAGGGAGCAATAACTTCTTCAACTTCTTCAACTCCTTGAAGTTAAAAAGAAGTTAGGAAGTAAAGGAGTTAAGACGTTTGTCGCGAGGCCCCAAAAAACCGCACAAAAAAAAGACTATCGTCTTAACTTCGCAGCGACCCCAGGGAGCAATGACTTCTTCAACTTCTTCAACTCCTTGAAGTTAAAAGAAGTTAGGAAGTAAAGGAGTTAAGACGTTTGTCGCGAGGCCCCAAAAACCGCACAAAAAAAAGACTATCGTCTTAACTTCGCAGCGACCGCAGGGAGCAATAACTTCTTCAACTTCTTCAACTTCTTGAAATTAAAAAGAAGTTAGGAAGTAAAGGAGTTAAGACGTTTGTCGCGAGGCCCCCAAAAACCGCACAAAAAAAAGACTATCGTCTTAACTTCGCAGCGACCGCAGGGAGCAATAACTTCTTCAACTTCTTGAAATTAAAAAACTAACTTTCAGAACTTGAATAAAACACTCTCCTGAAATGATGAAACGCTTATTCCTCACATTCATAGCAGCCATCGTGCTGGCTTTAGGCTGCCAGACCCAAGCATCGATGACCACACACGACCGCATTGCCGAAAAGGGCTACCCCTTCTGGATCTACACTCCCGACAACTACGATGGCAGCCAGGCGCTGCCTTTAGTGATATTTCTGCATGGACGCTCGCTCTGTGGCCACAACCTAAACCAGGTGCTGCGCTACGGCACACTCGACGCCATCAAAAAGGGTATGGCCATTCCGGCGCTGGTGCTGGCGCCGCAAAATCCGGGCGAGGCGTGGAAACCGTCGAAACTGATGGACATCATTGAGTGGCTGGAGGACCACTACAATGTGGACGCCAACCGCATTTATGTGCTGGGCATGAGTCTGGGCGGATATGGCACCATGGACTTGGCTGGCACCTACCCCGACAAGATTGCCGCGGCCATGGCACTCTGTGGCGGCTGCTACCTCAAAGACCAGACGGGGCTGGGCGAACTCCCGTTCTGGATCATTCACGGCACTGCCGACCGCGCAGTGGGCATTGGCGAGTCGAAAAAGGTGGTGGCAGGCCTTCAGGAGAAGGGACTCACGTCACGCTTGCGCTTCGACTGGCTGCCAGGCGCATCGCATGGTGCACTGGCACGCGCCTTCTATCTGAAAGACACCTACGACTGGCTGTTTGCCCACTCGCTCAAAGACGAGGGCCGACCCGTGGAGGAATACATCAGCATCGACAACGCCATCCTAAAAATGGCATACAGCGAGCTGCGTGAGCTCCGTGCCCTCGTAGGCGAAGACGACTAACCACCCCCTTCCCTTTCCCCACCACCCAGAATAGCAAAAATTGAACCACGAATAGCACGAATAACACGAAAATACAATAATCTTCCAAATTTACATTCGTGGAAATTCGTGCAATTCGTGGTTCTTTTCTGTGCTTTGATGGGGCTGAAATTTGTGGCTTTTTTATCACTTCTTTCACATTTTTTAAAAAATATGATGGAGGTTAGGAAAATAATCGCTAACTTTGTCTGTATCAAAACACTATTTCTATACTTTCTACTATACTCCCACATTCGCCACGCACACTCACCGTGGCCGACAGAGGCAAAGCTTAACTTATAGAAACAACATAACACTTACTTATAATAAAACTCATCATTATGAGGAAACTACTCACATTACTTATCGTGGCAATCCTCGCCACAACCACCGCCTGGGCGGCGGAGAAAATCACCGATTATACTAAAATAGTGAGCGGAAAAACTTACCGCATCGGTGCAACAACAGCATCTAAGGACTATTACTTTAGCGTAGATGGCACAAAAGCGGCAACAAGCATTGCTGGTAAAGCCGTTGAAGGCGTAAGCAACGCATCATTATTTGTGTTTGAAGGCGAAGGCACAAGTTGGACTGTAAAATTTGCTAATAGTGATTTTTATTTAGCACTTGATGCAAAGAACAAAAGTAACGGCAACGTAATCGTAACGTCTAACAGCAGCACTTGGATTTTGTCTAATCAAAAATCGCTAATCAGAATGATGTATGGTTCAACATATGCACTTCAGAAAAACAATAGCGGAACGCAATTCGGATCATACAAAACAACTCAAACTGATGTTTGGTTAGAAGAAGTGGTAGAAGATTCACGAACTAAAACATCTCTTTCTTGGTCGGAAACAACTGCCACTGCTGATTTATCAAGCGACACAAACACATTCCCCACTTTAACGAAAGATCCAGAAAGCCTTTCAGGAATTAAATATTCATCAAGCAACACTGATGTAGCCACAATTGATGAGGCTACTGGCGCAATCTCTCTGGTGGGTGAAGGTACTACCACAATTGAAGCTGCATTTGCTGGCAATGACACCTATGCAGCATCTTCTGCCAAGTACACACTAAATGTTATCGACAACAAAGTCACCCCGGGCACATACACCATTGCACTGAACAACGCTTTTTGGGGTACAAACTATAACGGCACATTTAGTGTTAAAGCTAATGAATTCAAGGTAAAGGGATCTAAAAATGGCATAGGTATTACTCTCACAAATGGAACGACTACCAGCGCTTATATAAACAGCTCACAAACACGAGTATACAATAATTATGTCATGACATTTTCCGTACCAGAAGGGTATGAAATAAAAATGCTTACTTTTGCCGGAACTTCTTGGCAGTCGGGCAATCCAACCCCTTCTTCTGGCACAATGCAAAACAGCAAGCAATGGACAGGCAATGCCAATACCGTGACTATTAGTTTTTCAGGCACATGCCACATGCAAAAAGTCACAGTCACTTATGCCGAGGCCACAGCCTCAAAGAATGTGGAGTCTATTGCCATCTCTGGCACACCTGCAAAAATAAGCTATAAAGTGGGTGAAAAGTTTGACCCAACTGGGCTTACCGTTACTGCCAACTACAGCGACAAGACAACGGAAGATGTGACCGCCAACGTGACATGGTCATTCAATCCTGCCACAATCACCGAAACAACGGAAAGTGTTGTCGCAACCGCTACCTACGAAGGAAAAACGGCAGAAGAAATCTTTGAACTGAAATCTCTTTCCTCAATTGCCATCTCTGGCACACCTGCAAAAACAAGCTATAAAGTAGGCGAAAAGTTTGACCCAGCAGGGCTTACCGTTACTGCTACATACAGCGACAACTCTACAGCTGACATAACCTCAACGACCACCTGGGATATTGATCCTGCCACTCTATCTACTGAAGGACAGGTAACAGTTACAGTTCGTGCGGTGTATGAAGGTAAGGACGACATGGCAGAATACACCGTCACGGTTGTGAAGCTGCCACTAACACTTACTATCACCCCTGCAACTGGCACTTATAAAACTGCACAGACTGTAACCATTGAAGCCACAAACGCTATTGGTGACTATGTTATTTGCTATTCCACCGATGGCAGTGACCCTGCCAATGGAACAGAATACACCGCTCCATTCACCGTAAGCACCACTACCACAGTCAAAGCCTATGTATTTGACAATGATTCAAGAGAAGCCACAGCTGAGTCAATTATCACGATTGAAGAAGAAGCATTCGTAGCCGAAAACTTCAACAACTGCAACAACCAAGGAGGTAAAGACAGTAACTTCAACCAAGGAGGTGGCACAATAAGTGACGACAGCTTTGACAATACCGGCTGGACATATAGCACCATTTATGAGGCTAAATCTTCTGTAAAAGTTGGTACTGGCAGTAATAACGGGACTCTTACTTCACCAGCAATTAAGCGCACAAATTACAATGCTATTTCATTCGAGCTTGCCGGATGGGGCGATAAAGCCACCAACACGCTCACATTGACCATCAATAATGGCGGCTCATTCGCTGATGGTTCAACAAGCAAGACGTTCACTGCTACCAATGGCGCTTGGAAAACCTTCACAGTGTCAATCACTGGCCTAACTGCTGCCACCACATTCACATTCTCTGGCAAGAGAGTCTTCCTCGACTCTATTATATTACAAAACCTCGCTACTCTTGGTGAGCTGAGCGAAAATGGTGTGGTGGGCAACACCTACACCGTGAAAGATGAGGGATTGATGGCTGTGGCTAAGTTTGAGAACGCCGACAAGCACTATGTGGTGGTGAAGGACAATGCCACCGCAGTGAAGAATCTGAGCGCGCCTGCCGATGGCGACAAGTTCTTCGACATTGCCGGTCTGAAGCAGCAGGATTATGCTCAAAACAACTGGATGGTAGTGGAAATGCCTGTGGAGCAATACAACACTGTGGAGGCGTTCCAGAACATCACTTCCATAAGCGGTACGCTCACCGACGCTCAAAACACCAGCATGAGCGCCAGCGAAGTGGTGATGGGCGATGCCGGCGAACCTTTCACCATCAATGCCTACTGCCCAATCAACTTTATGGGCGTGAGCAGCGTGGCAAGCAACAATGCTGCGCACCCTGCCAATTACTATTTCGCTACGCCTAAGGCTAATGAGTACGCAAAAATCGTTTGGGCGGTTTACAACGCCACCGATGGCGCATTCTACCTTCCTGCACAGAGTGGTTCTATCAACACTCAGGGCTTCAAGGGCGCATTCAAGGTGGACTACAGCATGAACAGCACCGACGCTCCCGAACTGGCAGACGGCTCGGTGTATGAGTTCGAGGCTGTGGTGAAGGTGGCTGCCGAAGCACAGTCGGCTCCTCGCAAACTCACTGTGGACTACGACAGCTCTACCACACCAAGCACTAAATATGTGGTATGCCCGATTAATCTGCAAGGCGAGTCGAACATGGCCACCGGCATCACCAACGTAACTACCGGCGCAAAAGCCGTGAAGAGCGTGCGCTACTTCAGCGTTACCGGTGCGGAAGCCAACCAGCCATTCGACGGTGTGAACATTGTGGTCACCACCTACACCGACGGCTCTTCATCTGCTCAAAAGATGCTCCGCTAACCCCCCAATTCTCAAGCCACGAATCACATACTGAGTGGCTGATTGATTAAAAACCACGAATCACACGAATAGCACGAAAGCATCATAATTTTTTCGTGGGAATTCGTGAGATTCGTGGTTTGCTTTTTAACGTAATTCGTGGTTTCTCTCTTTTTTTAGTAACTTTGCACACGGAAAAAATATCATAACAATATGAAGAAAACGATCATCGCAATGGTGGCTGCATCGGCCTGTGCCGTGGCTATGGCAGCCCCTGTGAAAGGCGATAAAGCGCAGCTGCACTTTGTGGAGACCACCGATGTGCACGGCAGCTTTTTCCCCATCGACTTTATCAGCGGCAAGCCCACCGACGGCTCTATGGCGCGTGTGAGCCAGTATGTGACCTCGCTCCGTGCCGCCAACCCCGATGCCGTGGTGCTGCTCGACAATGGCGACATTCTGCAGGGCCGGCCCATCAGCTATTACTACAATTATGTGGCCACCGACAAGGAGAATGTGGCGTCGAGTGTGATCAACTATATGAATTACGATGCGGAATCGTTTGGCAACCACGATGTGGAAGCCACACATGCGGTGTTCGACAAGTGGGCTGCCGAGGTGAAATGCCCGTCGCTGGGCGCCAACATTCTCGACGCGTCCACCGGACTTCCCTACGCCGTGCCTTACACGATCGTGAACCGCAAGGGCGTGAAGGTGGCGGTGCTTGGCCTGCTCACTCCCGCCATTCCCAACTGGCTGGCGGAGAAGGTGTGGAGCGGTATGCGCTTCGCCCCTATGGTGGAGAGCGCCCGCTACTGGGTGAACTTCCTGAAGCGCAACGAGAAGCCTGATGTGATTGTGGGCCTGTTTCACAGTGGCTACGAGGGCGGTATTCAGAACGACTCCTACAGCGAGAACGCCACCGCGCAAGTGGCGCGTGAAGTGCCAGGATTCGATGTGATCTTCTGTGGGCACGACCACCGCGTGCACAACACCATGGACAAGGTGAACGGTGGCGGTGAGGTGCTGGTGCTCAATCCTGCCAACAATGCCATGGCTGTGGCACACGCCACACTCGACTTGGAATTCGACGGCTCGCACTGGCAGGTGGCAAACCGCAAAGGCGACATCGTGGACATGGCCACCACGCCTATCGACACCGATTTCATGGCGCATTTCGCCCCACAGGTGGAGGAGGTGAAGCAGTGGGTGAGCCGTCCGATAGGCCATCTCACCACCACCATCAACTCTGCCGACTGCTTCTTCGGCAACAGCGCTTTCGGCGACATGATTCTCGACCTCACGCTGCGTGTGGAGAAAGCCGACATCGCTTTCAGCGCCCCACTGCAGGCCAACGCCACGCTGCACAAGGGCGTAATCACAGTGGGCAATATGTTCGACCTCTACCGCTTTGAAAACGACCTCTATATCCTCAACCTCACGGGCAAGGAGGTGCGCAAGCATCTTGAAATGAGCTACGGTCTGTGGGTGAACACGATGAAAAGCCCCTCCGACCACATTATGCGCATGGTGCCTGGCGGCAAGGGCATGTGGTTTGAGAAGCCTACCTACAATTTCGACTCGGCTGCCGGCATCGACTATGAGGTGGACGTGACGAAGCCTGAGGGCGAGCGCGTGAAAATTTTGAGAATGAGTAATGGCGAGCCTTTCGATGAGAACAAGGTGTATCGCGTGGCCATGAACAGCTATCGCGCCAATGGCGGAGGTGAGTTACTCACACGGGGCGCAGGCATTCCCAAGGACCAATTGGAGAGCCGCATCGTGTATCGCAGCACCACGCAGATGCGCACCGAACTGATGAAAGTGATTGAGCAAGCGGGCACCATCGACCCGAAGCCTGCCCACAACTGGAGGTTCGTGCCTGCAAAATGGGCAAAACCTGCCTTGGCACGCGACCGTAAGATTCTTTTCCCTCAAAAGTAAATTGAATAGCTAACATCTGCTCAGGGAGCCACGATTGCTCTTGGGCACGTATAATCAATCAAAAAAACATATATACATTATGATGAAGAAAATGATGATGGCAGCTGTGGCTATAATGATGCTGCAAAGCTGCGGAATGACTAACCCTGGTGGCAATTCCACCACCACTACCACTACTACTACCACCACTACCAGCAGCGGTTCAAGCCTTGGCAAAAATGCACTCGGCGGTCTGTTCGACCTGATTGTGGGCAGCGTGAAACTCTCGCAATCCGACATTGTGGGCCACTGGAGCTATGTGGAGCCTGCCTGCGCATTCACCAGCGAGAATCTTCTGGCTAAGGCCGGCGGATTGGTGGCGGCAAAGACCGTGAACGAGAAATTGCAGCCCGTGTATAAATCACTGAAGATTTCAAGCGCCAACACCCAACTCACCTTTGAGGAAAACGGCAAGTTCTCGGGCAAGGTGGCAGGCATACCCATGTCGGGCACCTACACTTTCGACGCTGCAAACGGACTGGTGAAGATGAAATCGGTGCTGAGCACGCTCAACGCCCACCTCACACGCTCCACACAGGGCATGAACTTCACTTTCGAGTCGAAGAAAATACTCTCCGTGCTCCAAACAGTGAGCGCCGTTAGCGGCAACAGCACCCTCTCCACTATTGGCGACATCACCAAGCAGTTCGACGGTGTGCGCATCGGCTTCGCCATGAAGAAGCAATAAGCCACACCACTACAAATATAAACCACGAATCACACGAATCTACACGAAAAATCTATTAATAGAAAATTCGTGCTATTCGTGTGATTCGTGGTTTTTTATGTGACTTATATTTATTATAAAATATGATTCGTGGATTAAATAATCTCCTCGTATTCAGCGTCGGAGATAAGTTCTTCGCCAGCGTGGTATTTCGCGCCAGGGTCAGCGGTATCGGCTTGCATAGAAGCCTCGGCAGGGTCGGTGTCGGGCACCTCCTCATAATCCACATATTCGCCTTCATAATCGCCATAGCGCTTCTCGTAGCGCGGGCGGCCACTCTGGTTATTGCCAAAAGGCTGCTGCGCCTCATCGAACTGGCGCCTGAACTGATGGCGCACAGCATCGAAGCGGCGTTTCAGCATGAAAGCCTTATACAAAAGGTAGCCTAAGAATATCAGAAATAATACCGATAGCATAATATAAAGCACATTTGGTTAGGCTTCATCTACATAGCAAAATGCGTGCCAATGATGGGTGGCGCACCCTTAACAAAGCCTAATAAAGCCTTTTTTGGGAAAATCCTATTACCTTAGTTCTCAATCCTGCTTGGTGAGCGCAGAAAGCACAATGTAGAACAGAATGGCAAGTGCCAGTCCGGCCACGCCACACAGTGCCACACAAAGCACAAACGCCAGCACGAGCAGATACTGCTTATAGTTTTCCTTCACGCTCAGGCTGTGGAGCTTCAGCGAGAACATGCGCAAGCCACACACCATCAGCAGCGAAAGCGCCACCACAAGCACTGCCACCACCGCAGTGGGCACACTTTCGTGGCTCTGGGCATAGAAGCTGGTGAAGCCAATCCAGAAGATGGCATTGGCAGGGATTGGAAGTCCGGTGAAGGTGGTGCTTTGGTCGGTGGACACATTGAATTTTGCCAACCGAAGCGCGCCAAACACCGGGATAAGCATGGCGCAGTAGGCCCAGTCAGTGGCTGGCTCATACACCACAAGCATATTATAGAGCACCATGGCAGGCGCAAGGCCAAAACTCACGGCATCGCTCAGCGAATCAAGCTCCTTGCCTAATGGCGATGTGGCGTGGAGCAGGCGGGCAGTGAAGCCGTCGAAGAAGTCGAACACTGCGGCGGCGGCAATCAGCACAAAAGCCACCTGATAGCCTAATAGTCCCCACCACCATGGCTCAAAGGCATGGAAAGCGGCAATGCAGGCCAGCGCGCCCGACAGCAGGTTGCAGCAGGTGACCGCGTTTGGCGTGTTGTTACGAATGGATTGAAGTATTTTCATTTGTCGTTACAAGGTTTGAGGCGTGCGATAGGTGTCATGCCGCCCGTGGTTTTCTCGCCTAATTTCACCAGAATTTCACTGTCGAGCGGCAGGTAGATATCCACACGCGAGCCGAATTTAATGAAGCCCATGTGCTCTTCCACATTCACCTTCTCCTCTGGCTCCACATAGGTGACGATGCGGCGCGCCACGGCACCAGCAATCTGGCGCACGAGAATATCGTGGCCCGATGGAGTGGCTATCACCACCGACGAGCGCTCGTTCTCAGTGCTCGACTTCGGCAGATAGGCAGCAAGGAAGCGGCCGTTGTGGTGCTTCACGTATTTCACGATGCCGTTCACGGGAATCCAGTTGGCGTGCACATTAAACACGCTCATAAACACCGAGAGCTGAATGCAGTTGCAGTGCAGGCACTCGTCTTCATACACCTCCTCCAGCGCCACCACCTTGCCATCGACCGACGACAGCACCAGATTGGTCACATCGCCCTTGAAGTGACGGCGTGGCGAGCGGAAGAAGTTCACCACCAGAAGGAAAAGTATGGTAGATATCACTATGAAGGCAATGGGTATAGGCTTGTACTCAATCCACAGATACGCCGGCACGTTGAATGCCAGCAGTATGAGCAGCAGAACAGATATGATGTTCAAGCCTTCACGGTGTATTTTGTATTTCATTTTCACGACTGTTGTATATTTAATTTACAAAGATAGCAATAATTTCCCAAACTATCAAAAGCCGGTCTTCATTCACAGGTGCGCTCCCACGTGCGCACGTTCAAGCCAAAGGCGCGCTTCACCCCTGGCACGGGCGCGCCGCAGTCCTTCACCACCATGCTCAGCGTGCCATCTTCCACAGCAAGGCACACGTCGGTGGCGGCATGTGGCTCATCGTCGGCTATGGCGGTGTCGAGGTAGCGACAAGCGTCGGCCACTGCCATGGCGGAGCAGCCGCTCTGCCGTAGCCATTTATTCACTGCCGTCAGCGCCTGAGCCTTTTCGCCAGGGCGTACCGTGGCACTGAAATGGCGCGATGCGTGGGGCGGCGGTATCATGGTGAGTGGTGATGCGCCAGTGCCGCGCGTCAGCAGCCAAGTGGTGCCCAACTGTGCCAGTAGCACCACGCCAGCCGACAACGGAAATCCCCACCACAGCATATCGGGCGGCGCCATCAGCGTGAGCGCATACACCGTGAGCACGATGGCCGCCACCTGCCCCACAGCCACTGCCACGCTCAGCACTAAATGCCCCAGCACCTGATACACGCCTCGTAGCAGCACCGTGGAGGCGAACGGCAGCAAGATAAGCCCGAAGATGCGCAGCACACGGCACAACTGGCTTCGTAGCGCCACATCATCGGCTCCAAAAAGCCGCGCTATCGCCTCTGGCGCAATCATCACGAAGACGGTGAAGGGCACGAGCACAGCACCCGAGAACTTCATAGCACGCCAGAAAAGCAGCCGCAGCCCAGCGGTGTCGTGTTCGCCTATCAGTGCGCCACCTATGGCAAACACGGCATCGAGCACACCGTTGAGCACCACAAAGGTGATTAAGAGCAACTGTATGCACACGGCCACCATATAGGCGCCGTCGGAGCCAAGCACACCGTCCACCATTTTATTGATAATCAACAGAATGGCACTCAGCAGCACGTTGGCTATCATCAGTGGCGCGCCTTGTTTCAGATTGGCGAGCAGCGCCTTCCACACCGCCTTGCTGAAGCGCACAATACGGTAGCTGCACATTGGAGTGCGCAGGTGCGACGAGGTGACACACACCGTCACGCCATAGTTGATGACCGTGGCCCACGCCGAGCCGGCTATGCCCAAGCCCAGCGCCTGAATCATCACCACATCGAGCACCACATTGGTCACCGCGCCGGCTATCACACCACACGTCACTAAGCGTGGCCGGCCATCGCTCTGCACCATCATATTCATCATGCCCGACAGCACCAGCACCGTCACGCCTAAGCAAGTGACCCGCAAATAACTCAGCACCATAGGCCGAATGGCAGCGTCGGCACACACAAGATGTGATATTCGCTCACAGCACGCATAGCTCACCACGGTGGTGAGCACGCCCACAGCCAGCACCGAGTAGAGCGCAGCGCTGAACACACGGCTTGCGCCCAGGCGGTCGCCACCGCCTATCGCCTTGGCGGCAAGCAGGCTCGCGCCCACGCCTAATAGCGAGTTGAGCGAGAGGAATGTGGTGAGCACGGGCATGGCCATATTCACCGCCGCCATGGCATGAGGCCCAACCAAATGGCTCACGATGGCAGCGTCGGTGCTCACCGCCAGCTGGGCTGCCACGGTGGTGAGGATAGAGGCGGTGAGGAAGTTCCAGAACGCCCGATCCACAAGCCTTGATGTGCGGCGCAGGCTCATCTTGCCTTGTCGGTGGTGATATAAGTTTTAAACGAGCACTGCGGACACAGCCCCTTAATCAGAAAATTGGCGGAAAACGCCTTATAGCCTTCTGGAAGGCACACCGGTGGCACCGCCAAGTGTTCGAGACAGATGGTGCGGCCGCATTTCACGCAATAGAAGTGGGCGTGCGTGTCGTCGTCGGTGTCGCTGTCGGCATGTTCGTGTCCGTGGCACAGCTCATACTTCACGCTCACACTCCCGTCTTCAATCACATGCACCATGTGATGCTCGCGAAAAGTGCCCAACGTGCGGAATATGCCACTGCGGTCAATGGTCTCGAGCAGGGTTTCCAGTTCGGCAAGCGAGAGTGGAGCCTCTGCCACGGCCAAAGCGCGGCACACGGCTATGCGGTTGGCGGTGGGTCGGACGCCATGGCTGGTCAATAGGGTCTCTGCATCGGTAATAGATAGCGAATTTTTCATATTGTAGAGATGACGGGGGTATGTATGATTAAACATCTTTGGTTTTGATGGGTAAGTGCCTCCAGATGCACCTTGGCACACGTCGCCACAGCGCCACCAGCAGTCGGTAGCGCCAGTCCACCACTGCCACATGGCGCCGCGCCTTCACTGCCTTCAGCATCAGCCGTGCCGTGGTGGCCACATTCATCAGCATGGGGTAATGGTGCTCGTGGTCGAGCAGGTCGGTGGCCACAAAGCCAGGGCGAATGTCGGTGAAGCGGATAGGCAGATGGCGCATATTGGCCAACTGTTCAAGGGCCTGGAGATAGGTGTTCTGAAAAGCCTTGGTGGCGCTGTAGGAAGGAGCCACGCCAAGGCCCTTCGTGCCTGCCACCGAAGTGATGGTGGCAATGTGTCCGCCTCCATGCGATGCCATATAGGCAAAAGCGGCGTCGATCATGCGCGTAAACCCCATGGCGTTGGTGGCAACGGTGTCGAGCTCTATATCCACATTCACGCCCGGATTCTGCTTTCCGATGCCCGCTGAATGAAAATAGAGGTCCATGCCGCCCATACTGTCGGCAAAACGGGCCAACTGCACACCGGCATCGGCATCGGTCACGTCAATCACTGCCGCAGCGGTCTGATCAGGGTATTGCGCACGCAGTTGCTCCAGCGCATCGACACGACGCGCCGCCACGCCCACTTGCCAGCCCTCTGCAAGCAGCATCAGTGCCACTTCACGCCCCATTCCACTCGAGGCACCCATCACAATAGCAATCATTTTAATTAGAAATTAGAAGTTAGAAATTAGAAGTTAAGAAGTTAGAAGAAGTTAGGAAGTTAAGACGATTGTATATATCAAGACGTTCGAAGAAACCTTACGGTAGGGACGCGGCATGCCGCGTCCGCCCCTGGTGAAGGAATTAATCAAGAAGTGAAGAAGAAGAAGTTTGGAGGAAGAAGTTTGGAGGAAGAAGTTTGGAAGTTAAGAAGTTAGGAAGTTAAGACGAATGTAGAATTTATGGAATTCAGAAGTCATTCGTCTTAACTTCTATAACTTCCCTAACTTCTTAACTTCTAATAAACAAGTCATTCGTCATAACTTCTATAACTTCCCTAACTTCTTAACTTCTAATAAACAAGTCATTCGTCTTAACTTCATAACTTCCTAAACTTCTTAACTTCTAATAAACAAGTCATTCGTCTTAACTTCATAACTTCCTAAACTTCTTAACTTCTAAAAAAAGTCCCTCTTCTTAACTTCTAAAAAAGTCCCTCACCGCTCCCTAATCTTCAACAATATCCGTGGCGAAGCGGTTCGATTCGCCACGCCAAGGGAGCATACCCTTGAATTCCTCGTATTTCACCGTCACGCGCCGTCCCGTGGACTGAAGGCGCGAAGCCTTCGCGGCAAGCGAGTCCGACTTCACCGTGAACGCAAAACTCGACTTATACGCGCGCACCGTGTCGGCAATATACTTCTCACTCACCATCTGCACCTCGTAAGTCTTCAGCAGCGTGCCCTCACTCTGCACCTTCAGAATCACGCCACGCTCCTCACTCACGATGTAGGGGTGAAAATAGCGGAGCCACAGCGCCACCACCACACCCAGCACCAGCAGCACCACGCCGCCCACAATTAGCATGCGTCGGCGGTTAGAGGAGCGTTCATAGGTCATCTCCTTCATCTCACGCTCCTCACGTTCTTCAGGAGTTTCCTCGGCAGGCTGCTGCTTCTTCAGTTTAGCCCTCTCCTCATCCTCCTTGCTGGAGTAGAAGTGGTCATCGTATTCGTCGTTAAAGAGATTGCTCATTATTATCCAGAAATTTATTAGATGTCACACGTATTGTTGTCTTAAAGCGTCATGCCCTCGGCGTCGCTCTGGGTGCGCACTATCGTCTTGCCCTGCGCTATGCGGCGGCGGTCAATCGCCATCATCACAAACGCATACACGCCCAGCACCACCAGCAGAATCTGCTGCACCAGCCACACCGTCCAAGCAAAGGCACTCGCCTGTGGATTGTAGGGGTCGCCCAGCGGAAGCGTGCCCACGCCATAGATGGCAAGGCCAAACATGATGGCATACTGCCATGCGCCCACACCGCCATTGGTGGGCACTGCCATGCCCAGACTGCTGAACACAAACAGCACCAGAATCGCCACCACACCCAAGTCGCGGGTGAAGGTGAACGCCATCGAGGCGATGTAGAGCTGCAGGAAGTAGCAGCCCCAGATGGCGAATGTGTAGAACATAAACCACCATTTCCCCTTCATCTTGGTGATGGAAATCAGGCCCTCCCACAGGTTGGTGAGCATCAGCCGTATCTTGGCCAGCACCTTGTTCTCGCTCTTGGTGCGGAAAATCCACACCAGCAGCGCCACCATCAGCACGCCCACAGCCACCAAGGCCCAGAACCACCAGGTGGCAAACATACTCTCGCCACTGGCCGCGCCCTTCTGGCTCAGGAATTTCATGAACGCGCCCTGTGCCAGGAAGAAGGTGACGATGGTGAGCACAAGCACGGTGATGGTGTCGCTCAGGCGGTCGCCCACCATCGAGCCCACCACCTTGGAGAATGAGGTGCGCTCACGCGAGGCAATGTAGCCGCTGCGCCACACCTCGCCTAAGCGCGGAGCAAGCAAATTCACAAAATAGGTGCCGAAAATGCTGTTCACCAGCACGCTCAGCGGTGCGTCGATGCCTAATGCGCGCAGTTGCAGACGCCAGCGGCACGCCCTGAACACATGGCTGAACACGCTCACCACCACCACAGGCACAAACCACCAGAAGTTCACGTCTTCACGAAGGCTCTGCTTAATGGCCTCCATATCCATATTCTTATAGAAAAACCACACCAGCAGCACGCTCAGCGCCACCGGCACACCATATTTCAGCAAAGGGGATATAATCTTTTTCACAATTTCAGATATGATAGATACACTAAAAAATTCTGTTCACAGCATTGGAGGCTCACCGCACCCATAGCGAGCGAGCCACACCCACAATCCCACAAAGGTACAAAAAAATATCAATACCCAAAAAGAAAGCAAAACACCGCCCTTGCCCAGCCCAATAATTTTCCCGATATATTGCAATATATATATATCTGAAAACACCATTTTTTCAAACTTGAATGAATACAATAGCTCTACCACAAAACACTGAGCAGCTAAAAAGCCAACTCGGTGCGCTCATCTACCGCTTCATTTCTGAAAACATCGCCGACTACTGCAACAATCTGATGACTGAAGCAGGAGTTCCTTCCCCCGACTACACCTCCATGCCCGACCACATGGCGGAGAAGGAAGAAGCCCACTTCTGCCACTGCGTCACCACCGCCCAGATTGTGGAGCGTGAGCAGCAGCTCAGAGCCGACATCGACGCCATCGTAAAAGAACTGGATACCAAATAAGAACCTTAATGTGTCTCCAATATTCAAAATGGCCGTCACTGCCGACCGAAATTAGAATGATTGAATTTGAAAATTAAAACGATGAAGACAATGAGAAAACTTGATATATGGGCAAACGACTTGAATATGCCTACATATACCAATACTGGCAGCCTGCTTTCTGACACAAGGCAGATAATCGACGAAAGCCGCAAGACGGCATACCGCGCAATAAATATTGCCATGCTGCAACGCAACTGGCTGCTCGGCAAGCGTATTCATGAAGAAATACTGGGTGGGAAAGACCGTGCTGACTATGGGGAGGAAATCGTGAAGAACCTTTCAATAAAGTTGACGGAGATTTACGGCAAGGGATTCACAAAAAGCTATCTGTACAACTTCGTCAGGTTCTACAACACCTTCCCCGACATTTTCCAAACAGCGATTGGAAAATGTGAGTTGCTATCGTGGACTCACTATTATTTGCTCTTGGATGTGCCCGATGACGAGGCTCGCCGCTGGTATGCCCACGAGGCTTATGCCGAGACATGGAGCGTGCGAACGCTGCGCCGCAACATAGCCTCGCAATATTATTACCGGCTGCTCCAGTCGCAAGACAAGAAGGTCGTCGCTGACGAAATGCACAGTCTTACTGCCGCGACGCAGGGCGATAAACTGGAATTTGCCAAGAACCCTATGGTCGTGGAGTTTCTTGGATTGTCGCCAAACACCGACTTCACGGAGAGCAGATTGGAAACGAGCATCATCACCCATCTCCAACGCTTCATCATGGAACTTGGCAAGGGCTATGCCTTCGTGGCACGCCAGCAGCACATACATACCGACATGGGTGACTTCTACATCGACCTCGTGTTCTACAACTACATCTTGAAGTGCTTTATGCTCATCGACCTAAAAACAACGCAAATCTCGCATCAGGACGTGGGGCAGATGGATATGTATGTGCGGATGTACGACAGTTTGAAACGCACCGAGGGTGACAACCCGACAATAGGACTGATACTCTGCTCAGAGACCAGTGCCGACATGGCTCGTTACTCTATCCTGAAAGAAAACAAGCAGCTTTTCCAAGCGAAATACCTAACGTTTCTCCCCACTGAGCAACAACTGCGTCAGGAGATAGAGCAGCAAAAGGAAACCTTCTTGATGCAGCAAGAGGAAAACAATATCAAAAAGGAGGACAAAGGCGATGAGTAAAATCAACGATATGATACGCCAACTCTGCCCCGACGGAGTGCAATACGTAAAACTGGAAGGAGGCGAGGCATGAACCCCACAAACAGCAATATTGAGCAAACAAGTATAGCACAGGCCGTAAGAGACATTAAATCCGCCATTCTCTTAAGCCAAAGCAGAGCTGTGAAAATGATTAGCGGAGAGGAACTCTCGCTATACTTTGGCGTAGGCAATTATGTGAGCCTACACTATCGCCATGGAGGCTGGGGCAAATCCATTGTTGAGAAAATCAGTATCCAGCTACGCAAAGAGCTGCCAGGCCTGAGAGGCTTCTCTGTGGAGAACATCAAAAAGATGCGCACCTTTGCCGAGTTCTGGAAATCCTACATCTTACAACATAACCGGTCGTCACTGCCGACCGATTTTGAGAACACGCAATGTGCTGTGGCAATCGACTCCTGTTCTCTCCAAAAAATGGTAGGCTGTGTCGACCGAAATAAACAGGGAAGAAGTCTTGGGTATAAGTTTCAGTCACCACATGGAAATTCTGCACAAGACCCGCGACGTCAAAGAGGTGCTTTACTATATTCGCCAAACCATTCTTCACCAGTGGAAGACGCGCGAGCTTAGAGAGGCATTAAAGGCTTAATTATACCAACATGGCAACGGCATCATACCCAACAATTTTGCAGCCACAATGCCAACGCCCCGGCAAGCACGTAAAGCCATAGAGATGTTTAAGGACGAATATTTGCTCGACTATATTCTTTTCCTTGTGCAGCAGTACAACAGCGGGCACCAGGCAGCGAGGTGACAGATGAATGGCAAACCTACGTTAACGAGCAAAAGCGCCACGAGTTTGAGGCGATCGTCAAAAGCGAGAACCTGAAACCTACAGAATCGAAGGAGTTTATCACCACTTCATTCAGGCGAGGATATGTGCCTGAAGTCGGTCTGGAGCTCAACGGCATCTTGCCACCTATCAATCCCTTCGACCCAAAGGCCAACCGCGAGGGCGTGATGCAGCGTGTGCTGGAGAAAATCAAGCAGTTTTTCAACAAGTTCTACGATGTGGCAAACGGCGAGTTCTGATAATTGGAAACGTAGGCCGGATGGTAGCGAAAAATGTAGTATCTTTGTGACACGAATCATTTAGCACTTTTTTGATATGCAACAAGTGAAAGCAAAAAAGGCCTTGGGCCAGCATTTTCTCACCGACCTGTCGGTGGCGCAGCGCATCGCCGACACGGTGAGCGAATACAAGGGCACTCCGGTGCTGGAGGTGGGACCCGGCATGGGGGTGCTCACGCAATTTCTGCTCCAGGCGGGCCACGACCTCACAGTGGTGGAGCTCGACGGCGAGAGTGTGAATTATCTGCGCGCCGCCTACCCCGATGAGCTGCGCGACCATATCGTGGCTGCCGACTTCCTCAAACTCGACCTGAAGCAGACGATCGGCGACGGGAAGATGGTGATTATTGGCAACTACCCCTACAACATATCCTCACAAATCTTCTTCAAGGTGCTCGACTACAAGGACCAGGTGGTGTGCTGCAGCGGTATGCTCCAGCGTGAGGTGGCCCAGCGCATTGCCGCAGGCCCTGGCAGCAAGACCTATGGCATTCTCTCTGTGCTGCTCCAGGCGTGGTATGATATTGAGTATCTATTCACCGTAGATGAGAATGTGTTTAATCCGCCGCCCAAGGTGAAGTCGGGCGTGATTAAGCTGGTGCGCAACGGTGTCACCGACCTCGGCTGCGACGAGCGGCTGTTCAAGACGGTGGTAAAAACTTCGTTTGGCATGCGCCGCAAGATGCTGCGCAGCTCGCTCAAGGGTATGTTCCCGGCTGGAAGCCCCACTCTCGCCACCGATATGTTCCGCCTGCGGCCTGAGCAGCTCAGTGTGCAGCAGTTTGTGGCACTCACCAATATGGTGGCAGCCGAAAGAGGCAACCTTTGACACAAGAGGCTATCAAAACATATAACAACATAACATACGCATAAAAAGACAATGAACAAAGTATTGATTATCGGATGCGGTGGCGTAGGCACCGTGGCGGCTTTCAAGTGCGCCCAATACCCCGATGTGTTTCACGAAATAGTAATCGCCTCAAGGCGCAAGGAGAAGTGCGACGAGGTGGCTAAGGCCATCGGCGCGTCCAACATCACCACCGACCAGGTGGACGCCGACGATGTGAGCCAACTGGTGGCACTGCTGAAGAAGCACAAGCCTCAGTTGGTGGTGAATCTGGCTCTCCCCTATCAAGACCTCACCATTATGGACGCGTGTCTGGAATGTGGGGTGAACTACCTCGACACCGCCAACTATGAGCCACGCGACGAGGCTCACTTTGAATACAGCTGGCAATGGGCCTACCGCGAGCGATTTGAGAAAGCGGGACTGTGCGCCATCTTGGGCTGCGGTTTCGACCCTGGCGTGAGCGGCGTATATACGGCTTACGCTGCCAAGCACCACTTCAAGGAGATGCACACGCTCGACATTGTGGACTGCAACGCTGGCAACCACGGCAAGGCGTTTGCCACTAATTTCAACCCAGAAATCAACATTCGCGAAATCACCCAGAAGGGTCGCTACTATCAGGACGGAAAATGGATTCAGACCGGTGCGCTCGAAATTCACAAGGCGCTCACCTATCCTGAGATTGGCCCTCGCGAAAGCTACCTGATGTATCACGAGGAACTGGAGTCGCTGGTGCTCAACTTCCCCACCATCAAGCGCGCACGCTTCTGGATGACTTTTGGACAAGAATACCTCACCCACTTGCGCGTGATTCAGAACATAGGCATGGCGCGCATCGACCCGGTGATGTATAACGGCGTGGAAATCGTGCCGCTGCAGTTCCTCAAGGCGGTGCTGCCTAATCCAAAGGAGCTGGGCGAGAACTACACCGGCCAGACTTCTATCGGCTGTCGCATCAGCGGTATTGGCCTCGACGGCAAGCCACTCACCTACTACATCTACAACAACTGCGACCACCACAAGGCTTACGAGGAAACGGGTATGCAGGCGGTGAGCTACACCACTGGCGTGCCAGCCATGACGGGCGCAATGATGTTCTTCAAGGGACTGTGGAACAAGCCCGGCGTGCACAACGTGGAAGAGTTCGACCCCGATCCATTCCTCAAGCAGGTGGCAGAGGCAGGGCTACCTTGGCACGAAATCATAGGCGGCGATCTGGAGCTTTAACGCACCGAATCAAAAGAAAAATAGCTTAACGCACACAAATAAAAATCCTCGGCTGGCATAACACCAGTCGAGGATTCTTTATTTAGCTTGAATTGAACTGCGGCCTACGGTGGCAGCCGGGCTGAGCCGGCCACCACGGCACACAGTCAAGATTTTACTTTTCGGGGAGCATAATCACTTCCACATCGTTGCCAGCCTTGAGAATCACATTCTTCACGAAAGCCGACACTTTGGCTGTGGTGAGACCCTTCACAATGTTCTTGTAGTCGGTGTAGCTGTCGATGCCACGGCTCACATACATATTGTACACGCCAAGCCAGTAGTTGTTCTCCTTCTCGTTGGCCTCAGCGTCTTTCAGCATCAGCGCCTTGATTTCGTCGAGGGTGCCGGCGTCGATCTTCTTGCTGATGCCAACAATCTCCTCACGCATAATCTTCAGCGCCTCCTTAGCCATTTCAGGCTTCATAGGGCAGTAGCCGATGATGGTGGTGAACACACGGTCGCCAACCATCTGCGCGGTGCCGGCTGCGCCAGCAGAGTAGGCTGCGCCAGCGTCTTCACGAATCTTCTGCAGATAGATCTTGCTCAGCACCTGACCTGCCGCACTGGCGAGAATACGGTTTTCGAGCGTGTAAGGCGCCTTGGTGTTGTACCAGTACATACGGGCGATGGCCTTAGGAGTTTCCATCTTCATCTTAAACTCGTTCACCAACTTGCCAGTTGGGCGCTCTGCCACATTCTTGTAGTTCTCCTTCTTAGAGGCGTCGCCTGGCAGAGAGGCAATATACTGCTCGATATAGCCGCGGAGAGTGGCTTCGTCGAAGTTGCCGATAAAGTAGAAAGTGAAGTCGGCAGCATTGGCGGTGCGCTCCTTGGCAATGGCGAGCACACGGTCGTAGTCCACGTTCTTGAGCTCTTCCACACCGAATGGGGCATTACGCCAGCTCTTGTTGTTGATGGTGTATTCAGTCTGCTCCTGGAACACAGCCTCAGGCTGTTTGTCCTTGTTCTTGAGGGCATTCTCCAGCAGTTTCATCAGGTTGGTGTAGCTCTTCTCGTCTTTCTTGATGGCAGTCATCTTCAAGTAGGCGAGCTGGAAGAGGGTTTCAAGATCCTTCACAGTGGAGCGGCCATTGAGGCGCTCGTAGGAAGTGGAGAGCGAGAGGCTCACATTGGCCTGCTTGCCGGCCAGAGCCTTGTCGAGTTCGGAGTTGTCGAAGTCGCCCAGACCGCTGGAGCTGATCACATAGTCGAAAAGCTCAGTGTTGGCCCAGTCTTTCTTGTCGTAGAGCGAAGAACCGCCTTTCGACTCTGCCTCCATCAGCACTTCGTCGGCCTTGTAGTCGGTCTTCTTGATCACCACAGTGGCACCATTGCTGAGGGTAAGGGTCTTGAAGCCAAACTTCTTGTCTTCGGCTTCCTTCACGATTTTGCCCTTGCTTGGCAGATTCTTAATCAGAGGCTCGTCCTTCACATTGTCAACCCATGGCTGGAGCTGCTCAGCTTGTGCGGCGTCGATAGCGCCTTTGAGCATTGCCTCAGTGGGATAAGTGGCATCTTTCTTCTCCTCGTTGAAGTTCATCACCACCAAGTTGGTGTCGGACTGGTGAACCAAATCCTTCATCTCCTCGTTGATGGCATCTACAGGAATCATAGGCACCACCTGGCTCATCAGCTCATACTCTGTTTCGATAGAGGTGAGAGGTTCCTTTTCAAGGAAATTGCTGGCGCACTGGCGGCCAAAGTTGTCGTTGTCGATTTTGTTGCGCTCGTTGTATTGCTTTTCGAGCTGGCTGAGGTATTCAGCCTTGGCGCGGGCATATTCAGTGGCGGTGAAGCCAAACTTCTGTGCGCGCAAAGCCTCCACAGTGGCAGCCTTCACAGCTTCAGCCATCTTGCCTTCCTTAGGAAGAATGCTCAAGTTGAAGGCGTCTTTGGTTTTGGCGAAGATATAGTTGCCATCGTAGGCGCTTGCCTGGATAAATGGGCAGTCGGCCTCCTGTGCCTTGTCGTTCAGGCGCTCGTTGAGCATGTGGTTGATACACCACTTTGCATAGTCGATGAGCAAGTATTCCACGCTGTTTTTCTCAGCTTCAGGATAGGCATCGTGCTTCCAAGCCACTTGCACCACATTCATGCGCTGCTCCTTGTCCTTGTCAACCACGATGATGGCCTCTGGATTGTCGGGCGCCGGTTCGTCGACCACCTTGGCTGCATTAGCGGCAGGGGCAGGAATAGAGCCAAACATTTCCTTAATCTTCTTTACGGTGTAGTCCACATCAATGTCGCCCACCACAATCACAGCCTGATTGTCGGGACGGTACCACTTTTTATAGTAGTTGCGGATTTCGTCGTATTTGAAGTTGTCGATCACGCTCATCAAGCCGATAGGCATACGTTTGCCATACTTAGAGCCAGGATAGAGCTTCTCGAGATTACGCTCGAGCATACGCTGTGATGCAGAGGAGCGCAAACGCCATTCCTCGTGAATCACACCACGCTCCTTGTCAATCTCCTTGCCCTCAAGCAGCAGACCGTTTGACCAGTCCTTGATGATGAGCAGGCAGGAGTCGAGCGCGCTCTGGCGTGCGGAAGGCACGTCGTTGATGTTGTAAACGGTTTGGTCAACGGCGGTGTAGGCGTTGAGGTCGCGGCCAAACTCCACACCGAGGGTGCGGGTGTAGTCGATCACACCATTGCCGGCGAAGTGCTCTGTGCCGTTAAACGCCATGTGCTCCAGGAAGTGGGCCAAGCCTCGCTGGCTCTCTTCTTCTTGAATAGATCCCACACGCTGGGCGATGTAGAAATTCACATGGTGCTCAGGATAGTTGTTGTGACGCACGTAGTAAGTGAGTCCGTTTGCGAGCTTGCCTGTGCGGATAGCGGTGTCGGCGGGCACGTCGGGCAGGGCCTGCGCAATTGCCACAGCCGCCACAAGGGCAAAGACAAACGCAAATAAGTTTCTGAGTTTCATAATTGATTAATTTAGTATAGTGTAATTGAATTTAATGAATAGTCAATGTCACATTCTGGGGAGGTGGTGGAGCCAGGCATTGAACTTCCGAATCACGCTGCGCCCCCGCTTTTTTTATATATCAGACGTAATGATGTGCGAGAAAACTACAAAGATTCACTGTTTATTTTCGCACAAAGATAAATATTTTTTCAGAAATAAGCAGAACAGCCCGATAAAATACAACAAAACAAGCGCCCTGTGGCATTTGCACGGGCGCTATGCTGTATGTTTCGCTGTGTTCGGCTGAGCCGTTCTCTCGCTCGCTCTCTTACTTGCCGCCGTTGGCTGGAGCTGCTGGCTGCTGGCCCTGACCTGAGGTAGGGATGCCGGTGCCCTGCTGCTGCTCAGTCTTTGGAGTGGAGAGAGAGGTGCCCTGATTAGCGTCGGCGCTCTTCGACATAATGCATGCGAAAATGCTCAGCACGCAAATGAAGATAGCCAGGCTCCAAGTGGCCTTCTCAATGAAGTCGGTGGTTTTACGCACGCCAGCTATCTGGTTGTAGCTGCTCACGTTGGTGGCCAGGCCACCGCCTTTCGACTTTTGAATAAGAACCACACCGATCAGCAATAATGCTGCGAGAGTAATTAAAATTGCAAAAATAGCGTTCATGTCTTTTTAAATGTATAATCTTTTATTTTTTAGTTTTTTCGTTAAGTACCAATTTACGCAAGAAACGAATTTGGTCTGCAAAGTAAATACTTTTTTCTGGAAAATTCAAATTTATATTCTCAATAATTTCAAGAGCCTTAGAATAATTGCGCCGCTTGATATACATTTTTGCCAAACTTTCGCTCAGCATCGTATTGTCGCGCTCGGCGGGCTGCTCGATGGGCGCATCGGCCACCTCGGCGGCTTCTTCCTCTTCCACATGCTGCTGCGGCAGGTGCTCCACCTCCTTTTCCTTTTCGCGTTCCTTAGCTATAAAACTGCTGATGAGGGCATCTTGCGCACTCTCGCCCCCGGCGGCGGTGCCCGATCCGGTGGCAGTGCCCTGCTGCTCTTCGGCAGCGAGAATGTCGGCATAGTCGGGCGTGGGGTTGAAAATCATATTCTCGAGCACCTCCACTTCCTTCTGGCTGCCGGAGCCGAATGCGTCTAAAAACATGTCGATGGCGTGGGTGGTGGAAGTGGCTGCCTCCTGCGGCTGCTCCTGTGGGTAGAAGTCGCGGAAAAGCTCGGCATCGTCGCCAAGGTGCATGGCCAGCACCTTGCGGTCGGCGCTGGTGATGGCGAGGCGGGCCAGGGTCTGGTCGTGGCCATCGATGCCGTGCTGCTTCAGATAGAGCAGCGCAGGCAAATTGAAGTAGGGATACTGCTTCTGTGCCTCATCAAGCCATTCCTTGGTGATGGGGAGCTGAGGGTCGGCGATATATTCCTGTATATTTTTAAGTATATCCATGAAGGAGATGATAAATAATTAAAAATGTGGGTGTGTGAAGACTACCAGTTGCCGAACGTGGCGTTGAAAATCAAATCCTTGAGGTCGTCGCAGATTTGGGCGCAAAGCTCGTCCTGCACATCGGAGAGCATTTGGCTGCTGTCGAAGTCGCGGTAGGCCGAGAAGCTCTGGTCGGTGCTGAGCGCCGGGTTCTTGTTGTCGATATATTTCACGCGCACAGTGATGGTGAGGCGTGTCTTGCTGGCGTAGGCATCTTCGCCCACCGCCTGCGGCGTGAGGTTGTAGGCGGTGATTTCGCCCTCCATTCTCACATCGCTGTTGGGCGAGTCGATCACCCGAAGCCGGGTGTTCTGCGCCACCATATCGCGGAGCTTGTTTTCAAACATTTGCTGCAAGGGCGGATACACCAATGCCGCGCGAATTGGAAAATCGCTGAACGACGCCGTTTTATATACATTATAATCAATCGACGCGCCGTTGAACTTGTAGAAGTTATACACACGGCACGACTGCGCCACTGCAAGCAGCAGCACCACAGCCACGGAACGGCGGAATATGTTGGCAAAGTTTTTCATCATTTGCTGCGCTGATTTCTCGACTCCAGTCCGTATTCCTTGATTTTGCGGTAGAGCGTGCGTTCGGAAATGTTGAGTTCTTCGGCGGTGCGCTTGCGTCGGCCGTTGTTGCGTTCAAGGGCGCGCGTGATGGTTTCACGCTCTGTTTCGTCGAGGGTTTTGACGTGCGCTTCCACCTCCATCGCATAAGGCGCGGGGGTGAAGGCTGGCTTGGTGGGCTCAACAGTGTCGCCGTGGCTGTTGATGTCGATTACCTTCTTGTCGTTGTCGTCGGCGGTGCCCACCCCCGTTTTGGAGAGCTTGAGGGTGTCGCGTTTGAGCAGTTCCAGCTCATCGCCCAGGTGAAGCGTGGTGGTGGCAGGCATCTGGTGCTTGCTCATCAGCTCCTGCATCTTCATCACATCTTGCTGGAGCTTGAGAATCATTCTGATAATCCACTCGCGGTCCTTCTTGTAGTCGAATTGCGCGTCGCTCACGCTCACCAGCGATCCGTCGCCGTCTGATGGCAGGTATTTGCCCACTCCCGATGCCGAGAGTGTGTTGCCTGCCTCAAAGAGCGCAATCTGCTCCGCCACGTTTTTGAGCTGGCGCACGTTGCCAGGCCAGCGATAGTCGAGCATCGCCTTCTTGGCCTCGTCGGTGTATTCCACTTCGGGCGTGCGGTATTTTTCGGAGAAGTCGTGGCTGAACTTCCGGATCAAGAGCCAAATGTCGTCGCCACGGCGGCGCAGCGAAGGTATGTCGATGCGCACAGAGCAGAGGCGATAGTAGAGGTCCTCGCGGAATTTCCCCTGCTGAATGGCGGTTTCGAGATTTTTGTTGGTGGCTGCC